>DASWEE010000125.1:0-5506 GCA_036394915.1 Gaiellaceae bacterium | reverse complement strand
GGCGCGCGCGTGCTGTACTCGAGCCAATGCGACCAGCGCTCGCTGCGGCCGCGCACGGTGTCGAGGTAGGCCGACTGGATCTCCCGCGTGATCGGCCCGGGCGGCCCGATCTCCTGGTCGTCGACCGAGCGGACGGGCGTGACCTCGGCGGCCGTCCCCGTCAGGAACATCTCATCGGCGAGGTAGAGGTCGGTGCGGATCAGGCTGGTCTCCTTCACGTGGTAGCCGAGGTCCTGCGCGATCTGGATCACGGTGTCGCGCGTGACACCGGGGAGGATCGAGGCGGACAGGTCCGGCGTGTAGACGACGCCGTCCTTCACGATGAAGACGTTCTCCCCCGAGCCGTCGGCGATGTGGCCGTGGTCGGTGAGCAGGATCGCCTCGTCGTACCCGGCCCGCGTCACCTCCAGGACGGCGAGCATCGAGTTCAGGTAGACGCCGGTCGCCTTCGCCACGTGGGGAACCGTGTTCATGTCCACCCGGTTCCAGGAGGAGATCTTGGCGCGGATCCCGTTCTGGAGCCCCTCCTCGCCGAGGTACGCGCCCCACGGCCAGCTCATGACGACCACGTCGATCGGGTTGTCACGCGGATGGACGCCGAGCTCGTTGTAGCCGTAAAACGCGATCGGGCGGAGGTAACACTCGGGCAGCCCGTTCAGCGCAATCAGCTCGTGGCTGACCTCGCGTAGCTCCTCGGTCGAGTAGGGAAGCGTCATGTACAGCACCTTGGCCGAGTTCTGGAACCGCTTCAGATGCTCGGTCAGGCGGAACACCGCCGTCCCCTTCGACGTCTCGTAGGCGCGAATCCCCTCGAAGATGCCGGAGCCGTAGTGCAGACCGTGCGTTCCGACGTGGATGCGGGCGTCGGCCCAGTCCACGAACTCGCCGTTCATCCAGATCTTCTCGGTCTCCTGCATCTTTCTCTCCTTGTCCGACCGCAGGATGATCTTACAGCGGAGGCTCCTCGGACACGTCCGCCGTCTCCGCACGGCTGAGCCGGACGAGCTCCGCCGGCGGTAGCACAGCCAGGTGGCTCGGGGAGCCGGCTCCGATCCAGACATGCTCATGGCGCACCAGCCTCGGATCGATGAAGACGCGCTCCACCTGCGGCAGCGGAAACGGCGAGACCGCCCCCGGCTCGAAGCCCGTCACCTCACGGACGCGGTCGGGGCCGGCCACCCGGGCCCGCTCGCAGCTGGCCGCCCTCGCCACCTTCAGCGGATCGGCGCGGCGGTCGCCGGGAACGAGCGCGAGGATGGGGCGGCCGTCGCAGTCGAAGACGACCGACTTCGCGATCTGATCGAGGCGGCAGCCGACCGCCTTGGCGGCGTCCTCCGCCGTCGGAGTGCTTGTCGTGAATTCCTCGATCCGCGCCTCCGCTCCGTGCTCGCGGACGAAGGCGGCGACGCGCTCGACCGGCTCAGGCCAGCGCTCGATCATGATTCTCCCACCGCGAGGGCGGCGAACTCCTCGAACGAGAGCGCGCGGCCTGCCTCCCACTCGCTCTCGAACTGATCGCCGAGCCTCTGGCGCAGGGCAGCCTCCGCCTGCTCGGCGAGGGGTAGTACATAGCGTGGATCAAGTGGATAGCCGCGGTCGTCGGCAATCGTCCTGGACGCTGCGAGCAGCCGCGCCGAAGCCGCCGGATCAGTCTTCGCTCGAACCGCGGCAAGCGCGACGGCGACCTCGACGACCGTCGGAGGCGCGTGCAGCTCGGCGGCAGTGGCAACCGCGCGCTCGAGGATCGGGCGCGCGTCCGCCTCGCGATCGTCCGCGACCAGCGCATACGCGGAACAGATCTCGGCGTTCAGCGCTTCCCAGCGCCTCCCCAAGCGACTGAAGAGCGCCGCCGCCGCCTCGAGCGTGCGCAGAGCCTGGTCGAAGCGACGCTCCTCCAACAGCGCCATCCCACGCAGATACGTAACCCAGCCGAGCCCGGACTCGTCTCCGAGCTCGCGGAGCAGGCGCTCACATTCCTCCAGGAGCCGCCGGCGCTCGTCGAGGTCCGGCTCGTCGAAGCTCAGGACGCGAAGCGCCCACTCGATCTTGCGCTTGTCGCCCAGCTCACGCGCGAGCGCGAGGCTCTCGCGAGCGCTCGCTCGCGCGCCTTCCGCGTCACCCAGGTTCGCGGCTGCGAGCGCCGAAGCCCCGAGCGCGGCGGCTCGCAGCCGCGGCTCAACGCCAGCAGCTCGCTCGAGCGCTGAATCGAGCCACCCTCCCAGCTCGCGCAAGCTGCCCCGCGTCCAGAGCCCCCAGAGCGATGCGGTCGCGAGGCAAAGCTCGCCTTCGACGTCCGCGACAGCGCGAAACCAGCTCAGCGCCCGGCGAAGGTTGTCGAACTCCGCAAACAGCTCCCTTCCCTGCTCCGGGTCCTCGTCCGGCCCCCCGGCGCCGACTTCCTCGGCAAGCGAGAGGAAGTAGTCCGCGTGGCGCTTCGAGACCGCGCCCGCCTCGCCGCGCTCCTCCAGCCACTCGCGCGCGTACTCGCGCACCGTCTCGAGCAGCGCGAACCGCGGGTCCCCGCCGCCCTCGCGCTGCGTGAGCAGGCTCTTCTCGACGAGCGAGGCGAGACCGTCTATCGAGGCGTCGCAGACCGCTTCCGCCCCCTCGAGCGTGAAGCCGCCGGCGAAGACGGAAAGACGCACCAGCAGCTCCTGCTCCTCTACCTCCAGCAGCCCGAAACTCCAGTCGATCGCCGCGCGCAGGGTCTGGTGCCGTTCCGGGGCGTCGCGTGCTCCTCCGGTGAGGACCGAGAGCCGCTGGTCGAGCCGCTCGAGCAGCTTCGGCGGCGGAAGCAGATTGACCCGGGCGGCCGCGAGCTCGATCGCGAGCGGTAGCGAATCCAGCCGCGTACAGATCTCCGCCACGGTCGTGCGGTCGCCGTCGAGCGCGAAGTCCGGCCGCACCGCTCTGGCACGCTCGGCAAAGAGTTCGATGGCGGCGGCTCCAGGAAGCGGCGGCACCGGGTACTCCTGCTCGACCGAGAGCCGGAGCGCCGTGCGGCCGGTCGCCAGGACCTTCGACTCGCCGGCCACGCTGATCCACCGGCTGACGTCGGGCGCGGCGCCGAGGATCTGCTCCACATTGTCGAGCACGAGCAGCAACCGCTTACCCGCGAGGTAGTCGGCGACGGCGTCCCCGAGCTCGACGCCCCCGCGCTCGTTGAGCCCTAGCGTCTGCGCGACCCTCGGCGCGACCAACGCCGGATCGGTCACGTCCGCGAGGCCGACGAAGAACGCCCCGTCGTCGAACTCCTCGAGCACGTCGGCCGCGAGCTGGATCGCAAGGCGCGTCTTGCCGGTGCCAGCAGGCCCCGTCAGCGTCAGCAGCCGCGTGCGCCCGAGAAGCGCGCGCGCCTCCCGGAGCTCACGCTCGCGGCCGATCAGCGGCGCCGGTTGCACCGGCAGGTTCGTCGGCCGCTGCTCGATCGTGCGAAGCGCCGGGAACTGCGAAGGAAGGCCGGAGATCAAGAGCTGATGGAGCCGCTGCGGCCGCGTCAGGTCCTTGAGCCGGTGCTCGCCGAGATCGCGCAACCCAAGCTCCTCCGGAAGATCCTGTTCGACGAGCTCCCGCGTCGCCTGCGACAGCAGTACCTGGCCGCCGTGACCCGCCGCGGTGATACGGGCGGCACGATGGACGTCTGCGCCGACGTAGCCGGTCTCCCCCACGGCCGCTTCACCGGAGTGGAGCCCGACCCGGACCGCTAGCTCGGTGTCGACGAGCTCGCGCTGCGCCTCAGCGGCAGCGCGGACAGCCTCGACGGCGCTCGGGAAGGCGACGAAGAAGGCGTCGCCCTGGGTGTCAACCTCGACGCCGCCATGGCGGTTGAACACGTCGCGCAGGAGCCGGTGGTGCTCCTCCAGCGCCGGCTGATAGGCGTCGCCCAGTCTTTCGAGCAGCCGGGTCGACCCTTCGATGTCGGTGAAGAGAAACGTGACGGTCCCGGTCGGAAGCTCGCGCCTCACTGGCTGCTATTCAAGCGACACGAACCGGACCTCGTCGAAGCCGCCGCTGCGCAGGCTCTCGACCAGCTCCGGAGGCGCCGGTGAATCGATCGAGAGCGCCATCAGCGCCTTGCCGCCGCGCCGCGTGCGCGAGACCGCCATGTTGGCGATGTTGACGCCGGCCTCGCCGAACAGCGTCCCCACCTTCCCGATCACCCCCGGCACGTCGTCGTAGCGGAAGAACACCATCAGCGCCGACAGCTCCATCTCGAGCTCGAACCCGAGCGCCGAGACGAGCCAGCGGCGGTGCTCGCGGCCGATCGTCGTCCCCGCGACGCGGAGCTCCTCCCCATTCGTCCGCGCTGCGACGCGAATCAGATTGGTGAAGTCGCGCGACGAGCGGCGCTTCTCCTCGACCACGTCGACGCCGAGCTCCTCGGCGACGAGCGGTGCGTTGACGTAGTTGACGGGCTGGTCAACACGGCCCTGGAAGGCGCCGTTCAAGGCCGCGACCGTCAGCAGGCGTGTGTCGTAGACGGACAGGCCGCCGTAGTAGGTGAGCCCGATCTGCTCGACGCGGCCGCCGGCCACTTCCATCGCCAGGCGGCCGAGCGTGGCCGCGAGCGGGATGTACGGGCCGAGCAGCTCGAGGTCCTCGGCCCGGATCGCCGGGATGTTGATGGCGTTCGTGACGAGCTCCCCCTCGAGCGCCGCCGCCACCTGCTCCGCCACGATCAGGCCGGCGCGGTCCTGGGCCTCCTCCGTCGAGGCGGCGAGGTGCGGCGTGACGACGACGTTGTCGAGCTCGAGCAGCGGGCCGGAGTAGGGCTCGGCGGAGAAGACGTCGAGGGCAACCCCTGCGACCTGGCCGGAGCGCAGCGCCTCGAGCAGCGCCTCCTCGTCCACGAGCTCGCCGCGCGCGGCATTGACAAGGCGGACCCCAGGCCGCATCCGGGCAAAGGCCTCGGCGCCGATCGAGCCGCGGGTCTCCGGAGTCAAGGGCAGGTGCAGGGTGATGAAGTCCGCGGCCGCCATCACGTCCTCCGGGGACTCGGCGCGCTCGACTCCCAGCTCGCGGAAGCGCTCCTTGGAGACGAACGGGTCGTAGGCGACGACGCGCATCTGCAGCCCGGCAGAGCGACGGGCGACCTGCTGGCCGATGCGGCCGAAGCCGAGGACGCCGAGCGTCTTGTCCGCGACCTCGAGGCCCCCGTAGCGCGAGCGCTCCCAGCGTCCCTGCTTGAGAGCCGCGTGCGCCTGCGGGATGTTGCGCGAGAGGGCGAGCAGGAGGCCGATCGTGTGCTCGGCGGCCGAGATCACCGTCGACTCGGGGGCGTTCGCGACCACGATCCCGCGCCGGGTCGCGGCCTCGACGTCGACGTTGTCCACCCCCACTCCGGCCCGCCCGATCACCTTCAGCTTCTCGGCGCGCTCGATCAGGTCGGCGGTCAGCTTGGTCGCGGAGCGGATGATGATCGCGTCGTAGTCGCCGATCTGCTCGGAGAGCTCGCCGTTTGCGTCGACGTCGACCCGGTAGCGCTCGCGCAGGAGCTCGACGCCGG
>DASWEE010000124.1:0-41965 GCA_036394915.1 Gaiellaceae bacterium | reverse complement strand
GTCACGGTGCTCATGATGCCTCCAGTTCGGTCTTGAGCTCCGCGAGCGCGGAGACGCGGTGCTCGGTGTACTTGTCGATCCAGCGGTCGTGGATCTGGCGGATCGGCACCGGGTTGAGGTAGTGCAACCGCACTCGCCCGGACTTGCGTGAGACGACGAGCCCCGCCTCCTCCAGCACGCGCAGGTGCTTCATGACGCCGAAGCGGGTCATCTCCAGCTGCGACTCGAGCTCCGTGAGCGTGCGGCCGTCACGCTCGAAGAGGCGGTCGAGCAGCAGCCGGCGGGTGGGATCCGCCAGGGCCTTGAAGACGTGGTCGTCGTCCATCGTCCGGATAATACGTGACCAAACGGTCACATGTCAAGCGGGCCGATAGCATCGCCGCGCGTGAGCACGATCCTGTTCATCGGTGCGGGGCGCCACCAGCGGCGTGCGATCCGGCGCGCGCGCGAGCTCGGCCTGCGGGTTGTCGCCGCCGACCGCAATCCAGAGGCTCCGGGCTTGTTCGAGGCCGATGAGCGCGAGGTCGTGGACTTCGACGTCGCCGCACTCGCCGAAGTCGGTCGACGGCACGCCGTGAACGGGGTCGTCACCGTGGCATCGGATCGCGCTGTCCCGGTGGTCGCCGCCGTCGCCGAGGAGCTCGGCCTGCCGGGGATCGGCTCCGAGACCGCACACCTGATGACGCACAAGGTCGCCATGCGCCGCTCGCTCGCCGAGGCCGGCGTGGCGCAGCCCGAGTTCGCCGCCGTCCGCACGCTCCACGAGGGCAAGGAGGCGCTGCAGACGGTCGGGTTGCCCGCCGTGCTGAAGCCGGCGGACTCCGCCGGGCAGCGCGGCCTCTTCCTGCTCCGAAGCGTGGACGACTTGGAGGCCCACCTGCACGTGGCACTAATCGAGTCGGCGAGCGAAGAGGCGATCGTCGAGAGCTTCCACGAAGGCCTCGAGCTGAACGGGCTCGTCGTCGCGCGGGGCGGCGAGCCTCAGCTCGTCACTCTCTCCGACCGGCTGCGGCCGGACGGCGCAGGCTTCGGAGTCGCGCTCGCGCACGTCTATCCCTCGACGCTGTTCGGGGATGCGCTCGAGGAGGCCGAGCGGGTCGCCACGCGCGTCGTCCGAGCGCTCGGGCTTCGGGACGGCGTCGCCTACCCTCAGCTGCTGGTGACAGAGGAGGGAGAGACGCTGCTGCTCGAGGTGGCCGCGCGGGTGCCCGCCGGTCAGATGGACCAGGTCGCGAGACGCGCCGTCGGCGTCGACCTCGTCCAGGTCGCGCTCCGCCAGGCGCTCGGCGAGCAGGTCCCCGACGAGCTCGTCCGCCCGCAGTTCCAGCAGCCGCTCGCGATCTCATTCCTGACCGCGGAGCCCGGGCCGCTCCCGACCGGGAAGGTCCGGTCCGTGGGGCCGCTCGAGCGCGTCCTTGCCTTTCCCGGGGTGCTCGAGGCGGAGGTGTACCTTGCACCCGGCGACGTGATCGATCCCGTCCAGCGCGACGGCGACCGGAAGGGGTTCGTAATCGCCCGCGGGGACACGAACATCGAGGCGCTCGAACGCGCCGAGGCGGCGGCAACGCTGATCGACGTGGAGGTCGAGCCCGAGTGACCGGGACCCGCCGCTTTCCGGGGCAAGTAACACAGTGTTACTTTCTCCAAGCGGCGCCTCGACCTCGGGCAAGCGGTGGAGGAAAGCCGTCTCGTCCGACGAGAGCGCCGCAGTCCCGCCACCTCCCAAACCAAGTAACACAGTGTTACTTTCAATGAGCTGCCGTTTCGACGTCGATCACTACCGGGAGCTGATCGAGGCGGCCAAGGCCGGTGGCTACCGGTTCGCGTTCTTCGACCGCGACCCCGATCCGGGCGACCTCCTGCTCCGGCACGACGTCGACCTCTCGCTCGCCGCGGCGCTCGACCTCGCCGAGCTGGAGCACGAGCTCGGCGCGGCCTCGACCTACTTCCTCATGACGAAGAGCGTCTTCTACAACCTCAACTCGTCCGAGGGAGAGCGGGCGATCGCGCGCATGCGCGAGCTCGGCCATCAGGTCGGGCTTCACGCGGTCTGGCCGGACGCGAGCCTGGACGATCGTTTCGACCCGGTCGTGGCCTGGCACAACCCGGATCCGGCGTACATGAGCGAGCCGGTCGAGGGCGGGGCGAACGTCATGGAGCCTCGCTTCTTCTCGCCCGAGACCTACCGCTCCGACTCGAACCAGCAGTGGCGGCACGGGTGTCCGCACGAGGAGCTCGCAGCCGGCCGCTTCGCGTGGCTCCAGCTGCTCACGCACCCGGAGATCTGGGTGCATCCGGGCGATTCGATGGGCGAGACGATGCTGGCGATGCTCGACGCCGAGCGCGAACGCCGGCTCGAGCAACTGCGCGAGGACGACGTCGACCTGTGAGGGGAATCACCGTTCTCGTCTCGGCCTCCGGTGCCCCGGGCACGGCGGCGCTCCTCCGCGCGCTGCGCGAGAACGGGGAGCGCGAAGTGCGGCTGGTGGCGACGGACATGTCGGCGCAGTCGATCGGGCGCCACCTCTGCGACGCCTTCCACGTCGTTCCGGCCGGCTCGGATCCGGGCTTCGGGGACGCGATGCTCGACGTTTGCCGCCGCGAGCACGTCGACGCCGTCCTGCCGCAGTCGTCCTTCGACCTGCTCGGGCTCGCAGAGGCAAAGGGCCGCTTCGACGCCGCCGTGCTCGTCGCGACGCCGGAGGCGATTCGGCGCTCGAACGACAAGGCCGAGACCTACGCGATGCTGGATCAGATCGGCGTGAAGGGCCCGGCCTGGCGGCGCGTGCGCGGCGGCGAGGCGGTCGCCGAGGCGGCGCGCGAGCTCGGCTACCCGGACGAGGACGTGACGCTGAAGCCGATCTTCTCCTCCGGCTCGCGCGGCTTTCGAATCCTGTCCGCCTCGGCCGACCGGCGTGAGCAGCTGCTCACGAACCGGCCCGGCGTGGCCGAGGCGCTCCGGCTCGAGGACCTGCTCGAGCTGCTCGGAGACGACGAGACCGAGCTGCTCGTGATGGAGCTCGCGACCGGGAAGGAGCGGACGATCGACGGGATCGCCGACGGCGGACGGATCGCGCTCGGCCACCCGAAAACCCGTGAGGCGATGAGGGCCGGCCTGGCGATGTACTTCGAGACGCTCGACGACCCGGAGCTGATGGAGACCGCCGGCAAGATCGTCGCCGAGCTCGACCTCGACCACTTCTTCAACATCCAGCTCGTCGGCGAGCACGTGATCGAGATCAACCCGCGCATCTCGACGATCGTCTACCAGGAGGACCTCAACATCCCCTATCTCGGCGTCAAGCACGCGCTCGGAGAAATCTCGGCCGAGGAGCTCGCCGACCATGCCGAGCAGATCCGCCCGACCCGCCGGGCGCTTCGCTACTTCGACCAAGTGGAATGGGACCAATAACGGGGGAACCCATGGTTCCCCCGTTGGCCCCCTCCTTCACGGATCATGCAGTCGTGCACCGGTTTGGGCTCCCGGCGGGCAAAGCCCGCCTCCGCCCGAGAGACCCCTCCCGCGTCCTGGCACAGTAAAGGCCGGATGCAGAGACCCCTCCGCGTAGTCCACTGCCCGGTGAACATGGGCTCGATCGGGTGGACGAACGTCGAGTTCCTGCGCCGCAAGGGAGTCGACGCGCGGCTCGTCCTCTTCCAGCCGCGGCGCCTGCGGCCCTACGAGGTCGACATCGTCCTCAACGTGCCGGACAACTTCTGGCTGCGCCAGCTCGTCCAGCTGCGCGCGCTCGCCCGGCTCCTCCCTACCACCGATGTCTTCCACTTCTACTTCGGGCTCACGCTCGTCCCGAAGATGCTCCAGTTCCCGATCCTGAAGGCCTTCCGCAAGAAGTCCGTCTTCCACTTCCTCGGCTCGGACATCCGCGGGAAGACGCCGGAGGAGCTCGCCTACGGCAAGCGCGCCGACGCCGAGATCGTCGGCTCCTACGATGCGATTCGCTGGGTTCCGGAGGCTCACGTCGTCCCTGTCGGGCTCGACCTGTCGAAGTACGAGCCGGCGCCGCCGCCGGACAACCGTCCGATCCGCGTCGTCCACGCGCCGACCAGCCGGCAGAAGAAGGGCACGGAGTGGATCGTCGAGGCATGCAGGCAGCTGCCGGTCGAGCTGGACGTGGTCGAGAACGTGCGGCACGACCAGGCGATCGAGCACTACCGGCAGGCGGACATCGTCGTTGACCAGCTGAACGCGGGCTGGTACGGGGTGTTCGCAATCGAGTCGATGGCGCTCGGCAAGCCCGTCCTCACCTTCCTGCACGACGAGGCAGTCAGGCGGACTGAAGAGGCCTACGGCGTGAAGATGCCGCTCGTCCCGACCACCAAGGAGACGCTCGCGGAGACGCTCGCCCCGCTCGTCGAGTCGGCCGAGGAGCGGCGGCGGATCGGGCAGGCGAGCCGCACCTACGTCGAGCGCGTCCACGACGCCGACAAGGTCGCGGACAAGCTGATCGAGATCTATCGGAGTCTGTAACGTGCCGCGCGGCATGCAGAACCTGCTCGTCAAGGTGAAGCCGCTCGTCCCGGTCGCGCTCAAGCGCGGCGTCAAGCGGCACATCCCCTCGCGCTACTACCGCTACTTCGACCCCGACTGGCACCGGCGGACGATCGGCTACGTCGAGGAGTGGGAGCAGCACGGGCAGGCCCAGTTCGACTACCTCAAGGCCCAGGGGCTCGAGCCCGAACACCGTTTCCTGGACATCGGCTGCGGGCCGCTGCGCGGAGGGATCCACTTCATCCGCTACCTCGAAGCGGGCCATTACTACGGTGTGGAGAAGAACGCCGGCGTACTCGAGATGGCGCGGGAAGTCGAGCTCCCTCGGTACGGCCTGGTCGACAAGCAGCCGGTGCTCCGCGTCGACGAGAGCTTCGACTTCCCGGCGCTGGGCCAGACCTTCGACTACGCCTGGGCGCAGTCCGTCTTCACGCACCTTCCCGTCAACAGCATCATCCGCTGCCTGATGAACGTGGAGAAGGTGCTCGCTCCCGGCGGCAAGTTCTACGCCACCTTCTACGAGAACGAGCAGGGCAAGCGGAACCTCGATCCGATCCGCCAGTCGCCGCAGGTCGTCTCCTACGTCGACCAGGACTCGTACCACTACGACTTCGGGACGTTCGAGTGGATCTGCGCAGGGACGAGCCTGAGCGCGAGGTATCTGGGAGGGTGGAACAACCCGAGGAACCAGAAGGTGCTGCTCTTCACGAAGGACGGGTAGCCCGCGGCGGAAGCATGTTCCGCCAACTCCTGACCCTCGCTCGGCACTCGGCGATCTACGGCCTGGGCGGGCTCGTGGCGCGGATCCTGGCGATCGTCCTACTTCCGCTCTACACGAGCTACCTCACCACGTCGGACTACGGCGCGATCGAGACGCTTATCGCGATGGCCACGGTTCTAGCCGTCTTGCTGCGGCTGGGGACCCAGAGCGCGTTCTTCCGCTTCTACTTCGACTCGAAGGAGCCGGCCGACCGGCTCGTGGTCGTTCGGACGTCGTTCTGGTTCACGATGACGGCGTCGACTGCCGGGCTGCTCGCCGGCGAGCTCTTCGCGCGGGACATCTCGCAGCTGCTCTTCTCGAGCGGCGACCGCACTGACCTCGTGCGCGCGGCGTTCGTCGGGCTCTGGGCGCAGATGAACTACGGGCAGCTGACGTCGCTGTTCCGCGTCGAGCAGCGCTCGTCGTCGTACGTGATCGCCAGCCTCGCGAACGTGCTGATCACGATCGGCGCGACGATCCTCTTGGTCGTGCCCTTCCACCAGGGCGCGCTCGGCGTGATCGTCGGCAACTTCACCGGCACGCTCTTCGCGTACCTCGGCCTGCTCGCGTACCGGCGCGAGCAGCTCGGGCTTCAGTTCGACTGGGCGCTGTTCAAGCGGATGGAGCACTTCGGGTTACCGCTGTTGCCGTCCGCGCTCGCGCTCTGGGCGATCAACTTCTCCGACCGTTTCTTCCTCGTCCGGCTGGCAAAGGGCGACGCGGTAGCCCGCCAGGCCGTCACCGGGCAGTACTCGATCGGCGTCCGCGTCGCCTCCGTGATCGTTTTCCTGCTGATGGCGTTCCGCCTCGCCTGGCCCGCGTTCGCCTATTCGATCGAGGACGACCGCGAGGCCAAGCGGACCTATCCCTTCGTCTTGACCTATCTGCTCTTCCTCTGCTCGTGGCTGTCACTGGCGCTCGGGCTGCTTGCGCCGTGGATCGTGCACGTGCTCACGGCGAAACCGTCGTTCTACGACGGTGCCAAGGTGGTGGCGCTGCTCGGGTTCGGGGCGACCGCGTACGCGGGCTACGCGGTCGTGGTGATCGGCGTCGGCCGCGCGCGGCAAACCCGCTTCAACTGGATCGTGACGGGCGCGGCGGCGGCGCTGAACGTCGGGTTGAACTTCGCGCTGATCCCGCCCTACGGCCAGATCGGGGCGGCGATCGCGACGGTGGCTGCGTACACGCTCATGTTCGCGGGGATGACCTGGAACGCCCATCGGCTCTTCCCGGTGCCGTACCAGTGGCGGCGGGTCGGAACGGTGGTCAGCATCGCCGTCGGGCTGACGGTGCTCGGAAAGCTGGCGCACGTATCGCTGCCGCTCGCGATCGGGCTCGTCGTCGCATACCCGGTCGCGCTCGCGCTCGCCGGGTTCTATCTACCGGCCGAGCGGGCGCTCTTGCGCCGCCTGTACCCGGCCCGCTAAAGGCCTCGACTAGCCGGCCAACAGCCCCGTCGCGTACATCGCAACCAGGCCGGCGAGGAAACCGCCGATCACGTGCGGCGACGTCAGTCCGGCCGGGGCGACACGGGCGACGTAGCGGCCGACCTCGATCACGACCTGGAAGGCGGCACCCGCAGCCCCCGCGAAGAAGAGCACGCCGAGCAGGTCGCTGGCGATGAAGCCGCCGATCCAAGCCCCCGCGATCGTGGGTCCGCCCGCGATCAGGGCGAGCAGGGCCAGCCGGCCGAGACCCACGGCTCGGCCCTCGGCGGCTGGGGCGGCGATCCCGATCCCTTCGGTGATGTTGTGGATCATGAAGCCGACGATCAGAAACGTGCCGAGGGTCAGCTCGCCGAAGGCGAACGAGGAGCCGATCGCAAGACCCTCGCCCAGGTTGTGGATCCCGATTCCGACCGCGACGAGCGTGGCCAGCGAGACTCCCCCCAGAAGTGCACCGGAGCCGTTTCCCTGCGAGGAGAAGCGGCGCGAGAGCAGGACGAGGCCCAGGTACGCTACGGCCAGCCCGACCAGCACGAGCCCCGTTCCCCCGAGTGGGCTCGGCAGCCCCTGCTGAAGCTGAAGCGCCTCGGTCAGTGCCTCGACGGCGAGGAAGACGAGCAGCCCGGCCGTCAAGGACATGAATGCCGCGAGCCATTTCCGCGACAGACGACGGAGCGAGGGCAGCCACCCAAGGCCGAGCGCGACCGGGAGGACCCCCACGAGCAGTCCGATGATCCCGTAGCCGAAAAAGCTGCTCGGCGAAGCGCTCGGTGTCTCGACGGCCGCAGCGATGTCCTGAGTCGTCTCGATCCCGCTTGAGCTCGTGACGCCGACCGAGATGGGGTCGTCCTCGACCCACTGGTACGGGATCAGGATCGTGGTCGATCGGAGCCGCTTCAGGGCGGCGGGCCCGTCGAGCTCGAACGGCACGATCGCATCGTCGACGGTCACCGAGGCAACCGTGAGGTCGTCGGTCTGCGGATTCGTGACCCGAACCCGTATCTGTCCCGGCTTGAACTCGACCCGGCGGATGTCGAAGACATCCGGCTGCGGAGGATTCCGGCCGAGGAGGCTGACGAGCGAGCCACCCATTGCCAGGAAGGCCGACACGATCCCGACGAGCAGGACGATGGGCACCAGCGCGAGCACAGAGCGGCGGACCGGACTTCCGCTCTGCTTCGCCGAGAGCGACTCGGACGCCTTCAGTCGACGACCTCGAAGAAGCCCATCCAACCCAGCTCGGTGAACTCAGACTGGTGCGCGTGGAACATGAACGTGCCCGTGTTCTGAAAGTCGATCTCGATGATCCCGCGCTGCCCCTGGCAGAGCATCACCGTGTCCGTGTACTCGAACGCGTCGCTCGATCCGGTCGGGTAATAGCGGAAGAAGTCGCCGTGGAGGTGGAACGAGTTGATGAGGTCGAACTCGGTCAGGTTGGCGATATAGATCCGCACCGTCTGGGAGCGACGCACCCTGATCGGATACTTGGCGAAGTAGAACGTGAGCCCGTTGACTGTGTAGAAGTTGTTCTCCCCGTCCCCATCCGTGTCGTAGCCGTTCAGCACCATCACAAGCTCTTGCGCGGGCTTGCGCGGCTCCGGCGGGTCAATGATGAAGGCTCCGTACAAGCCCTTGTGGATGTGCTTCTTGAGGGGTGTGGAGTGGCAGTGATAGAGGTGCATGCCGTAGGGGCGAGCGGGAAACTCGTAGGTAAAGGACTTCCCTGGGTCCACGACCTCGAAGACGCCGTCCATGTTCGAGGGATGGATGCCGTGGAAGTGGATCGTGTGCGGGTGCGAGCCGGCGTTCACGAGCTTGACTCGGAGGAGGTCGTCCTCCGTGACGCGGATCACCGGTCCCGGGACGGTTCCGTTGTAGGTCCAGGCGGAGAAGGTCACGCCTCGAGCCACCTCGATCTCCCGCTCGAATGCGGCCAGCGTGTACTCGCGACCCCGGCCGGGTAGCTGGGGCCGCGCCTTCGGCGGGTAGGTCAGCGCGTCGAGCGTCCCCGGGCGCCCGGGCGCCGGAACCATGTCCCCGATCATGGCCGCGTGTCCGGCAGCGGAGTGCTCGTGGCCCATGTGCCTGGACTGCTCGCCTCCCATCGCCCAGGCGAGCTTCGTCATCGGCACAGCCGCCGCCACCGGCGCCGCACCAATCAGGAGCCTGCGGCGAGTGAAGGGTTTAGCCACGTCGAAACTGTATATTAGTCCGCCTTGAATTCCTCTGCGAGCCTCAGCGAGTCCATTCAGGACTACCTCAAGGAGATCTACAAGCTTCAGGACGGGGGCGGTCGGGCGACGACATCCGCGATCGCGAAGCGGATGGGCGTGGCCTCGCCGTCCGTTACAGCGATGCTGAAGAAGCTGACCGCGCTAGGGCTCGTCGAGCACGAGCCCTACCGCGGCGCGGTGTTGACGCCCGCCGGCGAGAAGGTGGCGATCGAGGTCATCCGGCACCATCGGCTGCTCGAGCAGTTCCTCGCAGAGACGCTCGGGGTGCACATCGATGCTGTCCACGCCGAGGCAGATCGGCTCGAGCACTTCCTCTCGGACGAGGTCGAGGCGCGGATGGACGAGTCACTCGGATACCCGACACATGATCCTCACGGAGACCCGATCCCGGACGCCGACCTCAACCTAGCGCGGTCCGACCTCCGTTTGCTCGCCACACTCGAGCCGGGAGAGCAGGCCACGATCCGGCGCGTCCCCGACGGCGATCCGGAGCTGCTTCGTTACCTCTCCAGCGTCTCGCTGGTCCCGGGTATCCAGGTCAAGCTCCACCATCGGGCACCGCTCGGCGGGCCGTTGACCGTCAGCGTCGGTCGAGCCCGCCATGCAATCTCCGAGGAGATCGCGCTCCGCATAGGTGTGGCCTAGAGCCCATCCTCGAGGGTCTGAGCTCTCAAGGGTTAAGGGTTAGATGACGGCTCGGTAGACCTGGAAGACCTCGGCGTATTCACGGTTGACGTTGATGCCGTGGGTTCGCGCGACGTTCCAGATGTACTCCGGATCGGAGTAGCGCCGGTGCTGCTGCGAGGCGTATTTCGCGAGCGCAGCCGTCTTCCGCTCCAGGTGCGCCTGGTCGAGCGCGACGTAGGCCTGGTAGTCGAAGTTGAAGTTGTTCCAGGGAATCTCGTAGCCGAGGATGGTCGTGCGCTTGAAAGCGCGTAGGCCCTCGAGGGCGACAACCTGGTGGTCCTGGTGGATGTCGTTCAGCGTCGGCTGCAGGACGGCGTCCGGCTTCCACTCCTCCCACAGCTCGATCAGCAGCTCGAGGATCTCCTGCCGGTGCTCGGGGAACGTGCGCACCTCGAAGTCGTGAACCGTCAGATTCTGCTCCGGGATCCCGATCTCGGCGGTCGCCTCGCGGACCTCCTTCGCCAGCGTGTCCGGTGCGAAGCCCTCCGGCAGCGACTTTGTCGCAATCGAGAAGGCGACGTAGCGGACTTCGGCGCCGGCATCGACGAGGCGCGCCATCGTCCCGCCGCAGCCGAACTCCCCGTCGTCGGTGTGCGGCGCGAGGACGAGCACTTTCTCCCAGGCTCCGATCACGTCTCCTCCTTCGGACGAGCGACGGCTGCGAGCGCGACGAGGCCGAGCAGCCCCCACATCATCGGATCTTCGAAGAATGCGTTGTAGAACAGGCTGTGGACGGCGATCGCGCCGAAGAGCAGCCCTAAGATCAGGCAGGTCTGCCCCGTGAAGGAGCTCGAGACGCGCCGCCAGGCGGCGAGCATCCCGGCGACGAACAGCCAGCCGAGCAGTGCGAGACCGGGGATTCCGGTTTCGGCGGCGACCGTCACCGGGGTGTCGTGCGAGGCGGCCTTCTTCGGCTCCTTCCCCTTCAGGTGGAAGCGATCGGCGTACGCGCGCTTGAATCCGCCGATGCCCACGCCTTGGACAGGGTGGCTGATCGCGATCCGAATCCCGTTCGTGACCAGCTTGTATCTGCTGCTCGAGGCCTTGTTCAGGCCGGAGCTGGACTGTCCGAGCAGATGGTGGCGAACCTGCGGGGCTGAGAACCCGACCGTGATCAGGATGGCCCCGGCGATCGCGATCGCGCCCACCGCCCGCCAGCGCCAGACGAAGGCGACCGCGGCGAGCACCCCGGCGACGAGCGCCACGAAGCTCGACTGGGAGAACGAGAAGAAGAGCCCGACCCAGGTGACGGCGATCACCACCGTCAGCGAAAGCGCGACCCTCGGCTTCCGCGAGTAGAGGACGAGCACGAGCGTCGCCAGGATCGCGAGTACGAGGAACCGCCCATAGATCGAGGGGTCGTAGAAAACCGAGTTGACGCGGTAGAAGAAGCCGCTCGGGGCATAGGCGTTCGCCACGATCACCTTCGGATTCCAGAACACGTCCCGGTTCGCCCACTGGTAGAGGCCGACGAACGCGAAGACGACCGCCATCAGGCCGAGCAGCCCGTACAGCCCTTCGAGCCAGCGCCGGCTCCAGGGGAGGCGCGCGAGCACGATCGCGAGCAGTCCGAATGGGAGGAAGAAGAACAGCAGCTCGATCGATCCCTGGCGGAGGTCGCTCGTCCAGAGCAGCGTCAGTCCGCTCCAGGCCACCAGCGCCGCCAGGGGCCATGCAAGCGGGCCCAGCTCCCGGTTACGCTCGTCCCCGCGGATCAGCTGCCAACCCAATGCCACAGCCGCCGCGACGACGACTCCGTAGAGCGGGATGAGCAGATTCGCCTTGTCGGAGCTGACCGTGACCGGGATGCGGGCGGGGACGCAGACGAGCGCCGCGATCGGCAGCAGCCACGGCAAGCGCAGGAGGACGGCGGCCCCGGCCACCGCGAGCAGCGCCCCGACCACGCCTGCGGCGACGAGCAGAAGCCTGTGTCCGTTGGGAGCGAGGTGAGCCGCCAGCAGCACCGCGCCGAGCGCCCAGAGCCCGAGCCCGGCGAGCCGCAGATCGCGGCGCGTCCCGAGCAGCAGCAGCGCGAGCCCTGCACAGCCGATCGGGCCACCGGCCCTGGCGAGCTCGGCGGTCAACGCTTCGTCACGATCACGAGGGCCGTCTGTGTGTGCCCGACGGCGGTGACGAACAGGCGGTAGCGGCCTGCCTGCTTCGGGGCGCGCAGCTTCAACATCCCCGGGGTTCCCTCGCCAAGGCGGCCGTGGAGGAGCCAGCGCACGAGCTTCGAGTCGGCAGAGACGCGGACGGAGAAGCGCTTGCCGGCCGGCACGCGGACGACCTTGCGCCCGAGCGAGATGAAGCGGATGCGGACGTCGACCGTCGGCGTCGGCTTCGAGACGTTGCCCGCGCGGTCCTCGGCACGCAGCGCGAGCCGGTAGACGCCGGCGGGATACGCACGGCCGTGGTTCTTTCCGAACCAGTGGATTGTTCCGCCGGCGCGCCCCAGCCGTCCGCGGCCGGCGAGCTTCCCGTTGACGTACAGCAGCGGCCTGGCGGAGCCGGAGACGCGGAAGCTGATGTTGGCGTACTCGGCGCGCCCGTCGTGGTCGGGGGAGATCACGGCCGGGTGGACGCTCTTGATCGCGATCGTGGGCGGCGTCGTGTCGACCTGGATCGTGTTCGGGAAGTTGATCGTCTGGTGGCGCTTGCCGAGGTGGACGCGGACTCTGTAGGTGCCGTCGGGGACGACCGAACCGGCCTCGTCCTGCCCGTTCCATCTGACCTTGACCGTCCCGCGCCGGAAGTAGTGGTCGGCGAGCGTCGTCACCGTCTCTCCCTTGGGGCGCACGATCGTCACCGTCACCGTGTCCGCGTGGCGCAGGCGGAAGTCGATGGAGGCCTTGTCGTGCCTGCAGCCGCAGACCGGCGAGAACACCTTCGTGATGTGCGTGCGCGTGATCGGGCTCTTCTCGAGCTTCAGCCCCTCGGTGATCGCGAACGCCGCCGCCGTCCCGCCGAGCAGGCCGAGTACGAGAAGAGTGGAGAGGAGGCGCGACAAGCGCGCAAATCCTAGGCCGAAGGGACTTCTTTAGCGGAGGTGACGCGCTTCTGCAGGCGTGGGCGCACGAGCACGAGTGTTAGCGCAGCGACTCCCACTGCGGCTCCCACCCCGAGCAGGACGTTCGTCTGCGGCAGATCGGCGAGCTTGATCCCGCTCAGCCCCAGGACCGTCGCGAGCGCCACCCGGAGCGCCCGATCCGGCATACGCAGCGTGAACTGGCTGCTGATCAAGACGCCGGGGATCGAGCCGATGAGGAGCCAGCCGACCGAGCTGAAATCGACGTTGCCTGCGATGAAATGGCCGAACCCGGCCACCCAGAGCAGAGCCGCTGCGTGAAAGATGTCCGTGCCGACGACCTTGGCGGAGCGGAGCGGGAACAGGACGAGCAGCGACAGCCCGAAGAAGACGCCCGTCCCCACCGAAGTGAGGCCGACGATCAGGCCGCCGAAGACGCCGATCGCGACGGCGGCGGTTCGATCGCGTTTGGTGAGCAAGAATGGGGCGTTGCTCTTCTCCGCGTAGTGGATGAAGCTCTTGGCGAACAGGCCGATCGAGCCCAGCACGAGCGCGACCGCGAGCACTCTCGCCATCACCGACTGCGTCCCCTCCCCATAGTGATGCTCGAGCCAGGTCGCGAGCCAGACGCCCAAGAGGGACGTCGGCGCGCTGCCGAGGAACATCCACCCGCTCAGGCGGGCGTGGACGGTGCCGAGCCGGCGGTGGCGAAGCGCCCCGACCGACTTGAAGATCGCGCCGTGCGCGATGTCGGTGCCGATCGCGACCGTCGGGTTGAACCCGAACAGGATCACGAGCAGCGGCGTCATCAGCGAGCCCCCGCCCATCCCGGTCAGGCCGACGAGCCCCCCGACGAGGAGCCCGGCGAGCGAGAGCTTCCAGTCCATTACTTCCGGTAGGCCTTGATCAGCACCTCCGCCACCTCGGGCCTGGAGAACTCCACGGGTGGTAGGTCGCCGGCCGCGAGCAGCTCGCGAACCTTCGTCCCGGAGAGGAAGACGTGGTCGTCGCCGCCGTGCGGGCACGTCTTCGGCGTCGCCATCTGCCCGCAGGCGCGGCAGTAGAACGCGTGCTCGAAGAACATCGGCTCGATGTCGAGCTCGTGCGGCTCGAAGTCGTCGAAGATCAGCTGCGCGTCGTAGGTGCCGTAGTAGTCGCCGACGCCGGCGTGGTCGCGGCCGACGATGAAGTGCGAGCAGCCGTAGTTCTTGCGGCAGATCGCGTGCCAGATCGCCTCGCGGGGGCCGGCATAGCGCATGGCGGCGGGGAAGGCGGACAGGACGACGCGGTCTTCCGGGTAGTACTCCTCGAGCAGCACGTGGTAGCACTCCACGCGAGTCTCGGCGGGGACGTCGTCCGATTTGGTCTCGCCGACCAGCGGGTGGATCAGCAGGCCGTCCACTGTCTCGAGGGCGCCCTTGGTCAGATACTCGTGGGCGCGGTGGATGGGGTTCCGGGTCTGGAAGCCGACCACCCGCTTCCAGCCACGCTCGGCGAAGATCGCCCGCGCCTCGGCCGGATCGAGCGCCAGCTGGGGGAAAGCGGGCGTCGCCCGCTCGAAGACAGTGACGCGCCCGGCCAGGTAGAGATCCTTCTGCGCGAACAGCCGCGCGACGCCGGGATGGTCGGTGTCGGTCGTTCGGAAGCAGCGCTCGGCCTCGTGGGGCTTGTCGTACTCGTAGACGTCCTCGACCTCGAGCACCGCCCGCACCTCGTCGCCGTCCGCGAGCGCGATGGTCTCTCCCGAGGGCGCGCTCTCGACCGCGAGGCAGACCGGAAGCGCCCAGGGCAGTCCCGACTCGAGGTGCATGTCCTCGACGACGCGCTCGTAGTCGGCGCGGCCCATGAAGCCCTCGAGCGGGGAGAGCGCACCCGAGGCGATCATGTCGAGGTCGGACAGCTCGCGCGATGTGAGCTCGATCCGCTCGAGGTCGTCGACCTCGGGGCGCGTGCCCGTGCGGTCGACGAGCGTGCCGCCGTGGGGGGCGATCAACCGGTCGGTGGCAACCGTGCTCACGCCGGCACCTCCGCGCCGATCAGCCCAAGCTGCTCGAGCTTCTCGACGATGACCCGCACGGACTGCTCGGGGTCGAGCTCCTCGGTGTCGATCGTGAGCTCGGGGCTCGACGGTTCCTCGTAGGGGTCGTCGACGCCGGTGAACCCCTTGATCTCGCCGCGGAAGGCCTTCTCGTAGAGGCCGTTCACATCCCGCCGAGCGCACTCCTCGACGGAGGTCGCGACATAGACCTCGACGAACGGCCCCCACTCCTCCACCATCCTGCGGGCCTCTTGTCGCGTCTCCTCATACGGAGAGATCGCCGCCGCCAGCACAACTGCGCCGTGGCGCGTCAGCCTGGAGGCGACCCAGCCGATTCGCTCGATGTTCGTATCGCGGTCCTCCTTGGAGAATCCGAGGCCCTTGGAGAGATGCGTCCGCACCGTGTCGCCGTCCAGGTATTCGACGACGCAGCCGCGCTCCTCGAGCAGGGGGCCGACACTGTGCGCGATCGTGCTCTTCCCCGAGCCGGAGAGGCCCGTAAACCACACTGTGAAGCCGCCGCCGCGGCGGCGATCGGACTCGGGGAGGTCGTGAGGGTGGATGTGCTCGCTCATTCGTTCCTTTCGGGTTCGAGGTGAATGCCGCATTCCAGCTTGTCCGCCCCCGCCCACCGGCCGGCTCGTTCCTCCTCGTCCGGCCGGGTCGGCCGGGTGCACGGGATGCAGCCGATCGAGCGGTAGCCGACGTCGTGGAGCGGGTTGTACGGAATCTCGTTGACGGTGATGTAGGCCCAGACACGCTTCTCGTCCCAGTCGGCGAGCGGGTGCACCTTCCAGACGTCGTAGCGCTCGGACCACTCGAGCTTGGGCGTGGTCGCGCGACTTGGCGACTGGTCGCGGCGGATGCCGGAGATCCACGCGCCGTACGGCTGGAGGGCCTCGAGCAGCGGCTCGACCTTGCGGATGTGGCAGCAGCGGTCGGGGTCGCGCTCCCACAGGTTCGGCCCCTCGCGGCGGTGCTGGTCGGCGATCGTCAGGATCTGCGGCTGGATCAGCTCGATCCCGTAGCGCTCGACGAGCCGGTCGCGCGTCTCGTAGCTCTCCCGGAAGAAGAGGTGGGTATCGAGCTCGATCACGTCGATCGGGAGGCCGAGCTCCGAGACCATGTGCACGAGCACCGAGGACTGCTTCTGCCACGAGCAGGTCAGGCAGAGGCGGTCGCCGAACTCCTCATAAGCCCAGCGGAGGACGTTCTCCGCCGACATCGCCTCGAAGTCGAGCTCAGGGAGAGGCGTTGTGCTCGCCATGGAGCAAGACCTCCTTGAGCGTGTCGGAGCGGAGCCCGAGCCGAAGCGTCTCGAGCGGGATCACTTCTTCGGGCGGGATGTTGCCGAGGTTCACGCCCGGCCCGAACTCGTTCACGAACCAGGCTTGCGACGCCTTGGTCGGCGCCTCGAAGATGAGGTCGTCGACCGCGATCTCGTGCACGATCTCCTCCACGAGGCCGGTGCGCATCTCGCCGGTCGGACGGAACATCCCGGCGGTTCCGCCCTCGCGGGCCTCGGTGATCACCTTCCACGCCCCGGCGTCCAGCTCCTCCCTGATCCATTCGACCCACTGATAGGGGGCATACATGACGTCCGGGTCCTTGGAGCCGACTTCCGAGAGGACGGTGAAGTCGCGTGCCAGCTCCTGGATCAGCTCGAGCTTGCGCTCGCGCGGCATCTCGATTGCGCCGTCGGAGACCTCGACGTGGGTGAGGCCGAGCTCCGTGAGCCAGCGCTTGTAGTCGTCGATCCTGTCCTTCGTGTAGACGACCTCGAAGAAGGTGCCGCCGAGGACGACGCGCTTCTCCTTCAGCACCTCGAGCTTGCGGCGGAGGTTCGGCGTCACATATCCCGTACCCCAGCCGAGCTTGACGATATCGATGTACGGACCGCTGGTCTCGAGCACGTCCTCCCAGGCGCGCGGGCCGAGGCCCTTGTCGATCACGTGGGTCAACCCGCCGTCGCGCGGGGCCAACCCGAGGTCAAAGCTTTGCAACGAGTTCCTCCATTCTCTTCTGCGCAGCTTCCTGGACGTCGTGGAAGAGCGAGTTGCCGTGGGAATCGATTCCGACCCAGAGCGGGCCGAAGTCCTTGACGCGGAACTTCCATAGGCACTCGGGCATCAGGTCTTCCCAGGCGACCTCTTCGATCTCCTCGATCTGGGTCGTCTCGAGCGCGGCCGCGCCGCCGACGATCGCGAAGTAGACCATCCCGTGCTTGCGCATCGGCTCGATCGCCTCGTCGGGGAGGCCCCCTTTGCCGCAGATCGCGCGCACGCCGTACTTCGCGCCGAGGCCCTCGGTGAAGCGAACCATGCGTGCGCTCGTCGTCGTCCCGATGCAGACCTTCTCGTAGCGCCCCTCGCCGACCTTTCGGACACCCGGCGCCGTGTGCAGGAGAAATGCGCCGCTGAGGTCCAGCGGTGGCTCGATCCCTTGGTCGAAGATCCGGATGTGGGAGCGGTCGCGGATCCCGATCATGTGACCGTCCACGGTCACGAGGTCGCCCGCGCGGAGCTTGCGGATCTCCGCCTCGGTCGTCGGGAATGTCAGCCTCTGCTCGGCCATCAGGCTTCCCTGTCGTAGTCGATCTCGCCGTCGGCCGAGACGTGAGCGGTCGCTCGGCGCGCTGCCCAGCACTGGTAGTTGACGGCCACCGGGTTGAGCGTCATGTGCGTGTCCGCGTGCTCGACGTGGACTGCGAGCGCGGTCACGTCGCCGCCCAGACCCATCGGTCCGATCCCCGTCTGGTTCAGGAGGTCCAACAGCTCTTCCTCGAGCTTCGCCACGATCGGATCCGGGTTCCGCGTTCCGACCGGGCGGGTGATCGCCTCCTTCGCCAGGTAGACCGCGTAGTCGGCCGAGCCGCCGATCCCGACCCCGACGATCCCGGGCGGACACGGCTTGCCGCCCGCGCCGACGATCGACTCGAGTACGAACTGCTTGATCCCCTTGACGCCGTCCGCCGGCGTGCACATCTTCAGGAAGCTCATGTTCTCGGAGCCCGAGCCCTTGGGAACGCACTTGACGTCGAGCCCGTCCCAGTCGGCGATGAACTCCCAGTGGACGATCGGGAGCCGGTAGCCGGTGTTGGCGCCCGTGTTCTCGCGCGTGATCGTGTGGACGGCGTTCGAGCGCAGCGGATGCTCGATCGTCGCGCGCTCGGTGCCCGCCTTGAGCGCGTCGTAGATGCGCGTGGGATGGAGCGGGAAGTGCTCCCCGACCCGGCAGGAGTAGACGGCGATGCCGGTGTCCTGGCAGACGAGGTTCGTCTCCCGCTCGGCGACCTCGACGTTGCGGAGGATCGTCTCGAGCACGCGCTTGCCGGGGACCGAGGTCTCACGTCCGGTCGCCTCGGCGAGCGCGTCGCGCAGGTCCTGCGGGATGTCCTTCAGCGCCCAGACGTAGAGGTACGCCGCCGCGTCCTCCACCACCTGGGCCAGATCCGTGGCGACCGTCATGCCCGTGCCCTTTCCGCGGCCGCGCGCCCAGCCCTGCGCCCGAAGACACAGCACTCGAGCAGCGAGTTGCCCATCATGCGGTTGCGGCCGTGCGTTCCGCCGGCGATCTCGCCGCAAGCGTAGAGGCCCTCGACGGTCGTCTCTCCGTGCTCGTCGATCACGAGCCCGCCGTTCTGGTAGTGGAGGACGGGATAGGTGAGGACCGGCGCCTTGAGCGGGTCGATCCCGGCCGCGCGGTAGCGGCGCAGCATGTAGGGAAGCGAGATCTCCGCATCGTCCCGCGGAATCCGGCTCGTGTCGAGGTAGACCGCCGGCCGCCCGTCCTCCGTTGCCACGCCCCTGCCCTCCTCGACCTCCCTGAAGATCGCCTCGGAGACGGCGTCGCGAGGGCCGAGCGAGTCGGTGAACTCGTCGCCGTCACGGTTCAGGAGCACGGCCCCGTACGCGCGCGTGGTCTCGGGAATCGAGTAGCCCTGCAAGTTCGGAGGCCAGGCGCCGCCGTTCGGGTGGTACTGGAGGGCGTCGAGATCCCGGGCCTCCGCGCCAAGCTCTAGCGCGATCTTCGTCACCTCGCCCGTGGCGCCCGGATGGTTCGTCGTCAGCTCGCCGCGCTCCTCTGCCTCCCGATAGCAGCGGCCGCCAGCACCGAGGATTACCGTCGCCGCCGCGATCTCGACATCCTCGCCGTCCTTGCGACGGCAGGTGGCGACCCAGCCGTTCTCCGCGCCGCGCAGCGCGACCAGCGGGTGGTGCGGAAGGGCGGTGCCGCTCGAAGCCTCGTATGCCTCGCGAAGCGCCTGGGTGATCGCGTGGCCGGTCCGGTCTCCGACCTGGAGCAGCCGCCGGCGCGTCGCGCCGCCGCAGCGCGCAAGCCGGTAGCCACCGTTCTGCCGCGTGAACTCGACCCCGTTCTGCTCGAGCCAGTGGATCGCGTTCGGCGCCTCTTCGGTCAGGATCTCGACCAGCCTCGGGTCGGCGGTCTCGTGTGAGCTCTTCCAGACGTCCTCCGCGTGCTGCTCGGGAGAGTCGTCCTCCGCAAAGGCGGCCTGGATCCCGCCCTGGGCCTTGGCCGAGTTGCAGGACTGGAGCGCCCCCTTGCTGACGAGGCAGACCCGCGCGCCGGCCCGCTCGGCGGACACCGCGGCCGCAAGCCCGGAAGCGCCGCTTCCGACCACGAGCACGTCAAACGACCGTGACCCCGTCACGGCGGACATTTTACCAGCGGCCGCCTAATCGGAAGGATTAGTTCAACTAATTACTGGACGGCACCCGGAACACGTTCCGCTGGATCTCGCCTGGGTGGACGTCCGTGTTCAGCACGATCAGCTGCGCGAGCGAGCGGCGGTAGTCGATCCCGTACAGGTAGCGGATCACCGGCAGGCTCGGATCGTTGAGGTAGTAGAACCGGTCGCCGTCCCTGAGCGCCTCGAACTGGCGCCTCCACATCGCGAGCTGGAGCTCCCCGAACTCCGTCCCCGGGACGTGCCGCTCGGCGAGCATCCCGACGAAGGCGTCCACCTTGTCGACGTCGCCGTAGATCGCCTTCAGCCGCGCCGCCACGGTCGTCCGGCGGGTCCCCATCACCGCCTCCTGATCCGCATCCTCGCTCCCCAGCTGAATCTCGTTGCCGTTCCGGTCGAGCAGCCGGACGAACTCGAGGATGTCCGGATCGTCGATCGCATGCGACCCGTCGATCTTGGGATCGTTCGGGAAGCTCTGGCTCGCCTCTCCGGTGATCGCGCTGAACGAGCGCTTGGGGAGCAGCCCGTAGGCCCGGCGGAGCGCGTTGTACGACGGGATGCCGTGATCCCGCTCGCGCGCGATGTCGAGCGCACCGAGATCGACGACGCCTCGGAAGCAGTTGGGAAGGTCGCGCCCGTCGTGACACGCGCTCGGATCGCTGACGTCCGCCCCGGGGACCTGGAACAGGACGCTGCGAAGCTGGTTGTCGATCTGCTCGTCGTTTCGGTACTGGCGCTTGGCGGCGAGACCCTCGAGGAGCGGACCGAGACCGATTTCCGGAACGAGTCCAGGGTTGCCGAAGGCGACGTTCAGCGGAACGTCGAGGTTGAGCTCGCCGTTCTCGGTCTCGACGTCGATGCCCTGCTGCTCGAAGGCGTCGAGCTGCGCCTGCGTGTACCTGCCGTCGGCGGCCGGAGCATCGATGTCGCCGTGCACCATGCTGTGTGCCCGGTAGCCGACGGTCGCGAATTCATTCGAGAGGCTCGCGTCGACGTTCGGGTTGTAGCCGCGGTAGCGAGCGAGCCGGACGCCGAGCGACGGGAGGAACTCCTCGTAGGTGATCCACTGCAGCTCCGCCCCGACCACCCGGCGGGCGATCTGGAACTTCGTCTCTTCGGGCAGGTTGCGGGGGAGCAGCCCGACGATGCGGTTGTGCTCGCGGGCGAACAGCGTGTGGGCGGCCGTCAGGGCGATGTTCTCGTTCGCGCGGACGTCTCCGGCGACGACGGCCGCCTGCGGAGCGCCCATCAGCCGGCCCATGAGCTGCATCTCGGGCGCCTTGGCGGCACGCCGCGGGCATCGGCGCGCGGCAGGTAGCCGCCCGCGGTCAGCAGGCGGGCGCTGTTGTTGGCGGGGTTGCCGTCGAGCGGACCCGCTCGCAGCCAGTCGAGGCGTTCATTGGTTCCCCCGTAGACGTTCCAGGCGTCCATGTACGAGCTGAGGGTGTTGACCTGCTGGCGCGGCGACGAGGCGCCCGACCCTGACGCGGCCGCCGAGCGAGTGAAGCCGATCGCGCCGAAATCGTTGCGGAACTGCTCGAGCGGGTCGCCTGCACTGAATGCAATCGGAGCCTTCTGCGTTCCCGACTGGGCAAGGCCGAACGTGTGGTCGAGGAACTGCCCCCAGACCCAGCCCCAGCGGCTGACGTTGTTCTCGGAGAACAGGTTCTGAGAGACGTCGTTGAAGATCCGGTTACTGACGTAACGCGGCGACGGGCCGCTCATCGGCGCGTTCCGTCCGTCGGCATACGCGGCCGGAGTCACGCGCACGTACGGCGTGTCCGCGCGGCCCCAGGCCGGATGCCGGAGATTGTTGGCGCTGCCGTCCAGGGCGCGGATGCCGGTCGGAAAGAGTCGAATAGCCGCCGCGCCGCGATGCGCGGCTGCGGTTCCACCCCCTACAGCGAAGACCGCGACCACGGCGGCGACGGCAACGACCGCGGCCTTTCTATCCATGCTCCCCTTCCTGCAAAACCTTCACCAGATGCTCACGAGCAGCTCCAGGATCTCGGCAGGGCTCGCCGGGCGCGGATTGAGCCGCATCGCCGGCCGGGCGGCGGTCGCCTCGGCCACCTCGTCGAGCTCCTCGCGCGGCACCCCGAGGTCGCGGAGCCGCTCGTAGCCGCCGAGCCGGGCGAGCTCCTCGACGCGGCCGATCGGATCGTCGGTCCCCATGGCATCACCGAGGCGGGCGATCGCGTCCTCGGCGACCGGCTGGTTGAAGCGAAGCGCCGCCGGGAGGCAGATCGCGTTCAGCGCTCCGTGCGGAAGCCCGTAGCGGCCGCCGAGCGCCTGCGCCATCGCGTGCCCGAGCGCGAGCCCCGACCCGGCCAGCGCCGCGCCCGCCTCCGCCGCCCCTTCGAGCAGGCGCGTCCGCGCCCCGAGGTCGTGGCCATTCTCGAGCACCGCGGGCAGAGAGCGGTCGATCAGCGCCGCCCCGGCGAGCGCGTGGCGGTCGGCCTCCTCGTTGCGGTTCCGGACGTACAGCGCCTCGGCGCAGTGCGCAAGCGCGTTCATCGCCGTCCCCGCGCTCTCGGCTCGCGGGAGGTCGAGGGTCAGCTTCGGCTCGTAGACGATCCCGGCCAGGTGCGCACCTCCCCCGCCGCCCTTCGTTCCGCGGGCCGCGTCGCGGACGCCGAAGTAGTCCGTCCACTCGGCGCCGGCGTAGGTGGTCGGGATCGAGACGAGCGGGAGGCCCGTCTCGGCCGAGACCGCCTTGGCGGTGTCGATGGCGCTGCCGCCGCCGAGCGCGACGAGGCCGTCCGCGCCGGCTGCCCGCTCGGTCGCCGAGCGCACTCCTTCCTGCTCGGCATGCGGCCGCGCGCCGTGGAAGCGCTCCCCGACCGGAAGCTCGAGCGAACGCCAGCGCTCGGTCGAGACCAGGAGCGGCCGCGCGCTTCCGACCTCGTGCAACACCTCGGGGAGCGCCGGGAGCCCCCAGCGGACGATCATTCCACCCGCTGACGCGCGAAGTCCAGGAACGCCTGGGCGGCGCGCGTGGGCATCTTCCCGGCAGCGCGGACGACATAGATCTGGCGCGCCGGATCGAGACCCTCTACCCGGGCGGCTGCGAGCGTGCCTGCCGCAAGCTCGCCCTCGATCGCGGTCCTCGAGATGAACGTGACGCCGTAGCCGGCCGCAACCGCGCTCTTGACGGACTCCTGCAAGCCGAGCTCGAGCCGTATCTGCAAGTCGCGGGCCCGGAGCCCCGCGCGGCGGAGCTCGTCCTCGATCACGTGCCGGACGCCGGCGCCCTCCTGCATCACGATGTACGTCTCCTCGCGGAGACGATCGAGCGGCATCGCCTTGCCGGCGAACGGGTGATCCGGCGGGACCGCGAGCACGATCACGTCGTGGGCGAGTGGCTCGAACTCGAGCGAGCGATGGCGCCTGAGGGCTCCCACGACTCCGAGCTCGAGCTCGCGCTCGGCCACCTGCTCGATCACTCGATCGGTGTCCAAGATCGTGAGCGAGACGCCGAGGTCCGGGTGGCTGCGCTGGAACTCGCACAGGAGCAGCGGGACGATGTGACCACCGGGGCCGGTGGACGCTCCGATCGCGAGCGTCCCGTGCAGCTCACCGGTCTCCTCCTGCGCGAGCTCGTCGGCCAGCTGCTCCTCGAGCTGCAGCATGCGCTGCGCCTTCTTGTAGAGAACGAGCCCTGCCTCCGTAGGCTCGACCCGGCGGCCGGAGCGATCGAGCAGCCGGCGGCCCAGGCGCTCCTCCAGCGACCGGATCTGCAGGCTGACCGCGGGCTGGGTGACCCCGAGCCGCTCTGCCGCCTGCGAGAAGCTCTTCTTCTCGACCACGGCGACGAAGGCGGCCAGCTGCCTCGTGTCCATAAGGACTCATTATGCTCGGTAATCGCAGATATTGCGAGGGAGTCGAGCGGCTCCGCCGAACTTGGACCGCTATGTGGGCCCGAACGGTGGCCGCCGGACTCGTCGCACTCACAATCGCCTCGCCGGCCTTCGGCCGGGGCAGCGCCCGCGTCGCCGCCCTGCAGACCGGGTTGGCCCGCAAGGGTCTGTACCGGGGGACGGTGGACGGCGTGCTCGGACCGGACACGCGCTCTGCGGTCCGTCGCCTGCAGCGGCGGGCGCACATCCAGGTCGACGGCATCGCCGGGCCGCGGACGCTGCGCGCACTGGGCCGCTACGGCCGCCACCCCATCGGCAGCCGGGTGCTCCATCGCGGCCAGTTCGGCCTGGACGTCGCCGCGCTCCAGTTCAGGCTCGCCTGGCACGGGTTTCCCTCGTGGATGTTCGACGGCCTTTTCGGCGAGCGGACGAAGGAGGCGCTGCTCAGCTTCCAAGCCTGGGCCGACCTGAAGGCCGACGGGCGAGCCGGGCCCTCGACGCTCGCCGCGCTCCGGCGGCCCCCGGCCCGGTGCCCGATCGCACTCAGGTGGCCGCTTCGCGGCGACGTCGCAAGTCCTTTCGGCCCCCGCGGCGGCCGCTTTCACGAGGGCGTCGACCTGTCCGCTCCCGAGGGGGCCCGGATAGGCGCGTCCGTGTCCGGGCGAGTCACGTTCGCCGGCTGGAACGACGGGTTCGGACGGCTCGTCACGATCGCGCACGGCCACGGAGTGGTGACGATGTACGCGCACCTGTCCCGAATCGAGACCCGGGTCGGGGAACGCGTCTCGGCCGGCGAGGTGGTCGGCCGCGTCGGCCATACCGGGCGCGCGACCGGGCCGCATCTCCACTTCGAGGTCCGCCTTCGCGGCGCCTCGGTCGACCCGCTGCCGGCGCTCCTCTAGCTGACGGGAGCTTGCGCGAGCGTCGCCAGCACCTCACTGCCGTAGCGCTCGAGCTTCGTCGGCCCGACTCCACTGACGCCGGCGAGCTCAGCGGGCGTCGCGGGACGGCGCGTGGCGATCTCCGCCAGCGTGCTGTCGTGGAAGACGACAAAGGCGGGGACGCCGTCGATGCGGGCGCGCGTCAGCCGCCACGCCTTCAGCGCCCGGTAGGCCGGAGGGAGCTCGGCCTCGTCCCGCTTCGCCGGCCGCTCCGGGCCCGTCTCGATCCCGAGCTCGGTGAGAAACGGGCTCGCCCGCCCGGCGCGAGTCACGAACAGATGCCGCTTCGCCCGCGTCATCCCAACATAGAGGAGCCTCCGCTCCTCTGCAACCTCCTCGTCCGTTCGCGCCTGGCGGACGGGCAGCTCGGCTCGCTCGAGCCGCGGCAGGAAGACGGCCTCGAACTCGAGTCCCTTCGCACGGTGGTAGGTGAGGAGGTTGACGCCCTCCTCCTCCGAACCGTCGGCGAGCCGCTGCTCGAGAGCGGCCACGAACCCGGCGACCGTCCGTTCCTCGTCGTCGAGCTCCTCGGCCAGCCGGACAAGCCGCGCCAGATCCTGCTGCCGTGCCAGCTCGTACTCGCCGAGCCCTTCGCCGGGCTCGGACAGGAGCCCCTGCTCCTCGGCCAGACGGCGCACCTCTCCCGCAACGTCGGTCGACGACGAACGGCGCAGCACCGGCAGGAGCCGGCGCGCCGCGGCCCGCTGCAGGAACGCACCCGCGCGCACGCGGTACGGAATCCCCGCTGCCGACAGCGCCTCCTCGTACTCCTCCGAGCGGGCGTTCGTCCGGTAGAGGACGGCGGTGTCCTCGTACGGGACGCCTTCTCGGTTCAGCTCGCGTAGGCGCTCGACGACGAACGCGGTCTCGTCCTCGCGCGCCGCGAACGCACGCGCGACGGGCTCGGGGCCCTCCGGACGGACCGCCCTGAGCGTCTTCTCGGCGCCGCCGAGCCCCGGCACGAGCCGGTTCGCGAGCGCGAGCACCTGCGGGCTCGAGCGGTAGTTGGCCTCGAGCCGGAAGACGCGGCAGCCCGGGTAGCGCTCCGGCATCCCGAGCAGGTGCGCGGGCGTCGCGCCAGTGAACGCGTAGATCGACTGATAGTCGTCGCCGACGACGCAGAGGTCGTCGCGGCCCCCAAGCCAGAGCTCGAGCAGCGTCTGCTGTAGCAGGTTGACGTCCTGGTACTCGTCGACGGTGAACGAGTGGAAGCGCGCCTGGAACCGTTCGCGGGCCGAGGGATCCTCCTCCAGCAGCCGCACCGCGAGCTCGAGCATGTCCTCGAAGTCGAAGAGGCCCCGCTCTGCCTTCCGCCGCTCGTACTCGCGGTAGACGCGTTCCATCAGGTCGGGCGGGATCGGCGGACGGTGGCCTTCGAGCGACCTGCGGTACTCGGCCGGCCCGATCCGGCGGTTCTTCGCCCGTTCGATCTCGGTCGCGAGGTCGGCCGCAGGACGGAACCGAAACGGCTTCGGGAGCGAGTTGGCGATCTGGCGGAGGGCGATCACCTTGGAGGGCAGGACGTTTCCCGGCGGGGCGGGAGCGAGCGCCCGAAGCTGGGCGAAGGCTGCGGAGTGGAACGTGCGCGCCTCCACCCCCTCGACGCCGAGGACGGCGAGCCGCGAGCGCATCTCCGCGGCCGCCTTGTCCGTGAACGTCACCGCCAGGATCTCGGACGGGGCGAATGCCCTGGAGGCGACCTGGTAGGCGATCCGGCGCGTGATCGTGGTCGTCTTGCCGGATCCAGCCCCGGCGACGATGGAGACCGGCCCGCGGGCAGCTTCGGCTGCTGCCCGCTGCTCGGGATTCAGGTTGTCGAGGATCCGCTCGGCATCCACGCCGCCACCGTACTCGGGTCCCCGGTCGGCTTCGTGCCGGATCGGAGCCCCAGGTGTGACGAGTTCGTGGCTAGGAGAGCGGCTTGACCTTTCCAGTCTTCGTACCCACCGAGACGTACGGGTTCTCCGCTTGGGATCCGAGCGTGAAGATGTAGAGCGTCTCGGTGAATCCGGGCCCGAGCGGGTAGCGAAGCGTGACGCCGTAGAAGCCGGAGCGGTAGCCGGCCGCCTTCAGCTTCGTCACCGCCCTCGCCAGGGTCATCGTCGGCGTCCTGGAAATCAGCTTCCGCATATTTTCCCTACTAGGATTGTCCCATATGCGGCGCCTCTGTCTGGCGGGAAGCTACGGCCAGAGCGCACCTGCGTTCACCTTCGACATCGGCGGCAAGAAGGGCTGGACGCTCTGCGGGCTCAAGGTCAGGGCATCGCAGCTCACCGGCGGCAAGCCCGGAGCCGGAGCGAAGATCGCGGACTTCCAGATGAACTTCTCGAGCCGCTGTTGAGCTAGACCACCGGCTCGACCGGCGCGGCGACGGACGCCCGTTGCGGCTCCCGCATCATCGCCGTCAGCAGCGACGTGAGCTCGAGCGTCTCTCCGTCCTCGACCAGCCGCTCGATCACCCCCAGCCGCTCCTCGAGCCAGCGGGCGTCGACCGTGGGACGGGTCACCATCGAGATCTTGGGATGGGCCGTCGGAGTCGCCGTCTCGTGCTCGCCGACGAGCTCCTCGTGCATCTTCTCGCCCGGGCGCACGCCCACGAACTCGATCGGGATGTCGACTTCCGGCTCCTTGCCGGAGAGCCGGATCATGTTGCCGGCGAGCTCGAGGATCCGAACCGGCTCGCCCATGTCGAGGACGTAGATCTCGCCCCGCCCGCCGATCCCGCCGGCCTGGACGACGAGCGCCACGGCCTCTGGAGTGGTCATGAAATAGCGGGTCATTTCGGGATGGGTGACGGTGACGGGCCCGCCCCTCTCGATCTGGCGGCGGAAGATCGAGATCACGCTTCCCGAGGAGCCGAGCACGTTCCCGAAGCGGACGGCGACGAAGCGCGTGGACACGTCCGGGCGATGTCCGAACGCCTCGATGAGCCACTCGCAGATCGTCTTGCACTGGCCGTACACGGCCCTCGGATTGAGCGCCTTGTCCGTCGAAACCAGGACGAAGCGCTCCGCGCCGAACTCGACCGCCACCTCGGCGATGACGCGGGTGGCGAGTACGTTGTTCCGCGCGGACTCGAGCGGGTTCGCCTCCATCAGCGGCACGTGCTTGTAGGCGGCCGCGTGGAAGACGACCCTGGGCCTGTACCGCTCGAAGACCTGCCGCATCTTGACGCGGTTCTTGACGTCGGCCAGCACGGGGATGCTCGGCGGGAAGCCGCGCTCGTCGACGAGCTCGCGCTCGATCTCGAACAGCGCCGGCTCGGCCTGGTCGACGAGCACGAGGCGCGCGGCACCGAGACGCGCGATCTGGCGGCAGAGCTCTGAGCCGATCGACCCTCCAGCGCCTGTGACCAGCACCGTCTCGCCGGCGAGGTAGGACGCGACCTCCTCGAGGTCGACCTCGACCGGCTCGCGGCCCAGCACGTCCTCGACCTGTACGGGGCGGATCTGCGCGGCGAGATCCACGTCCCCGGAGATCAGCTCGTAGATACCCGGAAGCGTCTTGACCGGGATCCCTGCCTCGCGGGTGGCATTCACGATCTGCTGGCGCACCTCTCCCGAGGCGGACGGAATCGCGATCAGCACCTCGTCGGGCTTGGACTCGCGGAGGAGATGCTGGAGCTCATCGGTCGACCCGAGCACCCGGACTCCGTGCAGCCTGAGGTTCTTCTTCCGTGGGTCGTCGTCCACGAGCCCGATCGGCGTGTATCCGAGCGAGGGCGACTTGAGCATCTCACGGACGATCAGCTGCGCAGCGTCCCCGGCCCCGACGACGAGCACCTCCCTGCCGCGCGCGACGATGCCGGCCGGCGACGGGCGCTCCATGATCGACCGGACAAGCAGCCGGGCGCCCGCGACCAGGCCGAGCGCGAGCAGCCAGTCCATCGCCGCGATCGAGCGCGGCAGGCGGATGTCGTGCACGGGACTGAGGAGGTAGACGGTCAGGTCGGCGACGAGCGAGGCCGCGGTCACGCCCCGCACGAGCCGCCACATGTCGCGCGTCGAGATGTAACGCCACCAGTGGTTGTAGAAGCCGAAGACGACGAAGACGACGAGCTTGATCCCGACGACGATCAGGATCGTCCGCTCGAACAGCGTCTGGTAGAAGACCGGCACTCCGTGGTCGAAGCGGAGCTCGAACGCGAGGTACCAGGCCGCCGCGACGAGGGCCCCGTCGGCGACGAGCTGCCAGAGCCGGTACCTGCTCAAGCCGATATTCACGCGCGCCCCTCGAGGTAGTCCATCACGACGTGATCTTCGCGGTCGCCGCCGCTTTCACTGCCTCGACGACCCGCTCCTGAGTCTCGGCCGGGATCCCGGGCCAGAGCGGGACGGAGAAGTTCTCGCGCGCGGCGCGCTCGGTCTCCGGCAGCGAGCCCTCCGAGTGGCCGAGGAACCGGAGTGCGGGCTGGAGATGCAGGGGCGTGACGTAGTAGGTCGCGCAACCGATCTCCTGCTCGCGGAGGGCGGCAACGATCGCGTCCCGCTCGGGCGAGCGGCAGACGAACAAGTGGTAGACGTGGCCGAGCTCGTCCTGCGGGAGGTCGACGTAGTTGCCGAGGCCAAGCTCCGCGTAGCGCGCAGCGGCCTCGCGGCGGCCGCGGTTCCAGCCCTCGAGCTCGGGAAGGAACAGCCGGAGCGCGGCGGCCTGGATCTCGTCCAGCCGCGAGTTGACGCCTACGTAGTGGAAGTCGACCTTGTCGCGCGAACCGTGGAAGCGGAGCATCCGGACCCGATCGGCGAGCTCGACGTCGCTCGTCGCGACGAGGCCGGCGTCGCCGAGCGCGAACAGGTTCTTGGTCGGGTAGAAGCTGTACGTGGAGGCCGCGCCGGTCGTCGCCGTCCCCGGTGCGCCAAAGGCCTGGGCCGCGTCCTCGATCAGCGGCGGCCCCAGCGCGGCAAGCTCGGCGAGCGGCGCCGGCCGGCCGAACAGGTGCACCGGCATGATCGCGGCCGTCCGCTTGGTGATCCGAGTCGCGACGTCCGAGGGATCGAGGTTGAGCGTGTCGGGGTCGATCTCGGCGAAGACGGGCGTGGCGCCTCGGCGCGCGATCGACTCGGCGGTCGCATAGAACGTGAACGCGGGGCAGATCACCTCGTCGCCTGGACCGATTCCCATCGCGTCCAGGACGAGCATCAGCGCATCGGTCCCGTTCGCCACGCCGATCGTCTCCTCGACGCCGAGATGGGCGGCGGCTTCCTGCTCGAACGCCTTCACGTTCGGCCCGAGGATGAAGCGGCCGTCCTCGAGCACCTCGGAGATCTGCCGCCGGAGCTCGGGCAGGAGCGGCGCGTACTGCGCCTTGACGTCGATCAGCGGAATCGGGGCCACAGCTGGGGTCAGTCTAGATTTTCCGCCGCTTGCTTCGCGGATCGAGACGCCCGGTAGCGCCAGCCCAGATAGGCCGCGAGTAGGACAATTCCCGCCACGACCGCGTACTCGACGAAGCGAAAGTCGTCGTGGAAGCGGTGCCAGCTCTTGCCGATTCCCCAGCCGATCCCGGCCAGGCCGAAGCACCAAGGCACGCAGCCGAGGAAGGTCAGCATGGTGAAGCGGCCGAGCGGCATCCGTACGACGCCGGCCGGGATCGAGATGAACGAGCGGACGACCGGCGTCACGCGACCGAGGAAGATGGCAGAGTCTCCGTAACGGCCGAACCACGCCTCCGCGCGATCGAGCTTCGCGGGAGTGAGGTGGAAGAGGCGGCCGCGCCGCTCGAGCAGCGGCCTGCCGCCGTAGGCGCCGATCCCCCAGCCGAGGACCGAGCCGACGGTATTGCCGATCGTCCCCGAGAGGGCCATCGCCACGAACGCCCACGCGGGCGTCGAGATCGTCGCGCCGAAGAGCGTCACCGACTGGCCGGCGATCGCCCCGGCCGCAACGGCGCCGGCGTAGAGCATCACGAGCTCGCTGGCGGCCGGAAAGACCGCGTCGAGCACCATCAGCAGGAAGACGGCGTAGAGGCCCCAGTCACCGATCGCAGACGTGATCGAGCTCGTGATCGAGGCGAGAACCATCAGCTTCAGCGGGCGCGGATCGACTGTGTCAGGTCGGCGGTGCCGATCTGATTCGTCGCGCTGACCACGACGACATACGTCCCGGCGGGCGCACGCCGCCCGCCCGCCAGGCGGCCGTCCCACGCCACCGCGGTGTGTCCTGTGCTCGCGGCGCGATTTGCGAGCGTGCGCAGGACGACCCCCCTCGAGCTCTCGACCTTGACGGTCAGCCGGGCGGGCCGGATGAGATCGACGCCGATCTGAACCTGCGAGCCGCGACGCAGTACCGACGGCTCGACGGTCAGGCTCTTGAGCGTGGTGTTGAGCGAGAAGGACCGCTCCGCCGACGAGCTTCGTCCCAGGTCGTCGACCGCCGTCACATCCCACGTCCAGCGACCCTCGGGGAGAGTCTTGCCGTCGGCGTCAACGCCCTTCCACGTGAACTTGTAGAGCCCGGCTTGGCGATCGCCCGAGTCCAGCGTCACCTTCGTTCCCTCGGGGCCGGCGAGCGTCGCGTTCACGGTCGAGGGCCTGACGAGCCTGTAGGCGAGGTTCTGCCGCTCGCCGGCCGCGTCGCCGTTCGGAGAGAGAACCTCCTCCGAGGGCGGCGGCGCCTGGACGCCGTAGTACAGGAGCAGCAGCGCGTCGGCGATCGAGCGCTCGCCGGTCGAAGGACGGTTGAGCAGGGCTCCGTCGAACGCCATCGTCGTCGACGCGCCGGAGTCGAGCCCCATCGCAGTCACCGCCCCGAGCCGGACGAGCTCCTGCGCCAGCTCGAAATTCGTCATCCCGCTGCTGTAGCCGGTGGCCCCACCGTCGACCGCGACGAGCAGGACGCGGCCGTCGGCGCGCTGGCCGACCGCGGTTCGCGGGGTGCGCGGGACGAGCCACGAGGTGGCAAACGCCTCGTTCGACCGGAAGACGGGCTTGCCGTTGCGGACGAGCACGGGCCCGCCGCCGATCCCGCCGATCGCCGCCGACAGCGGGCTCGGCAGGATCACGCGCGCGGTCACCGTCCCGCCGACGGCGGCCTCCGCGCTCAGCCTCGTCGCGGCGTTTCCCCGCGCGACCAGGATCGCGCCGCCGGGTGGAATCGGATGATTCCCACCCTGGTAGACCTGGACGACCTTGGCGGTCAAATCGGTGTTCGCCGTTGTGGGCGGGAACGGAGACAGCACAGCCTCGACCGAGTCGCGGTTGGCGGGCGTCGGTCCGCCCCACGCGGGCGTGAACAGGCTCGTACCTCCGGTGCCGGCCGGCTCGTTGAGCCCGTTCAGGGAGCGGCGAGGCCCGGATCCACGCCAGTCGCCGACGAAGGCGACGCGATCGACGGAGAGGTTGCCGCCGGCATCGATGCCGAGGCTCGAGCGGCTTCCGAGCGGCCGCGTCTGCATGACGCGGTCCTGGAGGAAGAGCCCGTTCGGCCGACCGCCTCCGGAAAAGAGATCGCCGTTCACACCCGCGATGGTGGCGCCGGGCGAGAGCCGGCGCTCGATCGCCGTGAGGCGCTCGCGCCCCTGGACAAGGCCCCTGGCAAGGACGGGCTGGAGCGCGTACAACCCGCTCGGCTTCGGGCCCTCGATCACGTTCACGACCACCGGCCCGTGGAGCGTGAACTCGACGTCCTGCTCGTAGGTGACCCCCGGCATCAGCAGCGTCCTCGGCTGGGCAGCGGCAGTCCCGGCGAGCACGCCGAAGACGCCGGAGACGATGAGGAGCTTGCGGAGCACGACCCGGCCGCAAGGTAGCTGAACGGACGGCCGGGACCCGCGGGCTAGTGCGCCAGCCGGGGGCCCTCGGCCTCGGCGAGGCCAAGCTCCACGACCTCGGCGCACCTGGCCGGTCGCGCTCACAGGCGAAGGCGACCATCCCTTCCGCGGCGCGGCGCTCGTGCGCCGCGTACCGGCGCCACTGGTCGAGCCTGCGCTCGTTCTGGTCGCGGCGGCGTGAGGAGACGTCCCCGCGGTCGGCGCGTGCGTGCGCGCGTCCACGGGATAGAGCCAGAGGTCGTAGCGCCGCGCGACGACGCGTGCGGCCGTCGTCTTGCCGACGCCCGGCATCCCTCCCACCCAGAGAACGGTCCGCGAACCCACCAAGGAGAGATACTTTGCCGACATGGCCGCTCGCACCGAGCTCGTGGAAGGGCTGATGGCCCGTTTCCCCGACATCCCCCCCGAGGCCGTTCTGAAGGAGGACCTCCTCCGCAGTGGCATCGCCTTCGACGACTCCGCGCTCACCGACAACCTCGACGGCGACGTCAAGCCCAAGTCCTACTTCATCTTCTCGTTCGACCAGAAGCCCCTCGCGCAGCTCGGCGAGGCGGCGAGGCGCCGGCCGCCGGAGGAGATCGCGCTGACGGGTGGGCCGTACAAGCTGCGGCGCACGATCGTCTCCGTCCGCGTGAACCCGGACTCGCCGTACCGGATCGGGGGCACGAAAGGGGGCCTCGGGCTGTCGCTGGAGGAGCGGGGTATCGCCGACGTCCAGCTGCCGCCCATGCCCGAGTACTACCGCCACACCCTCGCTAACGGGAAGACCGTGATGGAGACGGCGCCGACGATCCAGTGGGGCTACCTGATCTACCTGACCGTGCTGCGCCTCTGTCAGTACTTCGGCGCCAAGGAGGAGTGCGGCTTCTGCGACATCAACCACAACTGGCGGCAGCACAAGCGAGAAGGCCGCCCCTATACCGGGATCAAGCCCGTCGAGGACGTGCTCGAGGCGCTCGCGCTCATCGACCGCTACGACGCGCCGAAGACGAGCAAGGCCTACACCCTCACCGGCGGCTCGGTGACGAGCACCGTCGACGGGCTGGCGGAGGCGGATTTCTACGGTCGGTACGCCCAAGCGATCGAGGAGCGCTTTCCTGGACGATGGATCGGGAAGGTCGTCGCGCAGGCGCTGCCGCGCGAGGACGTTCAGCGGTACAAGGACTACGGGATCACGATCTACCACCCGAACTACGAGGTGTGGGACAAGCGCCTGTTCACGCTCATCTCTCCCGGCAAGGAGCGCTACGTCGGCCGGGAGGAGTGGCACCGCCGGATCTTCGACGCGGCCGAGGTCTTCGGGCCGCGCTACGTGATTCCGAACTTCGTCGCCGGGGTCGAGATGGCGAAGCCGATCGGCTTCGCGACGGTCGACCAGGCGATCGCGTCGACGACCGAGGGCCTCGACTACTTCATGAGCCGAGGGATCACGCCGCGGTTTACGACCTGGTGTCCCGAGCCGACGACACCGCTCGGCCGCGACAACCCGAACGGCGCTCCGCTCGAGTACCACGTCCGACTGCTCGGGGCGTACCGCGAGACGCTGGAGAAGCACGGTCTGCAGTCGCCGCCCGGCTATGGACCGCCCGGCCCGGGCAGCGCTGTCTTCTCCGTCAGCTCGTTCATGGACACGCTCGAGCCCCAGGCGGTTCCGGCATGAGTCGGATCACCGTCGACGAAGCAGCAGCGCTCTGGAGGGAAGCCTCGGATGAGGAGCTGAAGCGGCTCGCGCAGGACGTCCGCGGACGCTGGCACGAGCCGGACCGCGCCACCTACATGGTGATGCGGATCATCAACTACACGAACGTCTGCGTCGCGCAGTGCGACTACTGCGCCTTCTACGTTCTCCCGAACCGGGACGGAGGCTATGTCCTTTCCCGCGAGGACGTCTTCGCGAAGATCGACGAGCTGGTCGAGTTCGGCGGCGACCTGGTCGCCTTCAACGGCGGCTTCAATCCGAAGCTGCCGCTCGACTACTACTGCGACCTGTTCGCGTCGGTGCGCGAGCGCTACGGCGAGCGCGTCGAGTTCTACGCGCTCACGATCGCGGAATTCGTCTTCCTCGCCGACCGCGCGGGCCTGAGCTACGGCGAGGCCGCCGCGCGGCTACGGGACGCGGGCGTGCACTGGGTCACGGGGGGCGGTAGCGAGATCCTCACCGAGGACTTCCGTAAGCGGCACGCGAAGTGGAAGTACACGGTGCTCGACTACTTCGAGGCGCAGCGCGCGATCGTCGCGAGCGGGATGAGAACGACCGCAACGATGGTGATCGGCTTCGACGAGACGCTCGACGAGCGCCTGGAGCACCTGCAGCGAACGCGCGATTTCCAAGACGAGACCGGCGGCCTGTTCTCGTTCCTGTGCTGGACGTACAAGCCGTACGGCACCGCGTTCGGCGGACGTGAGATCTCCCCACAGGAGTACTGGCGCCACATCGCACTCAGCCGGATTTTCCTGGACAACGTCAAGCACATCCGCACGTCCGTGCTGACGCAGAACGAGGACGCGTTCCGCGCACTCGACTACGGCGCGGACGACTTCGACCTGCCGATCGAGGACGAGGTAACGCAGAAGGCGGGCGCGCGCATCGACCTCAACCTGGACGCGCTCCTCGCCATCCCGCGCTCGCTCGGGTACCGGGTCGAGTACCGCCGCGCAGAGCGACCGTCTGCGCTGACGGCTTCCTAGACCGCGGCCTCGGCGGGCACGACGAACCGCAGCTCGGGCACCCGGTCGAGCTCGCCGACGTCTCGCGCAAGCTCGAGGAAGGTCATCAGCCCAGCGCGCTCGCGCGGGCCGAACGAGTAACGGAGCTTCTCGAAGTAGCGAGCAAGGAAGCCGGGCGGATAGCCGTAGCGCTCGCTGGACTCGTACGCCAGCTGCTCCGGTTCTGCGCGCGCGCGCCGGACGGACTCGACGAGCTTCGCTTCCAGCTCTGCGACGCCGTCGGGGACCGGCTCCGGAACTGCCCAAACCGCGAACACCATCGGAAGGCCCGTCCGCTCCAGCCAGAGCCGCCCGAGGTCGTGGTGCGGCGTCGGATCGTTGAATGCGCTCTGAAGCGCAGCGTCGCCGATCAGGAGCTTGGCATCGGCCTCTTCACCCAGCGGAACCTGCGCCGCCTCCGGCAGGAGTACCCTCGTGAGCACGACTGACGTCGCGCTCTCGGGCGTCACCGCGATCGTTCGTACCTGCTCGAGCGGGATGCGCGAGACGAGCTGGATCGACTCGACGGCACCCTGCGAGGAGACGCACAGCCGGGGAAGCAGTCGCAACCGGTCGGCGTTCCTGGCGTATTCGATCGAGGAGATCGGGGCGATGTCGAGCTCGCCTGCGAGCAGCCGGCGGTTCAGGTCGGTCGGGACGCCCGCGATCTCTTCGGCCTCCGCCTCGAGCCGGTAGAAGACGGGCGCCATGTTCACGTAGGAGATGCGACCGAGGCGGATCATCCGCTCGCGGCCCTTTCAGGTACACGGGTGTGACCCGGGTACCCACCTCCCTCCCCACTGGCGTCGAGCCTACCGCCGAACCTGTAGCGCGCGTGTGACGCCGATGAGCCGAAAGCGTAAAACCGGAATCGCTGTATCACACTGCCCTCAGCGCGCTCTCGCGGTCGGGATGATCCTCCACTCGCACGATCCGGTCGTCGCGGATCCGGAAGACGTGATGGAGCTTCGGCGCATGCTGAGGAGGCGGATCGGCGTGCATGTCGACCACGATCGCCTCGCCGTTGTCGAGCACGAACTCGGGATCGATCCGCATCCCGGCGTCGAGCTGCTCGCGCAGCGCGCCCTCGATCGCCTCGCGGCCCCTGAAGGCGGGCTCCTCTTGGCCGGCCCCGATCCAGACTGCTTCGTCATCGAAGGCGGCGACGAAGCGATCGAAGTCGCCGCTCTCGAGCTCCTGGCGAACGATCATCAGGCGTCCCTCTCGACGACGGCCCGGGTCAACGCCTCGAGCTCCTCGTAGCGCGGCTCGCCGTCCAGGCACGCGCGAGCGCGGTTCGCGTAGTCGAGCGCGACCTCGCGCGAGCGCTCGAGCGCGCCCGTCGCCGCAACGCGCACCAGCGCCCCGTCGAGCGGGCCGCCCGCAAGCGCCCGACGAAGGGCCGCGTCCTTCTGGGCCGCGAGCAGGAGCGGAAGCGTCGGCGTCCCCTCGCGCAGGTCGGTACCCGCGACCTTGCCGGTCTCGATAGTCTCGCCGGTGCAGTCGAGGATGTCGTCCGCGATCTGGAAGGCGATCCCGAGCGCGAGCCCGAACTCGCCCAGGGCCGGCCGCCCTTCGCCCGCCCCGAGCAGGCACGCTGCTTCGAACAGCTTGCCGGTCTTGAGCGCGCAGCGCACCAAGTAGTCCTCCGCCGTCGTGTCCGGGTCGTTCGTCTGCCGGCGCTGCATCGCCTCGCCGCGCGCGAGACAGAGCGTGGCGTCCGAGAGGACGGAGATCGCGTACGGGTCGCCCGTCGAGGTCAGCTCCGCGAACGCGCGCGCGAACAGGTAGTCGCCCGCGGCGCGAGCAGGCGCCGAACCGTAGGCGTTCCACGCCGACGCGCGGCCGCGCCGGAATTCGGCGCCGTCGATCAGGTCGTCGTGAACGAGCGTCGCCATGTGGACGAGCTCGACGGCGACGCCGGCGGCGACGGGGGGCTTATCGTCCGGCGACGAGGCCAGGTAGCAGAGGAGGGGGCGCAGCCGCTTCCCGCCGGCCGCGAGCGCTTCCTTTCCGATCTCGGCGACCAGGCCGGGATGGCTCTCGACCGAGGCCGCCAGCATAAGCTCGATTTCTGCCAGATAGGCCGTGAGACCGGGGGTCTCGCGGATGGTCGCAAGCTCGGTGGTCATCTCGCCGCCCCAGTGTGCAGCGCGACGATCCCGCCGCCGAGCAGCCGGAAGCTCACGTCCCCGAAGCCAGACTCATCGAGCATCGACGCCAGGTCTTCCGGCCCCGGGAAGCGGCGCACGCTCGCGGGCAGGTACGTGTACGCGGAGCCGCCGGGCAGCAGCTTGCCCATGAGCGGGATGACGCCGTCGAACCACAGGCGGTAGAAGGGACGCAGGACACCGCGCGGCGTCGTGATCTCGAGGATCGCGAGCCGGCCGCCCGGGCGCAGCACGCGACGCAGCTCGCGGAGCCCGAGACCGAGGTCGGCCACGTTCCGGACGCCGAAGCCGACCGTGACGGCGTCGAAGGCTCCCTCCTCGAACGGCAGCGCCAGCAGGTCGCCGAGCACCCATTCGATCGAGCCCGACTTCCGGCGTGCCCGCTCGAGCATCCGCTCGGAGAAGTCGAGCCCGGTGACGCGGCCGCCCAGCCGCTCGGCTGCGACCGCCAGATCCCCGGTGCCGCAGCAGGCGTCCAGGACACGGTCGCCCGAGCGCACCGCAGCCTCGACCGTCAGCCGCCGCCAGCGCCGGTCGAGCCCGGCGGTCATCAGCCGGTTCATCAGGTCGTAGACAGGCGCTATCCGGTCGAACATCGTCCGGACGGAGTCGGGTGCGAGCGAGCCGCTTTCGATCGAGCCCTCGCGGCGGGATGCCTCCGTCACCGGATCGGACGCGGTCATCAGCGTGTTCTTTCCTGCGCTCATTCTGGGGGAACCTCCCGGTTCTCCCGGACCCCCTCCACTGCTCCGCTCGCGCGGACAGGCGGCTTCGCCGCCCCCCACTCCGGCACGAGACCGTGCTCGACGCCGAGCTGGTCGAGACAGCGGGCGACGACGAAGTCGATCAGATCGCCGACCGATTCCCACCCGTGGTAGAAGCCCGGCGCGAGAAACAGGATCACCGCACCCGCCTGCCGCAGCTCGAGCATCGTGCGGAGGTGGATGGTCGACAGCGGCGTCTCGCGCGGCATCACCACGAGCTTGCGCCCCTCCTTGAGCGCGACGCTCGCCGCCCGCTGGATCAGGTTCGTCATCGTGCCCGAAGCGATGGCGCCGACCGTGCCCATCGAGCAGGGGCAGATGACGTAGCCGTCGATACGGGCCGAACCGCTCGCATACGGAGAGCGCCAGTCCTGCTCGTCGTAGATCGTGACCGCCCTTCGGACGGGCTCGACCAGGCGTGCGAGTGTCTCGTCCGCGGACAGACGCACGTCGCCGTACAACTCGGTCGCGAGCACCTGGATCCCGGCGCGCGAGGCGCAGATCCCGACCTCGCAGTCCGCCCCCACGAGCGCCTCGAGCAGCCGGGCCGCGTACGGAGCCCCGGAGGCTCCCGTTATGCCGAGAAAGACGCGCATGGGGACATCACCCGGTCCCCTTCGATGCTTCGAGGAAGAGAGCCAGCTTCCTCAGATTGTCCTCGCCCAGGTCCTTGAAGGCGGGCATCGGCGAGCCGGGAACCTCGCACGCGGGGCACTTGAGATGCTTGATCTGGAAGTCGATTCCGAGATCCTTCGTGCCGATCGACGTCAGATCGGGAGCGCCGAGATTCGACGACCCGGCGCCGAGATAGGTGTGACAGTTGAGGCAGGGCAGCTCGGCAAACAACTTGGCGCCGGCCTGTGCCTGCGGCGGTAAGTGCTCGCGGGTGATCCAGGACGGGACCGCCGCCAGGTTCTCGCTTGCGAGAGCCTCCTTTGCGACCGCACCCTTGTAGGTCAGAACACCCATCGCGAGCACGGTCAGGATCGCCGCCACGACGGCGACCGGACGCCTGCTGAGCCGCCGCTCGCGGCGCACGTCGATGAACGGGAGCGCGAACAGGAGGATGAGCGCGATCGTCGGGATGCCAACCGTGCCGAGGATCACCGACTCCGGCCACTTGAAGATCCGGAGCAGGTAGAAGAGGAAGTAGAAGTACCAGTCGGGACGGGGGACGAAGCTCGTCGTGCCCGGGTCGGCCTTGTCCTTGTAGAGCGGCCCGAGCCAGCCCGAGTCGTCCGGATGCTCGCCCGCGGTGTACTTCCAGATGACCGCCAGCACGACGATGACGGTGACCACGACCAGGCTCATCACCGTGTCGTGGAACATCGCGAACGGGTAGAACGGCTTGCCGCGCTCCTTGACGTCGCGCTTGTAGCGCTGGAACTGTTCGCGGCGCTCGACGATCCGCTTCGGCGGTCTTTGATTGACGGCCACTAGCGGGCGATCCCCCCACGGGGCCCGGGCCGAGTCAGCCCCGGCCGGGCCGTCACCTCAGGCTCCGGCCGGTCGGCGCCGGCCGCGTCCTTCGACCAGGGCGGCGAGGAAACGCCGAGCCGGATCACGAGGTAGAGGTGCAGCCCGATCAGGCCGATGATCGCCCCGGGAAGGATGAGCATGTGGATCGAGTAGAAGCGGGCGAGCGTGTCGGTCCCGATCTCGGAGCCCCCGCGTAAGAGCGAGGCGATGAACGGGCCTAAGAAGGGCGCGGTTCCGTTGATGTTGATCCCGACGACCGTCGCCCAGTACGAGGTCTGATCCCACGGGAGCAGGTAGCCGGTGAAGCCCTCGAGCATGCCGAGCGTGAGCAGCAGCACGCCGATGATCCAGTTCAGCTCGCGGGGGTACTTGTAGGCGCCGAACAGGAACACTCTCGCCATGTGGAAGAACATCAGAATGATGAAGACGCTCGCGCCCCAGCGATGCATCCCGCGGACGAGCCAGCCAAGGGTGATGTCGTCGGTGATGTGCCGGATCGACTCGTAGGCCTTGTCCGGGTCGGGCCTGTAGTACATGGCGAGGATCACGCCGGTGATCAGCTGGACGAGGAAGGCGGTCAGCGTGGCGGAGCCAAGCGTGTGGAGCCAGTTCGTGTCGCCCGGGACCTTGCGGAACAGGAAGTAGCGAAGGCCGCCGATCAGGCCGGAGCGCTCCTCGATCCAATCGACCGGATACAGCATCGCTGCTTCGAGCTGCTGACGACGGGCTGACTTCCTTCTCGGCATCAGTGCGGCAGCTGCCAGGGGTAGAACCACTGTTCCGGGCCGTCGACGTGCTCGCCGGGGTCGGCGAGCTTGTACTTGCTGATCCGGGCCTGCGCGCCGGTGCCCTCGACCTTGCCGACGCTGTACGCCTTGCCGAGAACGAGGTGCCCGTTCCGGATCGAGTAGTCGAAGCGGTCGAGCCCACGCACCGGCGGCCCGGCGGTGCGGTTGCCCTCGGAGTCGTACGCGCCGCCGTGACAGGGGCAGCTGAAGCTCGAGAGGCCGAGCACCGGGATCAGCTGGATGTTCTGGCCGCCCGAGGTCTTCTCGTCCTTCGTCTTCTCCGACTGGACGAGACCTCCCGGCTGGACCGGGCAGCCGAGATGGGCGCAGCGATTCGAGATGATCGTGAAGCTGGGCTGATTCTCGAGCACCCCGTTGTAGCGGACGTACGCGGTCCGCCGGGCCACCTCGCCCTCCTTCGGATTGAGCTCGAAGTGGGCGATCAGCCACTGTCCCTGGGGGAAGCTCGTGATCGGGCCGAGGTCGATGTCCGGGTGGCCCTGATGGACGAAGGCGGGCACGACGGCGAAGCCGATCGCCGGAACCGTCACGACACCCCCGATCACGGCGCCGAGACCAAGCGTCGCGCCCTCGAGGAACTTGCTGCGCGGGTACCTGGCTGCCTCGCCGGGCTCGGGCTCCGGCATCGCCGCCTCGCCTCGGTGGGCCGGGATCGCCGGCGCGGGCTCCGCGGGCGCGGCCGCTTCGGGCTCAGGCTCCGGGACCATCCGGTAGCCGCGCGTGACGTCGCGCACCCAGAGGAAGCCGAACAGGAGCGTGATCACGGCTCCGACGGCCACCGCGGGCCAGCTGACGATCAGCCCGACGAGGATGCACACGATGCCGACTGCAAACCCCACCGGCCAGAGGCTCGGCGGAGGCCCGTGCGACGATTCGCCCCCCGGACTCGTCACGCTAGCTGGATTCAATCAAGCCTTGTGCCCCGGCTTCAATGACGTAACAGGCGAAACGTAGGCGAAACGCGCCTCGCGTTTCGTCCTAGATGCCGTATTCGGCCCATCGCTCGTCCACGAGTCGCCTCACCTCTTTGCTCATGACGATCTCGTCCGGCCACTCCCGGGTCCCTTCCTGAGGCCCCTTGTGGGTAGCGTCGATCCCGATCTTGCCACCGTAGAACTGCAGCGTCGGCGCATGGTCGAGATGATCGAGCGGGCCCTCGGTGAGAAGAACGTCGCGCTTCGGGTCGACGTTCGCGCAAACGCGGAAGAAGACCTCCTCGTAGTCGTGCACGTCCACCCACTCGTCCACGACGACGACCGACTTCGTCAGGCTGAGCAGCCCGAGGCCCCAGATCGCGTGCATCACCTTCTGCGCATGGCCGGGGAAACGTTTGCGGATCGAGACGAGCACGCAGTTGTGGAAGGCGCCGGCGACGGGGAGGTCGTAGTCGACGATCTCGGGGACGCTCATCCGGATCGCGGGCAGGAAGATCCGCTCGGTTGCCTTGCCGAGCCAGGCGTCCTCTTGCGGCGGCTTGCCGACGACGATCGACGGGTAGATCGCGTCGCGGCGCATCGTCAGCGCCGTCACGTGGAAGACGGGGAACGGCTCGACCCCCGTGTAGTAGCCGGTGTGGTCGCCGAACGGGCCCTCCGGCGCGAGGTCGCCCTGCTCGACGTAGCCTTCGAGCACGATCTCCGCGTTCGCCGGCACCTCGAGGTCGACCGTCTTGCAGTGGACCAGCTCGACGGGCTCGCCGCGAAGGAAGCCGGCGAGCATCAGCTCGTCGATGTGCTTGGGGAGCGGGGCGCTCGCGGTGTACGTCGTGACCGGATCGAGCCCGAGCGCGACCGCCACCTCGAGCCGCCCGTCGCTCGCCAGGTAGTCGAGCCGGCCGTCCTTGTGGATCTGCCAGTGCATCGCCGTCTCGCGCGGGCCGAGCACCTGCATCCGGTACATGCCGACGTTGCGCGTTCCGTCGTGCGGGTCCTTCGTGATCACGGCCGGGAGCGTGATGAACGGAGCAGAGTCGCCGGGCCAGCAGGTCTGAATCGGGAGGCGGCCGAGATCGACGTCGTCCCTCTCCAGCACGATCTCCTGCGCCGGGCCGCCTCGGACCG
>DASWEE010000123.1:0-1956 GCA_036394915.1 Gaiellaceae bacterium | reverse complement strand
CCGTCGGCGAGGCGACCGAGGAAGCCTTCGAGGGTGTCGGCGAGTTTGAGGTAGCTCTCGGCGTCGTGCAGCTCGGCGTCGAGCGCGTCGAGCTGGGCGCGCAGCGTGCTCTGGCGCTTGCGCAGCGCGGGCATCCGGGCGCGCAGCTCCTCGAGCGAGATCAGCTGTTCTTGGTAGGCCTCGATCAGCCGCTCGATCGCGCCGGTGGCGCGGGTGAGGTCGCGCTCGATCGCCTCGCGGCGGCGGGCGGCGGGGTGCTCTGTCCGCAGCGCCTGGAGGCGGCGGTCGATCTCTGCGCGGACGAGCTCGGGGTTCTCGAGCAGCTGGCGGACCTCGCTCCAGACGAGCGGTTCGAGCTCGTCGGCGCGGATCGGCCGGCTTTGGCAGACGCGCCCGCCGGCGTGCCGCCAGTTGTCTTGGCCGGTGCAGCGGTAGTAGACGATCTTGCGCTTGGTCGTGCGGGTGGAGGTGCGGTAGCAGGCGTAGCCGCACTCGCGGCAGACGACCAGGCCCTGCAGCGGGCCGGGCTCACGCGTGTTGCGCTTGGCGAAGTGCGCGTTGCGTCCGAGGCGCTCTTGCGCGAGCGCGAAGGTCTCCTCGCTGACGAGCGCCGGGACCGGGATGAACATCCACTGATCGACCGACTCGTCCACGCGCACTTGGCGGCGGCCGCGACGCTCGCCGCGGGCGCGGGTGGTGCGCGTCGGCTTGCCGTGGCGGTCGGCGACCTTCGTCTTGCCGTAGGCCGCCTGGCCGCGGTAGGCGGGGTTGCGCAGCATCCCCCACACCGTCGAGCGATCCCACACCCGCTTGCCGGTGCGGGTCGGAATCTCCTGCGCTGTCAGCCAGCGGGCGAGTTCGCCGATCGAGCAGCCGTCCTCGACATAGCGACGGAAGACTTCGCGTACGACCTGCGCCTCGGTCTCGCCGATCTCCCAGTAGCCATCGGCGATGTCGGTCTTCTTGATGAACCGGTAGCCGTAGGGGGCGCCCGCCATCACCGCCTGGTGGCCGGTGCGGGCGCGGTGCAGCTTCCCGCGCCGGGTGCGCTCGCGGATCTGCGCGCGCTCGTACTCGGCGATCATGCCCTGGAACTGGCGCAACAACTCGTCCTCCGGCGACCCGGACTGCTCGCCGCCGCGCGCGAAGATGACCTCCACGGCCGAGCGGGCGAGCTCCTCGAGCAGCAGCACTTGGTAGGCGTAGCGGCGCGCGAGCCTGTCCGGCGCGTGGCACAGCAGCACCTCGAAGCAGCCGTCGGCGGCATGGTCGCGCAACCGCTCCAGCGCCGGTCGGGTGAGCGTCGCGCCGGAGAAGCCCTCGTCCTCGAAGACCAAGTCCTCCGGGATCAGCAGCCCGCGCTCAAGAGCGAGCTCACGCAGCCCGACGGTCTGGCTTGCGATCGTCTCCTCCTGGCGCTGGCGCTCCGAGGACACCCGCGCGTAGATCGCCGCCACCCGGCCCGTCGGGTCGTGCATCCGCGAGACCATGCTGCTCATCGTCCCTCCGTTCGTTGTGGGTCACGCGGCGCCGCGCGGGCACCGCGATTGCATACGCCTGCCCCAGCCGCGCGCGGGCGAGCCTGTCACCGACGAACTCGATCTCAACGCGCCTTGCCACCGTGCCGCTCGTGGACGTGATCGAGATACAGCCTCGCCGCTTCCGCGACCGTCGCGCTCAGCGTCACCCCACGCGAGCGCGCCTGCCGACGCAGGCCGGCGATCAACGACGGCTCCAGCCGCACGGTGAACACCGCTGTGCGCTCCGGCACCATCACACCCTCGGGCCGCGTCAGCGCCACGTTCACGTACCGGCGCGCCTGACGCTCCGAGAGCCGGTGCTCGACCTGCAGCGCGCGCACCGCGTCCGCCGGCGAGCGCTCCCGCAGCACCACCACCGCCCGGTTCACCCGGATCGCATACTCGTCGGCGTGCGCACGGCGAAGTGCCATCAGCC
>DASWEE010000122.1:0-72989 GCA_036394915.1 Gaiellaceae bacterium | reverse complement strand
GTAGCGGCGCAGGCGGTCCACCCCGGGCCTCATCGCGGCGGCGATGATGAAGGCGAAGAAGAGCAGGGCGATCAGCAGCTTCAGCTTCCAGAGGGCGAGCGCAAGCGCGACGACGCCGACGAAGATGGCTGAGGCGATCAGAGCCCGGCGGGCGGTTTCTCTCATCTCGACGGGGTTGCCTCCTCTGCGGACGGCGAAAACCCGAGCAGGAAAGAATAGAAGGACCGGCGAACGGACGCCCCGTGCTCTCAGGACCCGACGAGCGCCTCTGCCTGAAGGCGAGGCGTCACAGCGCGGCCGTCGCCCGGCCGCTTGCCCTCGCGCTCGTTTTCCTCCTGGCCGGGATCGAGGGCTTTCGGCTCGGCTGGCCCTTCCCGCTCGTGGGAAGTGGATGCCTCGCCGTCGCGGCGCTTGTCGCCCTTCGAGGCGTGTGGCGCTGGGACCGCACGCACGTGGTTGTCACGACCGAGAAGCTGTTCGTCGTCGAGGGGACACTTCGCCGGCGGATGGAGGCGGTCCCGCTTCGCTCGCTCGAGTCGCTCGGCCTGAGGCAGAGCCTCACGGGCAGGCTGCTCGGCTACGGAACGCTCGTGGCGGGCCCGCTGGAGGTCCGGTACGTCCCGGATCCACGGCGGGTCTTCAGCCTGGTCGAGCGCCTCGCCGCGTAGCGCCGGTTTACCTTCGGACCAGGTAGCGGTCGAAGAAGGAGAGCGTGTCCGCCCAGACGTCCTCGGCGTACGCCGTGGCGTGACGCGACCCGGGGACGAGGCGAACGGTGGTGGGTACGTTCACCGCACGCAGCCGCTCCGCCATCGCCGTGGCGTTCGCCACCGGAACGATCTCGTCGAGCGAGTTCGCGAGGAAGGCGGGAGCATCGGTGCGGTCGACGTGGGTGATCGGCGACGCGTTCGCCCACGTCTCCGGGCACTGGTCGAGGGAGCAGCCGAGGTAGGGATGGGCGACGGAGCTTGCGTCCCGAGCGCGCGCCTCGATGGAGAAGTCCATCGGCCCGGACCACGAGACGTAAGCGGCGATGCGACTCCCGCGGTCGAGCCGGCCCGATCCCCAGGTCCCCAGGATCGCCGCGAGGTTTGCCCCGGCCGAGCTGCCGAGCGCGCCGATGCGGGGGGGATCGACTCCGTAGCGTTGAGCGTGCTCGCGGACCCAGCGCACGGCTGCCCGGACGTCCTCGACGCCGGCCGGGAACAGGAATTGCGGCGCGAGCCGGTAGTTCACGGAGAACGCGACCCACCCCCGCCCGGCGAGGCGCATCCCGAACGGGGCGAGCGCGGCCTTGTCCCCTCTCCGGAAACCGCCGCCGTGGATGAGGATCACGGCGGGCCGGTGCCGTCCGACCGTCGGTGGCCGGTAAACGTCGAGCGAGACCGCGACGCCTCCGCGCTGGGCGTAGACGACGTCCCGGCTCACCCGGACGTCTCCGCCTGCCGCTGCGGGCGCCGCGAGCGCCACCGCGAGGAGAAGGGCGATCGCGATCCGGCGCATGGGACGCAGTGTCGGCCCCCCTCGTGAAGGCGCGGTTAGCGACTCGCAAGAAGTTCGTAAAAGGTCTCCGTCCGCGCCCTTTGCGAACATACGTTCGCTGGCTAGACTTGATGCTGATGCCCCGCGAAGAACTCGTTGTCCACGGCGCGCGCGAGCACAACCTGAAGGACGTGACCGTCCGGTTGCCGCGCTATGCGCTCGTCTGCATCACCGGCCTCTCGGGCTCGGGCAAATCCTCGCTCGCCTTCGACACGATCTACGCCGAGGGTCAGCGCCGCTACGTCGAGAGCCTCTCCGCCTACGCCCGCCAGTTCCTACAGATGATGGAGAAGCCCGACGTCGACTCGATCGACGGCCTCTCACCGGCGATCTCGATCGACCAGAAGACGACCTCGCGGAACCCGCGTTCCACCGTCGGCACCGTCACCGAGGTCTACGACTACCTCCGTCTCCTGTACGCGCGGGTCGGCCGCCCCCATTGCCCCGTCTGCGGCCGCCCGATCGCCGGCCAGAGCCTGGAGCAGATCGTCGACCAGGTCCTCCGCCTTCCCGAAGGGGCGCGCTTCACCGTCAACGCGCCGGTCGTGCGCGATCGCAAGGGCGAGTACAAGGACGTCCTGGAGGAGCTCCGCCGCGACGGCTTCACGCGGGTGAAGGTCGACGGCGAGCAGCGGCTGCTCGAAGAGCCGATCGAGCTGGACAAGAAGTACAAGCACACGATCGAGGTGGTCGTCGACCGCCTGCGGATGAAGCCGGACCTGCGCACGCGCCTCGCCCAGTCGATCGAGACCGCCGTCGCGCTCGCGGACGGCCTCGTCGTGATCGACGTCGAGGACGGCGAGCCGATGACCTTCAGCGAGAAGTTCGCCTGTCCCGACCACGGCGTCTCGCTCCCCGAGCTCCAGCCCCGCATCTTCTCCTTCAACTCGCCGCACGGAGCTTGCCCGCGCTGCACCGGCCTCGGCGCGCAGCAGGAGATCGACCCGGACCTGCTCGTCCCCGACGTGACGCTCTCGGTCGGCGAGGGGGCGCTCGTCCCGTGGTCGGTCGGCAACTCGAGCTTCTACGAGTCGGTGATCCAGGCGATCGCCGACCGGTACGAGATCGACCTCGACAAGCCTTGGGGCGAGCTTCCTGAGGAGCAGCAGAACCTGTTCCTGTACGGGACGGAGGGCGAGCGCGTCTACGTCACCTACCGGAACCGGATGGGGAGGAAGCGCTCCTACATGCTCGCCTTCGAGGGAATCGTCCCGAGCCTCGAGCGCCGCTACCGCGAGACCGACTCCTCGCAGCAGCGCGAGCGAATCGAGGAGTACATGAGCTTCCGCCCCTGCCCTGTCTGCCACGGGGCCCGCCTCAAACCTGAGGTGCTGGCGGTGACGGTGGGCGAGCGCAACATCCACGAGTTCACCAAACAGTCGGTCACGCGCGCGATCGAGTTCGTCGACTCGCTGGAGCTGACCGAGGTCGAGCAGCTGATCGGGGCGCGCATCCTGAAGGAGATCCGCGAGCGCCTGACCTTCCTGGACAACGTCGGCGTCGGCTACCTCCAGCTCGATCGCCCCGCCGCCACGCTCTCGGGCGGCGAGGCGCAGCGGCTCCGGCTCGCGACCCAGATCGGCTCGCAGCTCGTCGGCGTGCTCTACATCCTCGACGAGCCCTCGATCGGGCTCCACCAGCGCGACCAGGCGAAGCTGATCGGAACGCTCGAGCGGCTCCGCGACCTCGGCAACACCGTGCTCGTCGTCGAGCACGACGAGCAGATGATGCGCTCCGCCGACCATCTCGTCGACATGGGTCCCGGCGCCGGGGAGCACGGCGGCTTCGTCGTCGCGGAGGGCCCCGCGGACAAGGTCGCCCGCAACAAGGACTCGATTACCGGCCTGTTCCTCTCCGGGCAGCGTCAGATCGCCGTTCCGGAGCGGCGAAGCCACGAGAACGGCTCCTTCTGGGTGCGGGGCGCGACGATGCACAACCTCAAGAGCATCGACGTCGAGTTCCCGGTCGGGAAGCTCGTCTGCGTCACCGGCGTCTCCGGCTCGGGAAAGTCCACGCTCGTGAACGAGATCGTCTACAAGACGCTCGCCAACCGCCTGCACCGGTTCCGCGTCAAGCCCGGCGATCATGAGTCCATTGAGGGGATCGAGTGCTACGACAAGGTGATCGACATCGACCAGTCGCCGATCGGCCGCACTCCCCGCTCGAACCCGGCCACCTACACCGACCTGTTCACCCCGATCCGCGAGCTGTACTCGCTCACGCCTGAGGCGAAGGTGCGGGGATACAAGCCCGGCCGCTTCTCCTTCAACGTCCGCGGCGGCCGTTGCGAGACCTGCAAGGGCGACGGGACGATCAAGATCGAGATGCACTTCCTGCCCGACGTCTACGTCCCGTGCGAGACCTGCCAGGGCCGGCGCTACAACCGCGAGACGCTCGAGGTTCGCTTCAAGGGCAAGTCGATCGCGGACGTGCTCGAGATGTCCGTCGAGGAGGCGTTGCGCTTCTTCGCCAAGATCCCGAAGCTGCGCCGGAGGCTCCAGACGCTGCACGACGTCGGGCTCGACTACATCAAGCTCGGCCAGCCCGCGACCACGCTCTCGGGCGGGGAGGCCCAGCGCGTCAAGCTCGCGAAGGAGCTGAGCAAGGTCGCGACCGGCCGGACGCTCTACATCCTCGACGAGCCGACGACCGGCCTCCACTTCGCCGACATCGAGAAGCTGCTCGAAGTGTTGCAGCGGCTTGTCGACGCCGGCAACACCGTGCTCGTGATCGAGCACAACCTCGACGTGATCAAGCAGGCGGACTGGATCGTCGACCTCGGACCGGAGGGCGGCGAGGCGGGGGGAGAGGTCGTAGCCACCGGAACGCCCGAGGAAGTTGCCGAGGTGGAGGACTCGCACACGGGGCAGTTCCTGCGCGAGGTGCTGCCGAAGGTCGCCGCGGCAGCGTAGGCTAGGTCCATGTCGACCGCCGTCGCGGGCGGACGGGAGCTCCTGATTCGTGGCAGGTCGTATCCGGTCGTCCTGCCGACCCTGAAGGATCCGCGCCTGCATCTGGCCGCGGTCATCGTCTCGCTGCAGGTGCTCGGGCAGGTCGCGTTCGACTTCCGCCTCTCGATCGCCCAGATCCTCATCGCGGTCGGCACCTGCGGTGTGCTCGAGCTCGCGATCGCGTTCTGGCGCGAACACGTCGTCTTGTGGCCGGCCAGCGCTCTCCTGACCGGGAACGGCGTCGCATTCATCCTCCGCGTGCAGGGGACGGAGCACGGCGACTGGTGGAGCACGCGCGGCTGGTGGATCTTCGCCGCGACTGCCGCGGTCTCCCTGCTCTCGAAGTACGTGATCAAGCTGCGTGGCGAGCACATCTTCAACCCGTCCAACATCGGGCTCGTCATCTGCTTCCTCGCACTGGGGTCGAGCCGCGTCGAACCGCTCGACTTCTGGTGGGGACCGCTGTCGGTGTGGATGGTCGTAGCGCTGGTGATCATCGTCGGCGGTGGGCTCGCGATCCTGGCGCGGCTCCAGCTCCTGTCGATCGCGGTCGGCTTCTGGGTCGCGTTTGCCGCCGGGATCGGCGCGCTCGCGCTGAGTGGGCATGCGATGACCGCGCGCTGGCACCTCGGGCCGATCACCGGCTTCCACTTCTGGTGGGTGCTCGTGACCTCGCCCGAGATCCTCGTGTTCCTCTTCTTCATGATCACCGACCCGAAAACGAGCCCGAGGGAGACGCGAGCACGGATCGCCTATGCGGTCTCGATCGGACTGCTGGCCGCGCTGTTGGTCGCGCCGGCGCGAACGGAGTACTGGAGCAAGGTCGCCGTCCTCGGCGCCCTGGCGATCGTCTGCCTGGCCCGGTCGCTCTACGTGCGGTTCGCGCCTGAGTTCCGGCTCGGCAGACCGCGGCTGGCGCTCGCGGGCGCGCTCGTCCTCGTCCTGTACGGCGGCGGCCTCTACGCCGCGGGCATCCACGCGCGCTCCTCCAGCTCAGCCCGCGGCTTCCTCTACAACGGGCCGCTCCCGCAGATCGCGATCCTGCCCTCCAAGGGGGTCGATACCAAGCTGAATCAGAAGACTGCGGAGCGGATCGTCCGCGACCTGATGGCCGACCTTCCGCGCGCCGACCGCGACCGGCTCGATCGCGTCTCGCTCTGGCTCGAGCCGGGAGCGCAGGGCGGCTCGACGCCGTTCGCACGGCTGGAGCCCGGCCACGAAAAGGTCGAGCTGGGTCTGAAGCGCGGGCACTACGCGATCACGAGCCGGCGCACGTCGCCGAGATCGGTCTCGTGACGATCCGGGTCGTTCTGGCCGAGGACAACTACCTCGTTCGCGAGGGAATTCTCCGCCTGCTCGAGGAGGACCAGGAGATCGAGGTCGTCGCAGTCTGCGAAGACTTGCCGTCGCTCGAGAGCGCGATCGAGGCGGCGTCACCTGACGTGGTGCTCACCGACATTCGCATGCCGCCGGACAACACGGACGAAGGCATCCAGATGGCGAACCGCCTCCGGGAGACGAGTCCGGAGACCGGTGTGGTCGCCCTCAGCCAGTTCACGGCTCCCGAGTACGCCCTTGCTCTGCTCGAGGGGGGCGCCGATCGGCGCGGATACCTGCTCAAGGACCGTGTGAGCGAGGCAGGCGAGCTCCCGGGCGCGATCCGCGAAGTCGCGCGCGGCGGCTCGGTCGTCGATCCGAAGGTCGTGGAAGCGCTCGTGGGCGCACGCTCGGCCCGTCAATCGCCCCTGGACGAGCTCACTCCGCGCGAACGGGAGACGCTCGAGCAGATGGCCCAGGGCAAGACGAACGCCGCGATCGCAGCCTCGCTCGTGATCACCGAGCGCTCGGTGGAGAAGGTTGTGCACTCGATCTTCCAGAAGCTGGGGCTCAGCTGGCAGGATGAGATCAACCGCCGCGTGAAGGCGGTTCTCGTCTATCTCGCGGAGCTCGAAGGTTGATCCTCTAGCGGGATCGCGCCTAGCACGGTCGTACCGCGGCCCGGCTCGGATTCGACCCGAACGCTTCCCCCGATCGCCCCGACGCGATCCTGCATGTTCGTGAGCCCGGCACCGAGCGCTCGGTGAGCCGGATCCATTCCCGAGCCGTCATCTGAGACCTCGAACAGGATCTCACCGTTCTGCTCCCAGACGCGCACGTTCGCGCTCGCATCCTCGCCGGCGTGCTTGGCGGCGTTCTGAAGCGCCTCCACGCAACAGAAATAGATCGTCGCCTCGACGGCCGGCTCGTAGCGGCGAAGCCCGTTTGACTCGACGTGCGCGGGGATCGACACGCCCCTGGCGGCGTGGGCGAGTGCTTCCGCCAGCCCTCGATCCTGAAGCAGAGGCGGATAGATCCCGTGGGAAAGGTCTCGAAACTCCTGCATGGCCTGGCGGATCGATCCGGACAGCTCGTCGAGGATCGCATTCGCCTTGACCGGGTCCGACTCGATCAGGTCCTGCGCGGCACGCAGGTTGGCCGCCAAGCCCACGAGGTATTGCTGCGCGCCGTCGTGGAGGTCGCGCTCGATCCGCCGCCGTTCGGCGTCGGCGGCGGCCACGATCCGAGCCCGTGACGCTCTGAGCTCGTCCGCCTGCCGCTGCAGCGCTTCGACCTGGCTCAGCACCCGCTGCTCGAGCGTCCGGTTCAGCTCGCGCAATTCTGCCGACTGCGCCTTGATTGTGTCCTGGTAGCGCTTGATCCGCAGCAGGGATTTGACGCGCGTCAGAAGCTCGGCGTGGTTGAACGGCTTCGGGATGAAGTCGTCCGCTCCCGCCTCGATCGCCTCGGTCTTCTCAGGGCCGATGCTCGAAGTGACCATGATCACCGGCAGGATCGCCGTCTCCTCGTTCGCCCGCAGGCTGCGGCAAACGGTGTAGCCGTCCATCCCCGGCATGACGACGTCGAGGAGAACGAGGTCCGGCTCGGTCTCGGCGACGAGCTCGAGCGCCCGCTCGCCGGAGGTGGCCGCGACGACCTCGTATCCGCGCGGGACCAGCACAGCCTCGAGCAGCCGCACGTTCTCCGGAATGTCGTCGACGACCAGGATCTTGGCTGAGCCGTTGTCCATCTTCGTGCTGACTATGAAGCTCGCGGGCCCGACCGGCAAGCCTGCTAGCCCGGCGTCCGGATCGGGGGTTAACCGCCCCCTCGATCTCCATGGTGGCCCCGTTGTGCTTCGGCGTGAGGCTAGACAGGATCCCCAAAAGGGAGGAAGATCGCTGAAAGAAGGAGGCTCCATGAATAAGCGGACAGTGCTGATCGGAACGACGCTGGCGGCGCTGGTCATCGCCGGCGTGGCCTACGGGGGCTGGAGCAGGAGCTCCGGTCTCACCGTGCAGAAGATGGCCGATCTCTACCAGATCGACGGGATCGAGAAGACGTGGCACAAGGCCGCGTCGACGAAGAACATCAACCTGATGATGTCGATCTGGGCGCCGCACGCGTCGTTCACGCTCGGGGGGAAGACGACTACCGGCAAGCCGGCGATTCGGAAGATCTTCGAGAAGGCGGGACCCTTCCAGCCTCAGAACCACTGGGTCTCGGACACGCCGGCCTACAAGATCCGGGCGACGGTGAACGGCAACAAGGGAACGCTGTACTTCGAGTGCCACTACATCGACGTTGCCTCGCAGAAGGTCGTGGCCGTCCTCGGCGCCGACCAGGACATCCGAAAGATCCATGGCAAGTGGCTGATCACGAACCTGACCGTCGCAACGCCGACGCTGAGCCCGTAGGCGCTTGACAGAGGCTCGGGCAAAACGCCCCCAAGCGGCCGCGGCCTGGAAGGGCCTGCGGCTCTTGGGTCGCGCCGGCAACCCGCTCGCGAGGGTCGTCGGGAGGCTTCCTGTCAAGGTCCGAACGAAGCTCCTTGTCGCGTTCCTTGCGATCGCGGCGCTCCTCGTCGTCGTCGCGCTCTTCGGTCTTCGCGTCCTCGGCCAGTCGAACTCGAGAGCAGAGCGGCTCGGTGCGCTGCAGACGCGCGCTATCGGCTATCAGGCGCTCGAGACGGAGGCGAAGCAGCTGCGGGAGCTGCTCGGGCTGTGCGGCGGTGGCACCGACACCGGGAAGATCTTTCCGGGGGGTCAGGTGTCTCCCGCCTGCCTCCGGTCGATCGACCGCACCGTCGGGTCGGCGTTGGGATTGCTCGGCGAGACGACGCGGCTCGGGTTCACGCCTGCGAGCGACGAGGCGGCGGCGTTTAGGACGATCAGCAAGGACTACCGCCGGCTGGCCGAGCTGATCGCGAAGATCACCGCGTCGGAAACGCCCTCGCTGAGGCTCCACGCCGACGCCGAGAGGCTCGCTGTCGACCTGAAGATCGCCGCGCAGGACCTCGCGACGAGCACGCAGGCCAAGACGCGCGCCCTGATTTCCCAGAACCGGGGCGCGTACGCGAGCTCGCGCGATCTCTTCATCGGCGTCGCGGCGGGAGCGGTCGGCCTGGCGCTCCTCCTCGGACTCGTCCTCGCGTGGTCGCTGATCGGCCCGATCCAGCGCATCGGTGGCCGGGTCGGAGAGATCGCCGCAGGAGACTTCTCGCGGCACGTGGACGTGGCGAATCGCGACGAGCTCGGCGTACTGGCGGAGAACGTGAACCGGATGAACGACGAGCTCCGGCGCGTCTACGGGGAGCTCGAGGCGGCCAGCCGCCACAAGTCGGAGTTCCTGGCCAACATGTCCCACGAGCTCCGCACGCCGCTGAACGCGATCGTCGGTTTCTCGCAGGTTCTGCGCGAGAAGCTGTTCGGTGAGATCAACGAGAAGCAGGAGGAGTACCTGGACGACATCCTCTCCTCCGCGAACCACCTGCTCGCGCTGATCAACGACGTGCTCGACCTGTCCAAGGTCGAGGCGGGCCAGGTCGAGCTGGAGCTGGCGGCGTTCTCGCTCAAGGAGGCCGTGGAGCGCGGGGTCGTGATGGTGCGGGAGCGGGCGATGAAGAACGGCGTCGAGCTGACGCTGGAGCCTGATCCGAACGTCGAGCTCGTCGAGGGCGACGAGCGCCGGATCCGGCAGGTGATCTTCAACCTGCTGTCGAATGCGGTGAAGTTCACCCCGGATGGCGGGAGGGTCGGTATCTCGACTGCGATGGACAACGGCGAGGTGCGGATCGCGGTCGCGGACACGGGGCCGGGGATCGCGCTCGCTGACCAGGAGCGCATCTTCGAGGAGTTCCAGCAGACGGACGTCGGCGCGGGGCAGCGCGAGGGAACGGGTCTGGGGCTCGCGCTCTCGAAACGGCTGGTCGAGCTCCACGGCGGCCGGATCTGGGTCGAGAGCGAGGTTGGGCAAGGAAGCACCTTCGTCTTTACGCTCCCGGCCGGAGTCGAACGATGAGAGCTCAGATTGTCAGCTGGGCAACCTCCCTGTCGGCCAAGTACATGGCGCTGTTCGCGCTGCTCGTTGCCGTGCCGGCGATCGCGATCGGCGCGTACACGCTCTACTCCTCCTACCAGCACAACAAGGACGAGCTGATCCGCCGGCAGCAGGAGAAGGCGAAGTCGGTGGCCTTCACGATCGAGCAGTTCTTCGATCAGACGGCCAGCGGTCTCGGATCCTTGAGGGGTACCGGCTTGACCGAAGCCCAGCTGGCCTTGGAGTTCCAACCTCTGCTCGGCATTCACACGCTCAACGTGTTCTACATCGCTCGCGACGGGCGAAGGACCTTGCTGACTCCCGGGGGTGAGCCGGAGGTCGGGAGGAGTGACGTGCGCGAGCCGTTGTTCAAGACGGCCAGGAGTCTCGGAAAGTACTTCGGGCCGGTCAACTTGCCGCCTCCGAACAGCCCCATCTGCCTCGGCAATGTTTGCAATGTCGTAGACATGCGAGTGGCCGCGGCAGAGGGCGCCGGCGAAGGGGTGGTCGTCGAGACGCTGGACATCGGGGTGGTCCAGGATCTCGTCAAGCACGCGCAGGCGGGCACGACCGGCTACCTCTACGTCCTCAACCCGCGCGGGCGCGCAATCGCGCACCCGAATCCGGCGGTCTTTCGCCTCGGGCCGCTCACGACGCTCCCGCAGGTCAAGAAGGGGATGACCTCCGGGCCGGAGGGGTCGGCTACCGGCCGGAACCTCCGCCGTCAGAAGGTGGTGAGCGCGTGGGCAACCGTGGAGCCTTTGGGCTGGCGGGTGTTCGTCGAGGCGCCGGAAGGGCGGGCGTTCGCCCCGGTGCGCGGGACGTTGTGGCGGACCTTGTTCATCCTGATGGGCTTGCTCGCCGCGGCGCTCGCCGGAAGCGTCCTGCTCGCACGCCGTCTCGCGCGCCCGATCAAGCGCATGCAGGTGGCGGCCGAGCGGATCGGCGCCGGCGCCTATGACGAGCGGATCGAGATCGACCGCCGTGACGAGCTGGGAGCGCTCGGCGACGAGCTGAACAAGATGGCGGCGAGCCTGCACGGGCTGATCACCGGGCTCGAGCAGAAAGTCAAGGAGCGGACGCACGAGCTCGAGGTGGCGAGCCGGCACAAGTCGGAGTTCCTGGCCAACATGTCGCACGAGCTGAGGACGCCGCTGAACGCGATCGTCGGCTTCTCGCAGGTCTTGCGCGAGAGGCTGTTCGGCGAGGTGAACGAAAAGCAACAGGAGTACCTGGACGACATCCTCTCATCCGCCCATCACCTGCTCTCGCTGATCAACGACATCCTCGACCTGTCCAAGGTCGAGGCAGGACAGGTCGAGCTCGAGCTCGGGACATTCTCCCTCCGCGAGGCGCTCGAGCGCGGGATCGTCATGGTGCGAGAGCGTGCGCTGGAGAACCAAATCGAGCTCGAGTTCGATGCCGACCCCAGGGTCGACCTCGTCGAGGGCGACGAGCGCCGGATCCGGCAGGTGATCTTCAACCTGCTCTCGAACGCGGTCAAGTTCACCCCGGAGGGCGGCAACGTCGGGATCTCGACCGCTCGCTCGGACGGAGAGGTGAGGGTCGCGGTCACGGACACAGGGCCGGGGATCGCCCTCGAGGACCGCGAGCGGATCTTCGAGGAGTTCCAGCAGGCGCGCGTCGGCACCGATGATCGGCCGGAAGGTACCGGCCTCGGGCTCGCGCTCTCCAAGCGGCTGGTCGAGCTTCACGGCGGCCGGATCTGGGTGGAGAGCGAGGTCGGTGCAGGAAGCACCTTCGTGTTCACGCTTCCCGTAGGGTCAATGTAGATGGCAGGCGAGCTCATCCTCGTCGTCGAAGACAACGAGAAGAACATGAAGCTGTTTCGCGACGTCCTCCAGGCGACCGGTTACCGGACCCTCGAGGCGACCAGCGGCGAGCAGGCCCTCGAGCTGGCGGCCGAGCACGTGCCAGACCTGGTGCTGATGGACATCCAGCTACCGGGGATCGACGGGATGACAGCGCTCGGGCGCCTGCGTGGCGACGAGCGGACAGCCTCGATCACCGTCATCGCGCTGACGGCCCAGGCGATGCAGGGCGATCGCGAGCGTTTTCTCGAGGCCGGCTTCGACGGCTACGTCTCGAAGCCGGTCAACGTGATGGAGTTCATCGGAACGGTCAAGCGCTACTGCGAGGGGGACGGAGATGAGTAGCAACGGCGCCGGCACGATCCTCGTCGTCGACGACATCCCGGAGAACGTGCGCCTGCTCGAGGCCGTCCTCATCCCGCGCGGATACGAGGTGGTCACGGCCACCTCGGGGGAGCAGGCACTCGAGCTCCTGAAGACAGAGGAGCCGGACTTGATCCTGCTCGACGTCGTCATGCCGGGCCTCGACGGCTACGCCGTCTGCAGGGCGCTTCGCGCAGACGAGGAGACCGCGATGCTGCCGGTGATCATGGTCACCTCGAGCATCGGGCCCGAGAAGACCAAGGCGATCGAGGCGGGCGCCGACGACTTCATCCCGAAGCCGTTCAACCACGGCGAGCTGCTCACGCGCGTGAAGTCACTGCTCCGGATCAAGCGCTACCACGACACGATCAAGGCACAGGCGGCCGAGCTGCTCGACCTGAACCGGACGCTCGAGGAGCGGGTGAAGAACCAGGTGGAAGAGCTGGAGCGGCTCAGGCAGCTCCAGCGGTTCCTGTCCCCGCAGCTTGCCGACGCGATCGTGACCTCGGGCGACGAGTCGATCTTGCGCAGCCACCGGCGTCAGGTGGCGGTGCTCTTCTGCGACCTGCGCGGCTACACCAACTTCGCCGACGCGGTCGAGCCGGAGGAGCTGATGGGCGTGTTGAGCGAGTTTCACGCGGCGGTCGGCGGCCTCGTCCAGCGGTTCGAGGCGACGGTCGGCGGCCTCGCCGGTGACGGGGTCGAGGTGTTCTTCAACGACCCGATCGAGATCCCCGACCCCGCGCTGCGGGCGGTCAAGATGGCGTGCGCGCTGCGCGACGAGATGACCGAGCTGACGCCGCGCTGGCAGAAGCGCGGGTACGAGCTCGACTTCGGCGTCGGGATCGCGCTCGGGTACGCGACCTGCGGCGAGATCGGCTTCGAGGGCCGCTCGGACTATGCCGCGATCGGAACGGTGACGAACCTCGCCTCCCGCCTGTGCGACGAGGCGGCGGGCGGGCAGATCCTGATCGCGCAGCGGCTGTTCGCGGAGGTCGAAGACGAGGTCGAGGCGGAGCCGACGGGCGAGTACACGCTGAAGGGCTTCCCGAGGCCGGTGCCGGCCTTCAACGTCGTCGCGGTGCGCGAGGAGGTCGTTAGGCCTTAGGCGTCTGCGGTATCGCGCCCGGGCAGTGCCCGGACTTGTACTGCGCGAAGTTGTCCCGGGTCAGGATCCAGGTCCAGTGTCCTTCGACGGGCACGGCGTGGTAGGTGTCGACGACGATCACAGGCCGGGGGAGACCGGGCGAGCGGACCGAGACGCGGATCGTGACGGCCTTGCTCTCGACCGAATGGCTCTCGCCCGCGATCAGCACCGGCTCGTCCTTGACGCGGACGACCGAGACCTTCAGCAGTGTCCCCGGGAAGGCCGTCTGGTTCTCGCACTGGACGTACTCCACCCGAGGTGCGACATGCTGGTGGAAGGGATGCAGACTCTGCCAGGCGAGCTCGTACTGCCCGGTCGCCTTTTCGCGGATCAACGACGTCATGAACAGGCCGGCTCCTTCGGTGGGGGAGGCGATCGCCTCACCATCGGGGGAGGCCGCTCCGCCGCCGCAAGCGGTCAGCACGAGGGTGCAGGCAACAGCACCTGCACTCACGATTCCTGAAAGGAGCTTCGTCCGCACCAGCGACCTTGCCTGACTCTACAGTCCGTCACGGCGAGCAGGCGTTACGCCAACGGCATACGATTCTCGTGGAGTGCCTGCGGAAGAGAAGCGCCAATTGATCCTCGACGCCGCCGTCCGGGTGTTCGCCCGCAAGGGCTACCACACGTGCCGGGTGGGCGACATCGCGGAAGAAGCCGGCGTCGCTCACGGTCTCCTCTACCACTACTTCGACTCGAAGGAGGAGCTGCTGGAGACGATCTTCCGCAGCACGTGGACGTTGATGCTGGACACGATCCACGGAGTGGAAGAGCTGGGCGAGCCCGCGCGCGAGCAGCTGCGGAAGGTGGCCGCGATCGTGCTTCGCTCCTGGCGCGACACGCCGGACATCGTGCGGGTGCTCGTTCGCGAGGTCACGCGCAGCCCGCATCTGCAGCAGGAGATCGCCGAGACCGAGCAGGCGTTCGTGGCGCTCGAGCGGATCATCGCCAAGGGCCAGGAGGACGGCGATTTTCGACCCGACCTGAATCCGCGGTTCGCGAGCTTTGTCTTCTACGGCGCGCTCGAGGAGATCCTCACCGGCTGGGTGATGGGCCAGCTGCCCGACTCGGAAGAGGACGTCAAGCTGGCCGAGCTGACGGTCGTGGGCACGATCTGCGACGGGCTGCTCGCGGCTCCGTCACCCGCGCCCGCGTAACCTCTCTGTATGAGAGGCGCTTCGTTCCGGGTTCGTGTTCCTCCCGTCTCTCGGGCGCCGCTGGCGGTGCGGGGCCGGAGGGCACAGTATGAGTAATACGGGCCCGGAGAGCACCGTGCCGTCAGCGGCGTCAGGCTCCGCGGAGACCGGCTTGCCGGGCTCCGCCGTGACTAAGGGTTCGAAATCGGCGCGAGAGGGCTCGCCCTCTCCGCGTCGATTTGGAGCCGGGCTCCGCCCGGCGGGAGCCGACGCCGGCGAGGGGCGGGAGGGGCAGCGTGCATGGTGGCTGCGGACGCTCCTGGTGCTCCAGGCACCCCGGGCGGTCTTCGCCGCTCTCCGCAACGACTCGACCGAGTCCGCCGAGGCGCGCTCGGAGCCGGTGACGGCGCTCGTCTTCCTGGCCGGGATCGGGGCGGTCCTGCTGGCGCCTGCGTTCGGGAGGCTGTTCGACGACTACGACATCGACGCGCTCGGCATCCTCGTGATCGTGGTGTTCGCGGGCAGCATCTACGGCTTCTTCAGCTACTGGGTGCTGGGCTGGGCCCTGTCCGTGGGCATTCGCGTGCTGGGCGGAGAAGGCCGCGCGCGCCGCAGCCGGCACGTGCTCGCTTTCGCCGCGGCGCCGCTCGCCCTCTCGCTGGTGGCGGTGTGGCCGCTCAGGCTCGCGGTCTACGGGGGCGACCTGTTCCGGACGGGCGGATCCGACTCCGGCACCGGAGGTCAGGTGCTCCGGTGGGTCTGCGTCGCCTTCGCGGCCTGGTCGGTCGCGTTGCTCGTGCTGGGAGTGCGCACGGTCCAGCGCTGGAGCTGGCTCCGCGCCCTCGGCGCCAGTCTGTTCGCGGTCGTCCTAACGGGGTTGGTGCTCGGCGTGTGGGCGGTGCTCTGAGAACAGCTCCAGCTCGTCCTCGGACATCTCATAGGTGTGCTGGTCCTCGGGGAAGACTCCGGCACGGACCTCGTGCGCATAGGCGTCGAGCGCATCGCGGATCTCACGCGACAGATTCGCGTAGCGCTTGACGAAGCGCGGGAGGTGTCCCTCGGTCATGCCGAGCAGGTCGTGGTAGACGAGCACCTGGCCGTCGCAGTCCCGGCCCGCTCCGATCCCGATCGTCGGCACCGACAGCCTGCGGGTGATCTCGGCGGCGACCGGGGACGGCACCGCCTCGAGGACGACCGAGAAGCAGCCGGCTTCCTCGAGCGCGAGCGCGTCGTCCACGAGCTGCCTCGCCTGCTCCGCCGTCTTGCCCTGCGTCTTGAAGCCTCCGAGCATCGTCGCCGACTGCGGCGTCAGCCCGACGTGGCCCATCACCGGGATCCCGGCGCCGACGATCGCCCGCACCCGTGAGAGCGACGGACCGGCGCCCTCGAGCTTGACCGCGTCGGTGCGGGCCTCCTTGAAGAACCGGATCGCGTTGCGGACGGCCTCCTCGTCGGACACCTGGTAGGAGCCGAACGGCATGTCGCCGATGACGATCGGGCGGCGGACGGACCGGACGACGGTCCGGGCGAGGAACAGCATCTCGTCCATCGTCACCGGCACGGTCGTCCCCTCGTGCCCGAGCACGACCATCGCGGCCGTGTCCCCGACGAGGATCACGTCGATGCCGGCGTCCTCGGCGAAGCGAGCGCCGGGGGCGTCGTAGGCGGTGACCATCACGATCTTGTCGCCGCGCCGCTTCATCGCGGCGAGCTCGGGGAGCGGCAGCTTGCCGCGGGGCATGCTCATGGTGCGTCTCCTTCCTCGAGGACGACGTTGTCGATCAGACGGGTAGTGCCGACGCGGACCGCGGCTGCAAGCACGCGGGGCTCGAAGTCGGCGACCTCGACGTAGTCGACGTCGAGCCCGCCGAGCAGCGCCCGGGCGGCCTCCGGGTCCTTGGTCTGCAAGGCCCTGGGCAGGGCGATAGCGGCCTCGCGCTCCTCGGGCGACAGGTAGGCGTTCCGGGACGAGAGCGCGAGCCCGTCGTCGTCGCGGACGGTCGGGAGGACGCGGATCTCGAGCGGGACGTTCAGGTCGCGGACCATCCGCTTGACCACGGCCGCCTGCTGCGCGTCCTTCTGGCCGAAGTAAGCGCGGTCGGGCCGGACGATGTTGAAGAGCTTGAGGCAGACGGTCGCGGCGCCGCGAAAATGGCCGGGCCGGAGCGAGCCCTCGAGCGGCCGGGAGAGCTCTTCGACCTCGACCCAGGTCTGAAAGCCCGGCGGGTAGATCTCCTCCGGCGAAGGCGCGAACAGGTAGTCGACACCTGCCTCCTCGGCCAGCCGCGCGTCGCGCTCCTCGTCGCGCGGGTACTTGCCCAGGTCTTCTCTGGGGCCGAACTGGGCCGGGTTCACGAACAGGCTTGCGACGACGACGTCGTTCTTGTCGCGTGCGGCGTGGAAGAGCGAGAGATGTCCCTCGTGGAAGGCGCCCATCGTCGGGACGAACCCGATCGTTCCCTCCGTCGGAGCCGACCTCATCTCCGCGATCGTTCGCAGCGTCTTCATCGGACCGCCAAGGCCTCGGTCGCGTCGGCCAGGATCCGGTACAGCGGCTCGAGCTGCGGCCGCCGCGCCCGGATCGACTCGAGATGCCGCTCGACGGTCTCCCAGTCGCCGCGCGCGATCGGGCCGGTGAGCTCGAACTCGTTGTCGATCGTGCGTCGCATCAGCGGCTCGAGTGCCTCCGCCGGAGCCCCGGCGGCCTCGACCAGCTCGGACGCGGCCCGGTAGAGCGTGACGAGGTAGTTCGACGCGATCGCAGCGCCTGCGTGGTAGATCGCCCGGTCCTCCTCGTCGAGCTCGAACGGACGGAGGCTGAGGATCTCGGCGAGCTCGAATCCCAGCGCCCGGGCCTCCTCGGTCTCGGCGGTGACGGCCGCCCAGGCTCCGTCGAGCTGTTCCGGCCCGCGCGCGCGGGTGAACGTCTGCAGCGGGTGGACTCCGAAGCGGCGCGTGTGTGGCTCGAGCGCGAACAGCGGAGTTCCGCCGCTGACGTGGGCGACCCAGGGGCCGAGCGCGATCTCCCGCGCGACCTCCGCGATCGCCGAGTCGGGGACGCAGAGGAGCACGACCTCGGCGTCGTCGCGCAGCTCGACGCCCCGCTCTGCGAGCCGGGCGGAGACCGCCGAGCCGACGCGGCCGGCGCCGATGACGTGGATGTTGTCAATCACGGTTGCTCCAGTTCCGTAGCGGATACCGGGCGCGGATCGAAGTGTATCGAGGGCCATTTGCGTTGCGTCCGGGCGCGGGCCTAGACTGCCGAGGCGATGCCGATCTACGAGTACGTGTGCATGGAATGCGAGTCGCACTTCGAGGAGCTCGTCGGGTTGTCCGAGGCGGATCCGCCTTGCCCCGACTGCGAGGCGTCGAACGTGCGCAAGCAGTTCTCCGTCTTCGCGGCTCACGGCACCGCCGCACAGCCCAGCTTCGGCGAGTCGGCGGCAGGAGGCGGTTGTTGCGGTGGAAGCTGTGGCTGCGGGCACTGACCGCGCGCCCTGGCCGTCGTCGAACGATTCCGGGCGGAGCCCGGCTCCAAATCGACGCGGAGAGGGCAAGCCCTCTCGCGCCGATTTTGAAGTCTTAGATACGGCAGAGCCCGGCAAGCCGGGCTCTGCGGAGCCTGACGCCGCTGCCGGCACGGTGCCTTACGGGTCTGTGCCAAGCACTATCCCCTCCGGCCCCGCACCCGCAGCGGCGCCCCAGGACACGCGGGAGCTAGAGGCCTATGCGGCGGAGACCGCCGGCTGCACGCGCTGCCGGCTGGCTGAGACGCGGACGCAGGTCGTGTTCGGCGTCGGCAATCCAAAGGCCGACCTGATGTTCGTGGGCGAGGCGCCCGGCTTCCACGAGGACAAGCAGGGCTTCCCATTCGTCGGCCAGGCGGGGAAGCTGCTCGACAAGCTGCTCGCGGGAATCGGCCTGTCGCGTGCCGACGTCTACATCGCGAACACCTTGAAGTGCAGGCCTCCGGGCAACCGCGACCCGATGCCGGACGAGATCCAAGCCTGCGAAGGGCATCTCTTCCGCCAGGTCGCTCTCATCCAGCCGCGCGTCGTCGCGACACTCGGCAACTTCGCGACCAAGCTCCTCTCCGGCAAGTCGACCGGGATCACCCGCGTCCACGGGCAGGAGCAGCCGACGACGATCGGCGGGCGCGACGTCCTCCTGTACCCGCTCTACCACCCCGCGGCCGCGCTCTACACGCCCGCGATGCTGAACGTCCTCGAGGAGGACTTCCGCCGGATCCCGGAGCTGATCGGCCGGGCGAGTGAGCCGGTGCCCGAAGTTCTCGTCGAGGAACCACCGGCCGCGACGCCCGAGCCGGCCGTTCAGCTGGGACTGTTCTAGGTCGCCTGGGCCGGCTCCGGCACGAGCCCGAGCTGAGCCATCATCGTCATCGCGTCGTAGTACTCGCGGAAGCCGGTGATCTTCCCGTTCTCGATCTCCGCGATGATCGCGAAGTGCTCGTCGACCTTCTTGTGGGTCGGCGGGATCTCACCCAGGGCGCCGTCCTGCGTCCCGCGCCCGATGAACTCACTGGCCGCGCCCTGGTCGGTGGCGACGATGCTCAGCGTCGTGATCTCCATGTCGGGGAAACCGCTCTCCCAATTCTGGAATGCCGCGACGATCTCGTCGATGCCGTGAGACTTCTCTCCGGTACCACAGACTCACATCACTCGAAGGAAGGGGGAGCTCGAGGGGGAAACGGAGTTTCCCCCTCGAAGGGAGCGCGGCCCGGCTTTGCCGGGCCGCTGCGTTTTGCGACGCGATCCTAACCCGGCCGGGTAGCGTGGAACGCATGCAACTCAGCTCTTCCTCCCCGGCGGAGACCGAGGCGATCGCCGCCCGGCTCGCCGCGCTGCTGGAGCCCGGTGACCTCGTCACCGTCTCCGGCGAGCTCGGCGTGGGCAAGACGACCTTCGTCCGGGGCGCGGCCCACGCGCTTGGCGTGACGGGGGCGGTCACGAGCCCGACCTACACCGTCGGCAACCGCTACCGTGGCTCGGTCGACGTGTCGCACCTCGATCTCTACCGTTTCGAGGGCGTCTCGCCCGCCGAGTGGGGCGATCTCGAGCCGTATTTCGACGATGCGGTCTGCTTCGTCGAGTGGCCCGAAGCGGGCGCCTCGACGCTGCCGCGCGCCCGCGCCGAGGTGCGTTTGCGGCACGTCGACCCGAGCCATAGGGCGATCGTGTTTTCGAGCCAGGAGCCGTCCCTGCTGGACACGATCTACGCGGATGCTGACGCTCGCATTTGACACGTCCACGGCGGTTGCCACGGTCGCGCTCGTGCGCGACGGCGACACGCTGGGAGAGCGCCTCTCGACGGCCGTCCGCGTCCTCGCGGACGCGGACGAGCTGCTGCGGGAGAACGGGATCGAACAGGGCGAGCTCTCGCGGCTCGCGGTCGGAACCGGGCCGGGGAGCTTCACAGGGATCCGGATCGGGCTGGCCGCGGCGCGCGGGCTCGCGTTCTCGCTCTCGATCCCCGTCGCGGGTGTCTCGACGCTCGACGCGCTCGCGGCCGGAGCCCCTGGGGCGATGCCCGTGATCGACGCCAAGCGGAAGGAGGTCTTCACGCTCGCCCTCCTGGCCGGCGACGGCTCCGCGGGGCGCAGCCCCGCTGCGCCGCCGCCTGACGCCGCCGGCGGCCCGATGCCTTCTGGGTCTGTGCCGAGCACTATCCCCTCCGGCCTCGCACCGCCGGCGGCGCCCCATGAACGCGAGCGAGCGCGGTCAGCACCGATCTGCATTCCACCTGAGGGGCTCGAGCTCGAGCCCGGCACCGTCTGCGTGGGTGACGGGGCAATCCGGTACCGCCTGCTCCTGGAGGGGAAGGGAGCCGAGGTGCCGCCCGACGACAGCGCCCTGCACCTTCCGTGGGCGCGGCATCACGCGGCGCTCGCGCGCGAGTTCGGCGCGGCCGACGACGTCGAGCCCGTCTACCTGCGCATCCCGGATGCCGAGGCGAGGGCGGCACGATGACGATCCTCTTCCGCCGGCTCAAGCTCGGCGACCTCGGCGCGATCGAGGAGATCGAGCGGCGTTCGTACCCGACGCCGTGGTCGCGTTCGATGTTCGCCAGCGAGCTGGCCAAGCAATCGTCGATCTGCCTCGGAGCCTTCGACGAGGAGACGGGCGTCCTGATCGGATACCTGATCATCGCCCGCTACGTCGACGCCTGGCACGTGATGAACATCGCCGTCGAGCCACGCTACCAGCGCCGTGGGATCGCGACGCTGATGCTGGAGCAGCTGTTCGACATCACCGCGGGGGACGACCGCCGCGGGTACACGCTCGAGGTGCGGATCTCGAACAAGGGCGCGATCAAGCTCTACGAGCGCCTCGGCTTCCGGGGGCGCGGTGTGCGGCGCGGCTACTACACCGACAATCGCGAGGACGCTCTGATCATGTGGAAAGACCCGGTTGGGGATCGGGTCGCTTCTTGATCCTGGCGCTAGAAACCTCCTGTGACGAGACTGCGGCCGCGCTCGTCACCGGCGAAGGACTAATCCTCTCCAGCGTCGTCTCCTCCCAGGCCGATCTCCACGCGCGCTTCGGCGGAGTCGTGCCCGAGATCGCCTCGCGCCGTCACCTCGAGCTCGTCCTGCCGGTCTTGCGCGAGACCCTCGGCCAGGCGAGGGCGACGCTCGAGGACGTGGAGCAGGTCGCGGTCACGCGCGGACCGGGGCTTGTCGGAGCGCTCCTCGTCGGGCTCAGCGCAGCCAAAGCGCTCGCGTGGGCGAGGCGCCTCCCGCTCGTTCCGGTCGACCACCTCCAGGGGCACGTGGCCTCGCTCTACCTCCCGCCCAATCCGCTTGACCCACCGTTTCTGTGCCTGCTCGCAAGCGGAGGGCACACCTTGCTGCTCGACGTCCGCGACCACTCCGGCTTCGAGGTGCTGGGCGGGACGATCGACGACGCAGCCGGCGAGGCCTTCGACAAGGGCGCACGGCTGCTCGGTCTCGGCTACCCGGGAGGGGCGGCGCTCGACCGGCTCGCGGCCGGCGGCGACCCTGCCGCCTTCTCCTTCCCGGTCGCCCGCGTCCCCGGCCTCGACTTCTCCTTCTCCGGCGTCAAGACGGCCCTCCTGTACGCCGTTCGCGACCTCGGAGACGAGCTGGAAGAGCGAAAGGCCGACCTCGCGGCCTCGTACCAGCGGGCCGTCGTCCGGGCGCTCGTCGAGCGGACCCTCGAGGCGGCCGAGCGCACCGGGGCGGAGAAGGTCGCCGTCGTCGGAGGTGTGGCCGCGAACTCGGAGCTGCGGGCCTCGCTCGACGGGGCCGCCTTCGCGCCGCTCGAGCTCTGCGGCGACAACGCCGCGATGATCGCCTCGGCCGCCCGATACGCCCCGGCCGTCCCCTATCCTGGCTACCTTGCGCTCGATGCTTACGCCTCGCGGGAGGCTGCGTGAGCCGTCTCAGATCGGCGCCCTTGCGATCGTTGCTCTGGCGGCAACTCTCCTCCTGCTCTTCGCCGCCGGTCACAGGGACGGGCTGAAGACCGAGCCCGCCTCGGCCGCCGCCGCGACCTGGATCGGCCTCGTCGGCGAGGGTCGGCAGAAGGTGACCGTGAACCGGTGGAGCCTCGTCGTCCTGAGGGCCCCGTCACTCGCCGCCCGGGTCGCTGCCGCAGGGGGTAGCGCGAGCGAGGACCAGGAGCGGCGCTGGACGCAGCAGGCCTCGGAAGCCCAAAAGGGCCTGCTGTCGCGGCTCGGGCAGCGAGGCATCCAGATTCAAGTCGAGTTCAGCTACACGCGCGTGCTCAACGGCTTCTCGGCTGCGCTCGACCCTCAGGCGATCGCCCTGCTCCAGCACGCGCCCGAGGTCCGTGGCGTCTATCCCGTCCGGGTCGGGTACCCGGCGACGCTGTCGCCGTCGCTCGTGCGCAGGGCGATGCGGACCGCTGGGGCGGCCGCCCACCCACCCGGTCTTGCCCTGCGCGGATTCGACGGCCGTGGCGTCACGGTCGCGTTGCTGGACACCGGCGTCGACCGGCTTCATCCGTACCTCCAGGGCCGTGTTGAGCCGGGCAGGGACATCGTCAGCGGAGCAGGGCCGGCGGCTGCCCAGGCGAATCCGGCCGCGCCGACCGACCTCGAGCGCCACGGGACCGAGATGGCCGGCGTGCTCGTCGGGGGCGGCGGCAACGACTACGGCCTGCGCGGAATCGCCCCCAGGGCCACCGTCTACCCGATTCGCGTCGCCGGCTGGCAACGTGACGACGCAGGGGGCTGGGCGGTCTACGGGCGGAGCGACCAGCTAATCGCCGGGCTGGAGGTGGCCTGCGACCCCAACCGTGACGGCGACGCCCACGACGCCGCCCGGATCGCGCTGATCGGACTGGCCGAGCCGTACATCTCGTTCGCCGATGCGCCCGAGGCCCGGGCGGTCGACGGTGCGCTCGCGCTCGACACGCTCGTGGTCGCGCCGGCCGGAAACGACCTGCCGGCGGGCCCGGTCTACGGGACGATCTCGGGCCCGGGAGGCGCCGGGAGCGCGCTCACCGTCGGGGCGGCCGACCTGCGCCGGGAGACCGGGCAGGTTCGGGTGGCGATCCGCGTCGGGCTCGACATCCAGCTCTCTCGCGCGCTTCCGCTCGCGGGCGCCTTCGCTCCCGACAATCCGCTCGACCTCGCCGTCGCCGCGCCCCGTACCGGAGCCGCCCCGAAGGGATCCCCGCCCGGCACGCCGGCGCCGTCACGCCTGTCCGACTTCTTCGACGCGACCGGTGACAGCATCGTCGCCGGCCGTGCCGCACTCGTTCCCGCGGGAAGCTCGCCCGAGGTCGCGGTCGAGAACGCCGCCCGAGCAGGCGCCTACGCGATCCTCGTCTACGGAAACGGCCTGCCCGCCGGCGCCCTCGGCCTCGACGAGAACGTCGTCGTGCCGGTCGTCGCCTTCCCCGAGAAGGCGGCGAAGGCGCTGCTCGCGTCGATGGGCTCGGGGAAGAACGTGACTGTCAGCATCGGGAAGCCGCGCGCGGCGCTGAATGCGGCGGGTCTCCGGATCGCAGACTTCTCGTCGCACGGGCTCGCCTACGACGGACGGGTGAAGCCCGACCTCGCCGGCCCGGGTGTGACGATCCCGACCGCTGAGCCCGGCACGAACGAGGACGGCACCGGACGGTTCGGCACCGTCAACGGCACGAGCGTCGCCGCCGCCGGGATCGCGGGCGCCGCGGCCCTGCTCGCGCAGGCTCGGCCGTCGCTCTCGGCGTCGGACCTGATGGGGCTCCTGACCGGGACGGCGCGCCCGCTGGCCGGCGACTCGCTCGAGGCGCAAGGAGCCGGCCTCGTCAACCTCGGGGCCGCCGCCGGCGGCGAGGTCTCCGTCCGGCCCTCGACGCTCGCGCTCCCACCGGTCGGGTCGAAGCCCCGCCGGGTCGTGCGGACGATCGTTCTCCACAACGTGTCGAGCCGACCACTTCGAATCAGGCTGGAAGGGGCGGTCGGCGGCGAGGTGTTCTCACTGACTTTCTCCCCGAGGCGGCTGGTGCTTCGCGCAAACGGGAACGCCGGCGTGAAGGTGGTTGTCAGGACCGCCGGCCGGATTCCGCGCGCTCTCGAGGGCGCGATCACGATCACGCCCTCGAGCGGCATGCCGGTCCGCGTCCCCTGGGTTGCCGCCCCCGGTCCCCGGGGCGGACTGCTCCGCCGCGTTGCCCTCTCCCCGGCCGCCTTCAACCCTTCCGAGACGTCGACGGTGCTGACCGTCTTCGCCGGGCGGGTGATCCGGAAGGGCTCCAGGCCCGAGCTCGAGCCGGTCGGACGACTCGAGATCGCGCTCTGGACGAAGAAAGGCAAGCGGCTCGGCTTGCTGACCGAGCTCAGGGACCAGCTGCCCGGCCGATTCGACTTCCAGCTCACCGGCCGAGCCCCCACGGGTGAGATCCTCAGTCCCGGCCGCTATCACCTCGTCGTGCGCGCGTACCCGACGGTTCCCGGGCCCGCGAGCCGGAAAGTGGTCGACTTCAGGATCAGGAAGTAACCGCCTCGGGCATATACTCACCCTCGATTTCCAGCGAAAAAGGGGTCCCAACGTGACGACAGTCGAAGCTCCTCCTTCACACCTCCGCGAGAACCCGTTCGAGCTCGCACAACGCCAGCTCCAGCTCGTCGCCGACGTCTTCGGCATCTCCGCCGATCTCGTCAAAGTCCTGGGCCAGTGCAAGAAGGCACTCGCCGTCTCGATCCCGACGCGGATGGACGACGAGTCGGTCGAGGTCTTCCAGGGGTACCGCGTCACCCACAACATCGCTCGCGGTCCGTCGAAGGGCGGGATCCGCTACCACCCGGACGTCACCCTCGACGAGGTCAAGTCGCTGGCGATGTGGATGACGTGGAAGTGCGCGCTGATGGGGATTCCGTTCGGCGGCGCCAAGGGCGGCGTCGTCTGCAACCCGAAGGAGCTTTCGCGCTTCGAACTCGAGCGCATGACGCGCCGGTTCACCAGCGAGATCATCAACGAGATCGGTCCCGAGAAGGACATCCCGGCCCCCGACGTCGGCACCGACGCGAGCGTGATGGCCTGGATCTTCGACACCTATTCGATGAACAAGGGCCACTCGGTGCTGGGAGTCGTGACCGGCAAGCCGATCATGATCGGCGGCTCGCTCGGGCGCGAGGAAGCGACGGCCCGCGGCGCGCTCTACTGCATTCGCCAGGCCATCCTCCGGAGGGAGGCGAGGCTCGACGGGATGACCGCGGCCGTCCAGGGGTTCGGCAACGTCGGCAGCCACCTGGCGAGGTTTCTCGCCGAGGACGGCGCGAAGGTCGTGGCCATCTCCGATTCGGGCGGCGGCTTGTACAACCTGAACGGGATCGACGTGCAGGCGGCGATCGCGCACAAGCGGGAGACCGGCAGGCTCGAAGGGCTGAAGGGCGCCGAGGCGATCACGAACGACGAGCTGCTACTCGTCGAGTGCGATCTGCTCGCTCCCTGCGCGCTCGAGCAGGTGATCACCGCCGACAACGCAGACAAGGTGCGCGCGAAGATGATCTGCGAGGGCGCGAACGGCCCGGTGACACCCGACGCCGACGAGATCCTCGAGGATCGGGGCGTGCTCGTCCTGCCGGACGTGCTGGCGAACGCGGGTGGTGTGGTCGTCTCCTACTTCGAATGGGTCCAGGGCCTCCAGGAGTACTTCTGGAAGGAGGCCGAGGTGAACGCGAAGCTGAACGACATCACCACGCGCGCCTTCAACGAGACCTGGGAGACCCAACAGGAGAAGGGCACGACGATGCGGCTCGCCGCCTACGGTCTCGCCGTCCAGCGAGTGGCGGAAGCGACGACTACGCGGGGCCTCTACCCCTGATGGGCACGAGATTCCCGAACTTCGCCGGGAATCTCTAGCGGTGCGCGGTTGGCTGCGGTAGTCGTCCTCTACAAGGCGGAAGGTTGCCACCTGTGTGAGCGTGCCCGGGCGAAGCTGATGGAGCTTCGAGATGAGCTGGAGTTCGAGCTCGAGGAAGTCGACATCGGCCTCGACCCGGAGTTGGAAGCTCGGTATCGAGAATCGATTCCAGTCGTCGAGATCAACGGCCAACCGGCGTTCACCTATTACGTGCAACCGGAGCCCTTCCGCCGAAAGCTTGCAGGCCTCTAGCGCTTCTCGGGAAGGCCGAGAAGCGCGCACAAACTCCTCGCTGAGCGGCACGTTTGTAACCGATCGGCGCACGGAACCATCGGCCCTGGCAGAATTGTTGTGACTTGTCACAAGCAGCGACACAGGGAACCGGAGCGGCGGACAGGCTGACCGTCGGCGTCGCCGCGCGGCTGAGCAGGTACCTGCAGGTGCTGACCCAGGCGCGGAAGATGGGGAAGGACCGGATCTCCTCCCAGGAGATCTCCGACTACACGAACATCAACGCGACGCAGATCCGGCGCGACCTGTCGGCGTTCGGCAAGTTCGGCAAGCGGGGCGTCGGCTACAACACCGAGGCCCTCCTCAACGAGATCCGCAAGATCCTCCGCACCCAGGGCCAGCACAACATCGCGCTCGTCGGCGCCGGCAGACTGGGCCAGGCGATCGCGAGTTCGACGATCTTCGCCGAGCACGGGATCAACATCGCGGCGGTCTTCGACACCGATCCCGACAAGGTCGGCCGGACGGTCGACGGCACCGTCGTCAGCGACTACGGGCAGCTGCGGGAGCTCGTGCGCGAGAAGAACATCATCGTCGGCGTGCTCGCCGTACCGCCCGAGAGCGCGCAGCGGGCGGCCAACGATCTCGTCGGCGCCGGGGTGAAGATCCTGTTCAACTACTCCGAGGCGCTGCTCGACGTTCCCCAGGACGTGGCCGTGCACACCTCGAACCCGGCCGTCGAGCTCCTCTACGCCCTCTATTTCCACTTGACGTAGTGCCGGACGAGGCGCGCCTCGAGGAGACCGGTTCGGGGCTTGCACCTGCGACTGACGGCTGGTTCGTCGTCAACGTCCGTGACACGGCCTGGTACACCCACCGCGGCGCCTTTGGCTCACGGTGCGGATTCGAGTCGCGAGAGGCGCCGTTCCCGCAGCTCGGGATCAACATCCGCGTGCTCGAGCCGGCGCGGCCGAACTGCCTGTACCACCGCGAGTCGCTCCAGGAGGACTTTCTCGTGTTGGCCGGCGAGTGCATCCTGCTGGTGAACGAGGAGGAGAGGCGCCTCGAGGCCTGGGACTTCGTGCACATGCCACCCGGCGTCGAGCACGTCTTCGTGGGCGCAGGCGACGGGCCCTGTGTGATCCTGATGACGGGTGCGCGGAGCCCGGAGGAGGAGCTCTTCTATCCCGTCTCCGAGCTGGCCGGGCGCTACGGCGCGAGCGCGGACTCGGGCACCGAGTCGCCGGACGAGGCATACGCCAAGTTCGGCCACCACGAGCCCGGACGGCCGGCGAGCTGGGACGCGCTTCCCTGGACTTAGACCCGGCGCCAGCGCTGCTTGCTGAGGAAGAAGCCGTGGCCGCTCTTGTTCTTGCAGGTCAGGCCGGCGCGCGCCGACTGGCACGTGAATGGGCCCTTGCGGAACGTCTGGCCGTAGCCGAGCACCCTCTTGGCCTGTCCGACGGCGTCGCTGACGCAGCCGATGATCGCTCTGCCGGTGGGGCGGAGCTCGAGCGTCGAGCCGAAGTCGAAGTCGCAGCCTTTCGGGCGCTTCACCTTCGGCTTCAGGCCCGTGAGGATGTCGCAGCGCAGCATTGACTCCGAGTACTTGCCGGCGATGAACACGCCACACACGATCTTGCCCGTGGGCGTCTTGAACGTGGTGTAGCTCTGCTGTGCGGCCGAAGCCGTGGTCGCTACGAGCGCAGCCGCAAGCAAGCTGACTCCGAGTGCCTTCACGCGGGCAGCCTAACCTAAGCTCCGCCGGGTGCGGATTCTTCTCTGGCATGGGTACCTGCTCGGCGGTTCCGGATCCAACGTCTACACGCGCGCGCTCACTCGGGAATGGAGCCGGATGGGCCACGAGGTCGTCCTCTTCTGCCAGGAGCCGCAACCCGAGCGGTTCGACCTTGGCGGCGTGCAGGTCGTGCGGCCCGAGCTTCCAGGCGAGCTCCTGCCCGTGTTCGTCCTCGACCGTTACGAGGGCCGGCGCGCGCGGCTGCTTACGGAGTTCACGCTCGCCGAGCGTGATCGCTACGTGGAGGCCAACGCCGCCGCCCTTCGAGAGCATCTTCCCGCCGACCTCGTGTTCACGAACCACGTCCTCATGGGCGCTCCCGTGGGAGCGGCTAGCGGCGCCCGCTTCGCCGTCAAGGCGCACGGCTCCGAGCTCGAGTACGCCATGCGGGAGAGCCCCGAGCTCGCCCTCTGGGCGCGGGAGACGCTCCCGCGCGCGGCGGCCGTCTTCGTCGGCTCCGACCACATCAGGTCCGTGCTCGAGGAGATCGTCGGCCCGGTCGAGCGCGTGCACGAGGTCTCGCCCGGGGTTGACGTCGACGAGTTCGGCCCGAAGCCGCGCGACCAGGCGCTGGCGGCGCTGGTCGAGGAGGTCCACCGCGATCCGCCCAACCCGGGCAACCAGGACGACCGCCTACCCGACGAGGGCAACGCCGAGCGGATCGAGCGCTTCTTCTCGGATCCGGGGCCCGTCGTCGTCTTCGTGGGGAAGCTCCTCTACAACAAGGGCGTCCACATCCTGCTCGAGGCCCTGCACGGCCTCGAGGCGCGTGCCGTGATCGTCGGCTTCGGCGACTACCGAGACGAGCTGGAGGCGCTGGCGCCGCCCGGCACTCTCTTCACCGGCGCGCTGGAGCACCGCCATCTCGTGCACCTGCTGCCGCTCGCGGACGTGTCGGTGGTTCCGTCGATCTTCCCGGAGGCATTCGGGATGGTCGCCGCCGAGGCGGCCGCGGCCGGCGTCCCGCCGCTCGTGGCCCGCCACTCGGGCCTGGCGGAGATCGCGGCCGGGATCGAGGCGACCTACCCCGAGCGGCACCGCCACCTGGCGAGCTTCACGAGCGGAGACGCGCTCCAGCTCGCCGACAAGCTGCGCGAGCTGCTCGCGCTGCCCGAAGAGCAGCGCCGCGAGCTCGGCCGCGTTGCTCGAGAGGCGACCGTCGAGCGCTGGTCGTGGCAAAGCGTGGCCGCGCGCCTCCTGGCGCCCCTCGCTTGAGGTAGCGTCGCGCCGATGGGTGACGCTCAACGCCTCTCACCTGACGAGCAGATTCGTTTCGCGCGCGAGCAGTTCGAGTCCGCCGAGGACTTCACGGTCGCCGTCGAGGAGGAGTTCGCCGTCCTCGACCCCGAGACCCTGTCGATGGTCAACCGGTTCGAGGAGCTGCAGGCGGCCGCCCAGGGGACCGCGGTCGAGGAGCATCTCGTCGGCGAGCTGATCTCTTCCGAGGTGGAGGTGCGCACCGGCCGCTGCGAGACCTTCGCCGAGGCGGCCGAGCGGATGGGAGAGCGCCGGGCACAGCTGTTCGCGCTGGCCGAGCCGCTCGGGATCGCGCTAGGCGGCACCGCCACCCATCCGTGGAGCTCCTGGAAGGACCAGCGGATCATCGACACGCCCCACTACCGGCGAAATGACGAGATCCTCCGCTACGTCGTCTGGCGCAACAACAGCTTCGGCATCCACGTCCACGTCGGCATCCGCGGCCTCGACCGCGTGATCGCGGTCAACAACGCGCTTCGCAACTTCCTGCCGGAGCTGCTCGCGCTCTCGGCCAGCTCGCCGTTCGTGGAGGACGTCTACACCCACCTCCACTCCGCGCGGACGCAGATCTTCACCAGGACGTTCCCCCGCTGCGGCGTTCCCGACGAGTTCGTCGGCTGGGAGGAGTACGAGCGCTTCGTCCGCTTCCTCTACAACTCGGGCTCCATCGACGAGCACACCCAGATCTGGTGGAGCGTGCGGCCCCACCTCGCGTTTCCGACCGTCGAGATCAGGATCTGCGACGGCCAGCCCGACCTCGAGGAGGCGCGCGCGCTGTGCGCGCTGATGTACTCGCTCACCGCCCGGATCGTGAGGGCGATCGACGAGGGCGAGCCGCTGCCCTCGTATCCGCATCGCCTGATCGAGGAGAACTTCTGGCGCGCGATCCGCCACGGCCTCGCCGGCGAGCTGATCGACCTCTCCACCGGTTACGTGCGCCCGACGAGGGCCGCCGTCGAGGATCTGATCGAATGGTCGCTCCCAGTGGCCGAGGAGCTCGGCGCCGCCTCGTTCCTGGCCGTGCCGGCTGCGAACGCCGCCGAGCGCCAGATCGCGCGCTACGAAAGCGGTGCGACGCTGGAGGAGATCTACGCCGAGCAGGTGCGGTTCACCGCCGAGCAGGTCAAGCCGGGAGAGCGCGTTGGCTAAAGAGCCCAGCGACGAGCTGATCAAGCAGCTCGAGGAGGAGCTCAAGCGGGTCAAGATCTCCGACCTGCTCGTGCAGACGCTCTACACGGTCTCGTCGCTCGGCTACAGCCGGCTCGGGAGCGAGAGCCGCGACCTCGAGCAGGCGAAGCTCGCGATCGAGACGATGCGCGCGCTCGTCCCGGTCCTGAGCGGCTCGGTGCCCGACGAGGTGATCGGCGACTTCAACCAGGTGACGGCGAACATGCAGCTCGCCTATGCGAAAGCGGTCTCCGAGGCGGAGGGCTCCGGCGAAGGCTGAGCTCGGGATCTTCGGCGGCTCGGGGTTCTACTCGTTTCTCGAGGAGGTGCAGGAGATCGAGCTCGAGACGCCCTACGGCGCGACGTCGGCCCCGCTCGCACTCGGAACTGTGGGCGGGAGGACCGTCGCCTTCCTCCCTCGGCACGGGCGCAGCCATGAGCTGCCTCCGCACGCGATTCCCTACCGCGCGAACGTGTGGGCGATGCGGGAAGCGGGCGTCAGACGGATCATCGGGCCGTGCGCCTCGGGTGCGCTCGACCGGCGGCTCGCGCTCGGCGAGTTCATCGTGTGCGACCAGTTCGTCGACCGTACTACCGCGCGCCCCGACACCTTCTACGACGGGCCCGAGACGACTCACGTCTCCGCCGCCGAACCGTTCTGCCCCGACCTGCGCCGCCTGCTCGTCGAGACCGCGGGAGAGCTCGGGATTCCGGTCCGCGACGGCGGCACCGTCGTCGTGATCCAGGGGCCGCGCTTCTCGACGCGTGCGGAGTCGAGGTGGTTCCAGGCCGCGGGCTGGGACGCGATCAACATGACCACGTACCCCGAGTGCCACCTCGCGCGGGAGCTCGAGCTCTGCTACGCGACGATCGCGATGGTCACGGACTACGACGTCGGAGCGGAGGGAGAGCAGTCCGCCTCGGCCGAAGAGGTCGTCCGTGTCTTCGCCGAGAACAACGCGCGCTTGCGCGAGCTGCTGCTCGCCGTGATCCCGAAGATCGGCCCGCAGCCGGAAGACGTCTGCTCGACCGCGCTTCGGGGAGCGCGGATTTAGATAGGCCTCCGCCCGTCCGGCGGAGCCGGGCTCCGCCCGGCGGAGCCACCCCGCGGGAAGCGCGTCAGCCTTTAAGAAGGGGGCGCACGGGGGAAACCTGGTTTCCCCCGTGTAGAGCGCGCCTGCGCGAGCTGCTGCTCGCCGTGATCCCGAAGATCGGCCCGCAGCCGGAAGACGTCTGCTCGACCGCGCTTCGGGGAGCGCGGATTTAGCTCGCGGGGAAACCTGGTTTCCCCGTGCCCCGGAGCGCGGCTTTGATACAACACCGCGGCGCCCGGACAGCCGTTCGGGCTGACTTTGTAACCAGCCGATGGAATGGTTCCACGATCATCCCGTTCTGTTCGCGCTCGTGTGCGCGTGCATCGCCGTGGCCTACGGGATCGGGCTCGCCGTCTGGCTGCTGCGGCGCCCGGCCGGCACCGAGCGCATGCAGGAGATCTCTCGCGCCGTCCAGGAAGGCGCCGCCGCCTACCTGAAGCGCCAGTACCGGACGATTGCGATCGTGGCGATCGTTCCCTTCCTGCTGCTCGGCTTCTACGACAAGCTGGGGTGGGGGACGGCGATCGGATTCCTCGTCGGCGCGGTCCTGTCCGCCTCGGCGGGTTTCATCGGCATGTTCGTGGCGGTCAGGTCGAACGTGCGGACGGCAGAGGCGGCGAAGCACGGGCTCAGGCCGGCGCTCAACGTCGCTTTCCGCTCCGGCTCGGTGACAGGACTGCTCGTGGTCGGACTCGGCCTGCTCGGCGTCGCGGGCTACTACTGGGCGCTGACGGGTTGGCTCGGCAACTCGGTCGAGTCAGCGATCGACGACCTCGTCGGGCTTGCCTTCGGAGGCTCGCTCATCTCCGTCTTCGCCCGTCTCGGCGGAGGCATCTACACGAAGGCGGCCGACGTCGGCGCCGACCTTGTCGGAAAGATCGAGGCGGGAATCCCCGAGGACGACCCGCGCAACCCGGCGGTGATCGCGGACAACGTCGGCGACAACGTGGGCGACTGCGCCGGCATGGCCGCCGACCTGTTCGAGACCTATGCCGTCACCGCCGTGGCCGTGATGCTGCTCGCGATCAAGACCTTCCCGGCCGCCCAGATCGAGTTGTTCCCGCTTGCGATCGGAGGGATCTCGATTCTCTCCTCGATCATCGGGACGATGTTCGCGCGGGTCGGGCGCTCGGGCTCGATCATGAACGCGCTCTACAAGGCGGTGCTCGTCTCGACCGCCCTGTCGGCGCTCGGCTTCATTCCGGTGACGCTCGGGTTCGACTCCAGCCAGTTCACCTTCTGGGATCTGTACCTCTCGGCTCTCGTAGGCCTCGCCGTCACGTTCCTCCTCGTCGCGATCACCGAGTACTACACGGGCACGCGATGGAACCCGGTCAAGTCGATCTCGAAGGCCTCACGGACCGGGCATGCGACGAACATCATCGAAGGCCTCGCCGTCGGAATGCAGGCAACCGCCCTGCCGGTGATCGTGATCGCGATCGGGATCCTCGTCGCCAACCACTTCGCGGGGCTGTATGGGATCGGCGTCGCCGTGATGGCCCAGCTCTCGATGACGGGCATGATCGTCGCGCTCGACGCCTATGGGCCGGTGACGGACAACGCGGGCGGAATTGCGGAGATGGCCGATCTCGACGAATCCGTACGCGCGATCACGGACCCGCTCGACGCCGTTGGCAACACGACGAAGGCGGTCACCAAGGGTTACGCGATCGGATCGGCCGCGCTCGCCGCCCTTGTCCTGTTCGACAGCTATACGCACGGGCTCTCGGACCAGGGGCTGACGACGACGTTCGATCTCAGCGACGCCTGGGTGATCGCAGGCCTGTTCATCGGCGGGCTGATGCCGTTCCTGTTCGCGTCGCTCGCGATGCAGGCGGTCGGCCGCGTCGGCGGCCAGGTGGTGACCGAGGTGCGCCGCCAGTTCCGTGAGATTCCCGGGATCATGGAGGGAACCGCCCGGCCTGAATACGGCAAGGCGATCGACATCGTTACCGGGTCGGCGATCCGCAGCATGCTGCTGCCGGCGCTGATCCCGATTGCTTTCCCGATCGTCGTCGGCCTGATCAACGCGCGCATGCTCGGCGGCCTCCTCATCGGAACGATCGTGACCGGGCTCTTCCTCGCGATCGCGATGACCTCGGGCGGCGGGGCCTGGGACAACGCCAAGAAGCTGATCGAGGACGGCCTCTACGGTGGAAAGGGCTCCGAGGCGCATGCCGCGTCGGTCACCGGGGACACCGTGGGCGACCCCTACAAGGACACCGCGGGCCCGGCGATCAACCCGATGATCAAGATCGCCAACGTCGTGGCCATCCTCGCGATCCCGCTGATCGTCGCAATCCACACTTAAACGCCTCGCGGAGGCAATGAGTAGGATCAGGAAGGAGACTTGACAGTTTCCTGAACTGAGCTAACCTCCTGCGGCTACCAGCAAGGCTACGTGGTTTTCTCGTGTGCCCCGGCGACGAATCGAACACGCAGATATGAGGAACAACAGACGAAACGGATCCGAATCCGCTGTCTTTGCCGGGGAGCGGCTTCGGGGCCTGCGCGAGGCGGCGAACCTGACGCAACGGGAGCTGGCGGATGCCCTGTCGGTATCCGCTCGATCCGTCCAGGCCTGGGAGGCCGGGGTCGTTCCGCAGCCCCGTTATCGCCGCCGCTTGGCGCAGTTCTTCTCTGAGCTCGAGGCGGAGACTCGCCCCGGTCGGAGTCCAATCAACGAGCGGGGGAGTCGGCCGCGAACCGGCGCCTACGCAAATCTAGGAGGAAGCATGAGGCAACTCAGTCTGCGGAGGGCCGTCACCATGGGTGTGGCCGCCTTTCTGCTCTTGGCTGCCGCAGCCGCGATCGCGGTTGTGACACACGGCTCTGCTCAGACCAAGGGAGCCGCGCCGACCAGGGCGCTCAAGACGGGCGATCCCGATGCCCAGAGCGCCAAGGACACACCTGGGGAGGGTCTGCCCGCCGCAGCGCGAGCGGCCCAGGAAGCGTACGACCAGCGTGCGTATCCCGGCGACGACATCCCGCTCGCCGCGACCAAGAACGCGCGGGCCGCGTATGCACAGATCAACGCGCGGTTCCAGGCCTCGCTGACCGCCCAGCAGATCTTCGGGCAGCTCAACCGTGGCGGGAGCAGCGTCGGCAAGTACATCCCCGGCAGCTGGACGCGGTACGGTCCGTTCGCCGCCGAGTATCCCGGCGTCCTGACGTTCTTCGGAGCGGATTACACGGCGTCGGGTCGCACGACCGGGATGGCCATCGACCCGCACTGCAACGCGCAGAAGTGCACGCTCTGGATCGGCGCAGCAGGCGGCGGCATCTGGCGCACCTGGAACGGCCTCTCGGACAGCCCCGGCTTCAGCTGGCAGTGGGTCTCCAGCCCGTTCGGCACGAACGCGATCGGGACGCTGGTCTACGCCGGCGGCGCCCTCTATGCCGGCACCGGTGAGTCTCACGCCTCCGGCGACTCGGAGGCCGGGCTCGGCATCTGGAAGTCGATGGACGGCGGAAACACCTGGAACAAGCTGCCGTCGCAGGTGACCGATATCACGTCTCCGGGCAACGGCACGTACTCCGGCGACGCGTTCGCCGGCCGCGCGATCAGCTCGATCGTCGTCGATCCGCTCAACCCGAAGACGATCTACGTCGGCTCGGCACGCGGTGTCCGCGGCGTCAGCTCGGTCACGGGCGGCGCAACTTCGACCCCGCCGAGCCCGAGGCCGCCGTTCGGTCTCTGGAAGTCGACGGACGCCGGACAGACGTTCGACTTCATGTGGAACGGCAACGGCACGATCCGAGGGATCACGCGGGTCAAGCTCGATCCGAGCAACAACCAGGTCGTCTATGCGTCGGCGTACTCCCAGGGCATCTGGCGGTCGACCGACGGCGGCGCGACCTTCCCGACCCAGCTCCTGCCGCCGCTCGTGCCCCAGTCAACGGACAACGCGGTCCGGACGGAGTTCGACGTCACGACGGCGGACGGGAACACACGGATGTACGCCACCAACGGCGCGTCCGGCCCCGGCGCCGGCGAGCCTCCGGCGGAGGTCTGGCGCACCGACGACGCCAGGGCGGCCGTACCGGTCTTCATCAACCTGACCAACGCGCAGAACGAGAACTTCTGCACCGGTCAGTGCTGGTACGACCAGTTCGTCTACACGCCGGCGGGTAACCCCGACATGGTCTACATCGGTGGCTCGTTCGACTACAGCACCTACGCTGGCTCGAGCAACGGCCGCGGTGTTCTTCTCTCGACCGATGAGGGGGTCAACTGGACCGACATGACCGCGGACGCGACCACCGGCCCGACGCCTGCTGGGAACTGCTGCAATCCGAACCCGATTGCACCGCACTCCCTGCACCCGGACCAGCACGCGATCGTCGTCAACCCGACGAATCCGAACCAGTTCTTCGAAGGCAGCGACGGCGGCGTGATGAAGTCGGACGGGACGTTCACCGACATCTCGTCGCAGTGCACGGACCGCGGGCTCAGCGGAGACGACCTGACCCTTTGTCAGCAGCTGCTTTCGCGCGTTCCTAGCGTCCTCAGCAGCATGAACAAGGGGCTCGACACGCTCCAGTTCCAGAGCCTCTCGATCAATCCCCAGGACGCGTCCGACCTGATGGGCGGCACGCAGGACAACGGGACGTTCGAGAGCACCGGCGCTCCGACCACGTGGCCGCAGATCATCTACGGCGACGGCGGTCAGTCGGGCTGGAACGCAGTCGACTCGACCATGAGGTTCAACTCGTTCTTCGGGCAGTACCACGACGGGAACTTCCAGAACGGCGACCCGACCGCCTGGGTCGTCATCGCTGGGCCGATCGCGGCGAGCCCGGAGAGCTCGAACTTCTACGCTCCGCTCATCCCCGATCCGAATCCGGCCGCGGCCGGGACGATCTTCGAGGGATCGCAGAGCGTGTGGCGCACCCAGGACTGGGGCGGCGACCAGGCATACCTCGAGGCGAACTGCCCCGAGTTCTACACCTCCGGCGCCGATCCGGCCTGTGGTGACTTCGAGAAGCTCGGTGCAACGACGCTGACGACGGGCGTCCTCGGCGACCGCTCCGGTTGCTGCGTGGCGGCAGTCGAGCGGGCTCCGAGCGACACGAGCACCCTCTGGGCCGCGACGAACGCGGGCCGCGTCTTCATCTCGAAGAACGTGGATGCAACTCCTGCAAGTGCCGTGACGTTCACGCGGCTGGATTCGCTCTCGACCCTCGACCCCGGACGGTTCGTGTCCGGGATCTTCGTCGACCCGGCGAACCCGAACCACGCCTGGATCTCCTACTCGGGTTACAGCGCCAACACGCCGTCCCAGCCGGGGCACGTGTTCGAGGTGACCTACGACCCGGCCGGGCCGTCCGCGACGTGGACGCCGCTCGACGGTACGACGCTTGCAGACCTGCCGGTCACGGATGTCGTCTACGACGCTCCGACCGGAGATCTGTTCGCGTCGACCGACTTCGGAGTCCTTCGGCTTCCGGCGGGCTCGTCCAACTGGACGATCGCCGGCACCGGGTTCCCCGGAGCGGAGGTTGCAGGCCTGTCGATCGCACCGGGCGCGCGGCTCCTGTACGCCGCCACGCACGGTCTCGGTGCCTGGAAGCTGGTCCTCCGGCACCCGTAAGACGTAGGCAGACAGCAGTACCGAGGGGGGACCGAGAGGTCCCCTCTTCGCGTTGCAGACCCGCAGTGAGCGCCACCCTGTAGCCGGGCTTGGCCCGGCGGAGCCCGAGGAAGGGGGCAAAGGGAACCGCACCGCAGGTTCCCCAAGCAAGAAGGGGGCTCACGGGGGAAACATGGTTTCCCCCGTGTTGCTAGACGGGGCCGATGTCGGCGCCGCAGCTTTCCTGCGAGCTCTTGACGACGGCGCGGCTCCCGTTGGTGCCGACGGCCCGGACGCTGAACTGGTCGCAGCCGCGGAGCTTGAAGCTGAAGACCGTGCGGAAGGTGCCGCGCCGGGTCGCGGTCAGAGTGCGCGTGGCGTGGTGCTTCGAGGTCACGACCACGCGGACGCGCTCGCCGGCACGGAAGCTCGTACCCCGTACGGTGAACGGATTCAGGTCGCTGACGCGCACCGACGGGCGAGCCCCTGTGGTTGAGCCGGCAGTAGCCGCTCCGGCGGCGAGCGCCGCGAAGGAGAGCGCGATCACCCCGATCCCGCGCATAGCGTCATCGTACCCGCGAAGCCCGAAACGACTCCTGCGGCGGCCGCAGATTCAGCCTTTGATCTGCGAAGAAAAGTTGTTACCCTGCCCCGCTCTCCATGGAAAAGAGTCGGTAGAAAGATTCTTGCTTGGGCTCTGACGGTTGAACGTCCTTACAGACAAGACAGGAGGAACGGTTTGATGATTTCGGACCGCCCGCCCTCGAGCTGCCGGAAGACACCTCGAGGCAGAACCACTCTGGTCGTCGCGGCTCTCCTCTCACTGCTCGCGATCGTATTTGCCACCACGGCGTCCGCGAGACAGGGTGAGGACGGCGTTGCCCAGACAGCAGCGACGAGCGACGTGTTCATCGTCCAGCTGAAACAAGATCCGGTCGTGGCGTACGACGGCAGCGAGGTCGGGTATCCCGCAACGGCGGTCGCGCCAGGCAGGAAGCTGAACCGTAACGACGCCAAGGTGAAGAAGTACGTTGCGCACCTGAACGACAGGCATGCGGCGATCGCGAACAGCGTCGGCGCGACCCGTATCTACGACTACGACTACGTCTACAACGGCTTCGCCGCCCCGCTGAGCTCGAAGCAGGTTGCGGCGCTCGGGAAGAATCCAGACGTCCTCTCGGTCGAACAGGACCAGCTTGGTCATGTCGACACGGACAACACGCCTACTTTCCTCGGCCTCGATCAGCCGGGCACCGGCCTCTGGGCACAGCTCGGCGGTCCCGGCCATGCCGGTGAGAACGTCGTCGTCGGTGTGCTCGACACGGGCATCTGGCCCGAGCATCCGAGCTTCTCCGATCAGAGCGACCTGGGCGACAGGCCGGGGAGCAGCGGGAACAGCCTGCGCGTCTACGGTCCGCCGCCGTCCACCTGGCACGGAACTTGCCAGTCGGGCGAGCTGTGGTCGCAGGACGACTGCAACGCGAAGCTGATCGGCGCCCGCTACTACCTGAGCGGGTTCGGCCACTTCGGCGTGATCCAGAACGACTACAAGTCGGCCCGCGACGCCGACGGTCACGGCTCGCACACGAGCTCGACAGCGGCAGGCAACTACGGCGTGCCGGCGTCGGTCCTCGGTAGCAATCTCGGCAACGTCAGCGGCATGGCGCCGCGGGCCCGTGTCGCCATGTACAAGGTGTGCTGGAACGGCGAGTCGGGCGGATGTCCGAACAGCGACAGCGTCGCAGCAATCAACGATGCAGTCGCCGACGGTGTCGACGTCATCAACTTCTCGATCAGCGGGACGTTGACGAACTACCTCGACGCCGTCGAGGTCTCGTACCTGTTCGCGCGTCGCGCGGGCGTCTTCGTGGCTGCGTCTGCCGGAAACAGCGGCCCGGGCGCCTCGACGGTGGCCCACATCTCGCCCTGGCTGACCTCGGTTGCAGCGTCGACCCAGAACCGGTCCTTCACCGGTACCGTCACGCTCGGGAACAGCTCGTCGTACACGGGCGTCACGCTCACTGGAGGGCTGCCCTCGACGGGGATCGTCGATGCAGCTTCCGCGGGCAACCAGCTCTGCTTCCTGGGGTCGCTGAACCCGGCCGTGGTGACGGGCAAGATCGTGCTCTGTCGGCGCGGAACCAATGCCCGCGTCGAGAAGAGCCTCGCCGTCAAGCAGGCCGGCGGTGTCGGGATGGTGCTCTACAACGTGAACAACACGCAGTCGCTCAACACCGATAACCACTACGTCCCGAGCCTGCACATCAACAACACGGACGGGCTCGCAGTCAAGGCGTACATCGCCGCCAACGGGGCATCGGCAACGGCCTCGCTCTCCGGGGGGACTCGGACCTTCGGCGGCGGCAACACGATGGCCGACTTCTCGTCGCGGGGCCCGAGCATCGCCGGGGGTGGCGACATCCTCAAGCCAGACGTCACGGCTCCGGGCGTGAACATCCTGGCCGGCAATACGCCGACGGCCTTCCTCGGCGCGCCGGGCCAGCTGTTCCAGTCGATCAGCGGCACCTCGATGTCGAGCCCGCACACGGCGGGTCTTGCGGCGCTGTTGATCAACTCCCACCCAAGCTGGTCGCCCGCAGCTGTTCAGTCGGCGCTGATGACCACCGCTCGGCAGAACCTCACGAAGGAGGACGGGGCCACTCCGGCGGATCCGTTCGACTTCGGCGCAGGCCATGTGAACCCCAATCCCGCGAACGACCCCGGACTCGTCTACGACGCCGGGTTCGACGACTATCGCGGGTTCCTGAGGGGGCAGGGTCTGTGCACGTTCTGCTTCGGGACGTCGCCCGCGCCGATCATTAAGGCGAGCGACCTGAACCTCGCCTCGCTCGCGATCGGGAAGCTCGCGGGCGTCCAGACGATCACCCGCAGGCTCACGAACGTGGGGCCTGCCGGTACGTACAACGTCTCGGTCGACGCGCCGGCAGGGATCGACGTCGCAGTCGATCCGACGTCGCTGACCTTCGCGGCCGGTGAAACCAAGACGTACACGGTGACGTTCACCCGCACGACGGCTCCGTTCAACGCCTACAGCTTCGGTTCTCTGACCTGGAGTGACGGGACGCACTCGGCACGGAGCCCGATCGCGATCAAGTCGGTGCCGCTCGCGGCTCCGAGCGAGATCAGCGGGACAGGCACGTTTGGGAGCAAGTCCTTCTCGATCACGTTCGGGTACACGGGCTCGTTCTCGGCGACTCCGCAGGGCCTCCAGGCGGCACACACGGAGACCCGGACGCTCACGGACGATCCGACGAACAACTTCGACACGACGAACCCGCAGGGCAATCAGGGGATCCAGCTCCATACGTTCACGATCCCTGTGGGGACGCCGGTGGCGCGGTTCCAGACGTTCGGCACGGTGAATCCCGGCGACGACCTCGACATGTACGTGTATCGGGTCGTCGGGACGACTCGGACGCTCGTGGGCTCCAGCACCGGCGGGACGGCCTCCGAGGTCGTCACCCTCAACAATCCGACGGCCGGGTCGTACGAGGTCTACATCCACGGCTGGGAAGTTCAGTCGGGCGTGAGCTACACGCTCTACGACTGGATCCTCAACCCGGCGGCCGCAGGCAACCTCAGCGTCTCTGCACCGTCTTCCGCCACCCTCGGCGCGAGCGACACCGTCACAGCCACCTGGAGCGGGCTCACGGCCGCAACGAAGTACCTGGGCCGGATCAGCTACAGCGACGGCGTCAGCGAGATCGGCGGGACGATCGTCCGGATCGACGCGTAGCTAGTACCTGGTGCTCCGCCCGAAGGGCCCGGTGAAAACCGGGCCCTTCGGCGTTGTTGTGCCGACCCGCGCGGCCGTAGAGTTCTGCCCGTGCCTCGTCGGCGCCGGCAGCAAGAGCACGGCCTCCAGCGCGTCCTCGGCGCGCCCTCGCTCTTCGCCACCGTCTACGGCAACGTCGGCTCCTCGATCTACTACGCGCTCGGCGTCACAGCCGTCTACGCGCTCGGCCTCACCCCGCTCGTCTTCCTGATCGCCGGCGTCATCTTCGCCGCGACGACGCTCACGTACGCCGAGGGAACGGTTCGCTTCCCCGAAGCCGGTGGCTCGTCCAGCTTCGCCCGCCACGCCTTCAACGAGGTCGTGAGCTTCGGGGCCGCCTGGGCCCAGATGCTCAACTACATCATCACGATCTCGATCTCGGCGTTCTTCGTCCCCCACTACCTGTCGATCTTCTGGGGGCCGCTGAGGACGAATCCGTGGGACGTGGTCGTCGGGGCGGTCGTGATCGTCGTCCTCGTCCTGCTCAACATCGTCGGGATCCGCGAGGCGGCGAAGCTCAACATCGGGCTGGCGGTGATCGACTTTGCGACCCAGCTCCTGCTCGTCGTCCTCGGCTTCGCGCTCATCTTCAGCCCACACGTGCTGAGCGCAAACATCCACTGGGGGCAGGCGCCGACTTGGAGCAACTTCCTGCTCGCGATCCCGGTCGGGATGATCGCCTACACCGGGATCGAGACCGTCTCCAACCTCGCCGAGGAGGCGCGCGACCCCGCGCGCAACGTTCCGCGGGCGTATCTGATGACGGTCGTCGCCGTCTTCGCGATCTTCTTCACGCTGCCGGCGATCGCGCTGTCGGCGTTGCCCGTCCACAAGGTCGCCGGCCAGTTCGAGACGCTGCTCGCCCTCCCGCCGGAGAAGCACGGGTTCCAGAACGACCCCGTGCTCGGGCTCGTCTCGCACCTCGGGATCCACAACCACGCTCTCCTGAGCGGGCTGAAGATCTACGTCGGCCTGCTGGCCGCCACGATCCTCTTCATCGCCACCAACGCGGGCGTGATCGGAGCCTCGCGGATCACGTACGCGATGGCGCACTACCGGCAGCTCCCGGAGATCTTCCGGCGGGTTCACCCTCGCTTCAGGACGCCGTGGATCGCGCTGATCGTGTTCGCGGGGATCATCTCGATCCTGACGCTGATGCCGGGGAAGGTCTCGTTCCTGGGGACGATGTACTCGTTCGGCGCGATGCTCTCGTTCACGATCGCCCACCTGTCGGTGATCGTGCTCCGGTACCGAAGGCGCGACGACGAGCTCGTGTTCAAGGGCCGGCCGAACATCCGCATCCGTGGCGTCGACTGGCCGCTGTTCGCGGTCCTCGGCGCGCTAGGGACGGGGCTCGCGTGGATCTCGGTGGTCGTCCAGACCCCAGACACCCGCTACGTCGGGCTCGGCTGGCTCGCGCTCGGCTTCCTCACGTACTGGGTCTACCGGGCTCGGTTCGTCCACCTTCCGATGTCCGAGACGGCCAAGGCGCCCGTGGTCGTCCTCGGGCCCTCGCTGGTGGTCGAGTACCGGACGATCGTGGTGCCGATCACCCGGACGGCGGAATCCGAGGAGGCGCTCGTGGCCGCCGCGCGCCTGGCGGCGGAGCGGCGGGCGACGATCGCGATCGTGAAGGTGGTAGAGGTTCCCTTCGAGCTCGCGCTCGACGCGGGCATGCCGGAGGAAGAGCGGCTCGCGAACGAGGAGCTCGATCACGCCCAGGCCCTCGTCGAGAGCTACGGGGTCCGGGCGGTGACGAGGCTCGCCCGGGCCAGGAGCGCCGGCCCCGCGATCGTCGACGAGGTGAAGACCCGCAACGCGGAGCTCGTCGTCGTGGGCGCGCCGCGGCGCGGCCGCAGGGCAGCCCCGGTCTTCGGCTCGACGGTGGACTATGTGCTGAAGGCGAGCCCCGCCCGCGTGCTTGTCGTGGCCGGGAGGAAGGCCGCATGAAGATCCACGCAGTCGCGACGATCGCCCTCTCGGTCCTGCTCGTCACGCTCGGGACCGCGATCGTGATCCGGACCGCGCTCCTCGGCGGCGGCATGGGTTTCGGGCTCGGCGCTATCGTCCTCTGCGCCGGCGTGCTCCGTCTCTACTACTCCCGCACCTGATGGCACGGAAGCTCCCCGGGCTCACTCGCGCCCTCGGGCCGAGCCCGCTCGCTTCCGTCGCCTACGGCGAGATCGGCTCGTCGCTCTACTTCGCGCTCGGAATCGTCACCCTCTTCGCGCTCGGCTTCACCCCGTGGGTCCTGCTGATCGCCGGCGCCGTCTTCCTGATCGTCGCGCTTTCCTACGCCGAGGGAACCGCCGCGATCCCCGAGACGGGGGGCGCGGCGATGCTCGTCCGGCGCGCCTTCAACGACCCGCTCGGCTTCATGACCGGCTGGGCCCTGTTCCTCGACTACCTGATCGTGATCGCGCTCGCCGCGCTGTTCGTCCCCCACTATCTCGGGGCGGCTCTCGGCTGGGACGCGATCGGAGACAGCCCCTGGGACGTCGTGGCCGGGGCGGGGGTGATCGCCGCCGTCGCCGCCGTCAGGATGATCAAGCGGCCGCAGCTCTACCGCGCGACGATCCTGCTCGCCGTCGTGGCGCTCGTCGCTCAGTTCCTGATCATCGTCTTCGGCTTCGTCTACCTCGTCTCGAGCGATGCGTTCGGCAAGGGCGTCGACCTCGGCGCCGCCCCGACGTGGAGCGCGATCGGGTTCGCGATCCCGGTTGCGATGCTGGCGTACACCGGCCTGGAGACGGTTGCGAACCTCGCGGCCGAGACGAGAGAGCCCGGGCGCAACCTCCCTCGCGGCCTTTTCGGCGGAATCGGCGCCGTGGTCATCGTCTCGTTCGCGATGGGAGTCGTCGCGATCTCGGCGTTCCCCGCGCATCCTGACCCCCGAGGCCCGGGCGGGTTCGCCAGCGACCTCGGGACGACGTGGCTCCGGGAGCCGCTGTACGCGATCGCGAACACGTTCCACGCCGCGGGGCTGCCCGCCGGAGTCGCGGACGGGGTGAGAGTGTTCGTCGGCATCTCCGGAGCCCTCGTGCTCGTGATGGCGGTGACGACGTCGATCTCAGGAGCCGGCCGTCTGGCCTATTCGCTCGGTCAGCGCGACATGCTCCCGCACGTCTTCGGGCGGCTGAACCGACGCACGCTGATCGCGCCCGTGTCGATCCTGAGCGCGGCCGCGATCGCCGTCGCGCTGCTGGTCGGAGCCGTGCTGATCGGAAAGCCCGTCCGCTCGCTGGCGGGGCTGTACAGCTTCGGCGTCCTGATCACCTTCACGGCCGCCCAGATCGCGGTCGTCAAGCTCCGGTTCAGCGAGCCCGGCCTGAAGCGGCCGTTCCGCGTACCTCTCAACCTCCGCATCCGCGGCGCGGCTGTCCCCGTGGCGGCGCTCGTGGGCGCGCCGCTCACTTTCGCCGTCTGGATCATCGCGCTCGTCACTCACTCAGGCGTGCGCATCGCCGGCCCGATCTGGCTCGCGGCGGGCGCCGTCGTGTTCGTGCTCGTTCGCCGCAGCCGCGGCGAGACGGTGATGGAGAAGGTGGAGGCGCCGACCGCCGACTTCGTCATCCCCTACGAGGAGGGGGCCTACCGGCACATCCTCGTCCCGATGAAGCTCGGGCCGATCGGGGAGGAGGTACTGGCGACCGCGATCAAGCTGGCCGAGGAGCAGGGCGCGGCGCTCACCGCCCTCCACGTGATCAAGGTGCCCCTCGACCAGCCCTTGGAGGCCGAGCTGACCGACGAGGAGGAGCGTGCGGCTGCGTCTCTCGCGGAGGCGAAGCTGCTCGCCGAGGAGCACGGCGTCGAGGTCGAAGGCAAGGTCGTTCGCGCCCGTGCGCTCGGCAGCGCGATCGTCGAGGAAGCGCGCGAGCACGGCGTCGATCTCATCCTGATGGGATCTGCGCCGCGCTGGAGGAGGCAGTCCCGATTCTTCAGCCCGACGGTCGACTACGTGCTCCGCCGGGCGCCCTGCGAGGTGATGGTCGTCGCCTATCCCCAAGGCGTTCTGGAGGAGGACGAGGCGGAGGTCGTAAGCTAGGCTGAACGTATGAAAGCAGTCGTCGTAGGTTGCGGTCGAGTCGGCTCCAGGGTTGCCCGCCAGCTCGACCGGAGCGGGTGGGACGTCACGGTGATCGACGAGAACGAGGAGGCCCTCCAACGGCTCGGTGAGAACTGGGCGGGCGGCTTCATCGTCGGCCACGGCATGGATCTGGACGTCCTGAAAGAGGCCGGGATCGAGGCGGCCGACGCCGCCGTCGTCGCGACCAACGGCGACAACACGAATCTCGTCATCGGCCAGGTCGCGCAGAAGCGCTTCGAGATCCAGTGCGTGGTCGTCCGGATCCTCGATCCGGCCCGCGCCGAGTTCTACGCCACGCGCGGTCTGCGGACGATCTCCCCGACCTCGACGGCGATCTCGGTGCTGACGGAGGCCGTCCAGTCCTGCGAGATCAGCCGCGCCCCGCAAGAGGTAACAGCCTGATGTACATCGTGATCGCAGGCGGCGGGAAAGTCGGCGCGAACCTCGCGCGGACCCTGCTCGGGCTCGGTCACGAGGTGACGCTGATCGAGCAGCGCCGCGACCGCTTCGAGCAGCTCGAGGAGGAGCTCGAGCATCAGGTCCAGCGGGGCGACGCGACCGAGATCTACGTGCTCGAGCGCGCCGGCATCGCCAGGCCGCCGGATCTCCTGCTCGCCGTCACCGGCGACGACGAGGACAACATCGTCATCTGTCAGATCGCCCGCGAGAAGTACGGCGTCCCCAAGGTGATCGCCCGCGTCAACGACCCCCGCAACCAGCCCCACTTCGACCTGCTCGGGATCTCGCCGACGGTCTGCGCGACCTCGAACATCATGGCTCTCGTCGAGCACGAGGTCCCCGAGCACGGCCTGATCCACCTGCTCGAGCTGCGGAACGAGAACCTCGAGATCGTCGAGGTCCAGATCGACAAGAATTCGCCCTCTGCCGGGAAGACGGTCGAGCGCCTCGAGCTCCCGCAGGATTCACGCCTGATCTCGATCACGCGCGACGGTCAGTCGGAGATCGCCGTCGGGTCGACGAAGCTCCATCCGGGCGACCGCGTGCTGGCGATCCTGCAGCCCGGCAAGGAAGACGAGTTCCGCCGGGCTCTGCTCAAAACCTGAGCGGTAGTAACACATCTCTAATACATCTCGGTAATTCTTCCGGCCGGTGAGGCGAGTTCTCCTACTCCTTGCGGCTGTCCTCGTGGCTGGGGCGACGGCGAGCGCGGCGCTCGAACGGCGCGGCCCCGCCGGGATGGAGACCGGTAACTGGACGCGCTTCGGCTACGACGCGGCCCGTAAGAACTCGGGCCCCTCGCTGACGGGAATCACTGCGGCGAACGCCCAGAGTCTTTGGCGCCAGGAGATCCACCTCCCGGGAACTGTCGATTCGTCCCCGCTCTACATCCACCGCGCGCAGGTCGGGGATTCGCGCCGTGACGTGTTCGTCGCCCAGACGACCTACGGGAAAGTCGACGCGATCGACGCCGATTCAGGGGATGTCCTGTGGGAGTTCACGCCGTCCGGCTACTCCTCGGTCGCGGGCACGCGCCTGATTACGACCTCGAGCCCGGCGCTCGACTCGAGCGCTCGATTCGTCTACTCGGCGTCTCCCGACGGCTACGTGCACAAGCTGGCGCTCGCGGACGGGGCCGAGGTCAAGACGGACCGGTGGCCGGCGATCGTGACACTTGATCCCGCGCACGAGAAGCTCGGCACCTCGCTGAACGTGTCGGGGAAGTACCTGGTCGTCACAACCGGCGGATATCCCGGAGACATCCCGCCCTACCAGGGCCACGTGGTGACGGTCGACCAGGAGACCGGTCGGATCGTCAACGTGTGGAACGCGCTCTGCAGCTCCCGGCACGAGTTGATGGAGACAGACTCCTGCCTGACCGGCGGTGGGATAGACATCCTCTGGGGCGGCGCGATCTGGGCCCGCGCCGGTGCGGTGATCCAACCCGGGACCGGGAACCTGCTCGTGTCGACGGGCAACGGGGAGTTCGACGGGCACACGAGGTGGGGGATGAGCGTCGTGATGCTCTCGCCGGACGCCGGCCACCTGCTCAAGTACTGGACTCCGACCAACTGGCACCAGCTCTCCGCCGAGGACGAGGACATCGGCAGCACCGCGCCGGCCCTGCTGAACGACCATCTCATCGTGCAAGGCGGGAAGGACGCGAAGCTGCGATTGCTCGACCTGCGGCGCATGCATCCTCCTCCGAACGTCGGTAAGGCGCCGGTCCTCGGCGGCGCCCTCCAAACGTTGAATGCACCCGGAAACGAGCGCGTCTTCACCGCGCCCGCCGTCTGGCGGAAGAACGGGGTAGCTTGGCTGTTCGTCGCCACCTCCGGCGGGACGAGCGCCTACGCGCTCGAGAGCAACCGCTTGAAGCGACGCTGGACGAAGCCGGCGGGCGGAACGAGCCCTGTGGTCGCCGGAGGACTTCTGTACGTGTACGACTGGGATGCCGGGCTGCTCAACGTCTACGTGCCGACCTCCGGAAAGCGGGTCGCCTCCCTTCCCGCGGGGCGCGGACACTGGAATAGCCCGATCGTCTCGGACGGACGGATCGCGCTCGGGCAAGAAGACGCCAACGCACACGTCACATCCGGCGTCTTAAACATCTACAGGCTCCCATGAGAGCGCTCATAGCGATTTCGGCGGGGTGCATCGCCCTGCTCGGCGGCGCGTCCGCGTTTGCCGGCCCTCGGGCCCCGATAGCGAAGCTCGGCGGCAACTGGACCCGGTTCGGCTACGACGCGGCGCGTCACAACGCGGGCCCGGCCCGCACGGGGATCACGGCCGCCAACGCCTCGCACCTGCATGCTCAACGCATCTCGATCGGCGGCACCGCGGACTCGTCGCCGATCTATCTCCGCGGCGTGCCCGTTCGCGGCGGCAAGCACGACGTGTTCGTCGTTACCACCTCGTACGGCAAGACGGTGGCGGTCGACGCGGTCACGGGCAAGATCCTCTGGCGCTTCACGCCCGGCGGGTACCAGACCTGGGCGGGGAGCGAGCGGATCACGCAGGCGACCCCGCTCGCGAGCGTCGACCGGCGGTTCGTCTACGCGGTGTCGCCCGACGGCAGAATCCACAAGTTGAGCCTGGCCACGGGGCGCGAGGCGCGCACCGGCTCCTGGCCCGTCTCGATCACGCGGAACCCCCGCCGCGAGAAGATCGCGCCCGCGCTCAACCTCGCTCACGGACTCGTGCTCGCGGCCACCGGCGGCTACATCGGCGACGCGCCGCCCTACCAGGGACACGTCGTCTCGATCGACGCTACCTCCGGCCGCATCCGCCAGGTCTGGAACTCGCTCTGCAGCGACAGGCGGGGCCTGATCTCCCCCTCGAGCTGTCCGGAGAGCGGCTCCGCGATCTGGGGGCGGTCGGGGGTCGTCGTCGTCCCCGGCTCCGGGAAGCTGCTTCTCACCACCGGCGACGGGCGCTGGAACGGCCGCACGTACTGGGGTGACAGCGTGCTGATGCTCTCATCGGACGCCGGAGCGCTGCTGCAGAACTGGACGCCGACCGACCAGTCCGAGCTCGACTCGGGGGATGTCGACCTCGGCAGCACGTCGCCGGCGGTCCTGAGCGCGCGGTACGCAGTTCAGGGTGGCAAGGACGCGAAGCTGCGGCTGCTCGACCTGCGCCGGTTGAACGGTCGCGGCTCTGCGGGGCCGGTCACCGGCGGCGAGGTGCAGACCGTCTCGGCGCCGGGTGGCTCGGGGGTCTTCACCGCCCCGGCCGTCTGGCGGAGCGGCGGGCGGACGTGGCTGTTCGTGACGACCGGCTCCGGCACGGCAGCGTTCACGCTCGAGCATGGGCGGCTGCGGGCGCGCTGGCGCAAGAGCGTGGGGGGGACGAGCCCCGTCGTCGCCGGCGGGCTCCTGTACGTCTACGACCCGGATGGCGGCCGGCTCAACGTCTACGTCCCCGGGACCGGCCGTCGCGTCACCGGTCTCGCCGCCGGGCGCGGCCACTGGAACAGCCCGATTGTCACGGACGGACGGGTCGCGCTCCCGATCGGCGACTCCAACGACCACTCGACGTCGGGCACACTGATCGTCTACCGGCTCGGTGGGCGCCGCGTGCAGAAGCGTGCCGCGGTCGAGTGGAAGCTCGTCACCTCGAGCCTGGACTCACCCGTCGACGTGGCGGCGGCGAAGACCCAGACCAACCGGTTGTACGCGGTCGAGCAGGCGGGCGTGATCCGGGTGCTCGTGCGGGGAAAGTTGCAAGCGAAGCCGTTCCTCGACATCAGGTCGAAGGTCCTGAGCGGGGGCGAGCGGGGACTGCTCTGCGTCGCGTTTCATCCCCGCTTCGCCAAGAACCGGCTCTTCTACGTCGACTACACCGACCTCCACGGGGATACGCGGGTGGTCGAGTACCGCGCCAACCGGGCGGGCACGTTCGGCCTGGCAGGGACGGCCCGGGAGGTGCTGTTCGTCGCCCAGCCGTACGCGAACCACAACGGCGGCCAGCTCGCGTTCGGGCCGGACGGGTATCTGTACGTCGGCATGGGGGACGGAGGCTCCGGAGGCGACCCCGAGAATCGCGCGCAGAACCTGTCGGCGCTGCTTGGAAAGCTGCTCCGGATCAACGTCGCCAAGCGTGGCGCCAAGGCACAGATCGTCGGCTACGGATTGCGCAATCCGTGGAGATTCTCCTTCGACCGCTCGACGGGAGACCTCTACATCGGGGACGTCGGGCAGGGGAACTGGGAGGAGGTCGACTTCCTGCCCCGGAAGAGCCCCGGGCTCGAGAACTACGGGTGGGATGTGTACGAGGGCGACGCGCAGTACGAGTCGAAGGCGCCGAACCCGGCCGGGCGGCTCGTCTTCCCCGTGCACGTGTACAGTCACGGGCCCGGCTGCTCGGTGACCGGCGGCTTCGTCTATCGCGGGCCGACGCTGAAGGCGGTGCGTGGTCGCTACTTCTTCGGCGACTACTGCTCGGGAGAGATCTGGTCGCTCAAGATCTCCGGCGGAAAGGCGACAGGCGTTCGGCTGGAAGGTCAACGGCTTCCGAACCTCTCCTCGTTCGGCGAGGACGCGCGGGGCGAGCTCTACGCCGTCACACTCGACGGCCGCCTCTACCGCCTGAGCGCCTAACCCGCGCGACGGCGGCGGACCTGGGGGCCTTGCTGTCCGAGCGCCGCATACGCGAGCGCCTGCAGTGACTCGTTCAGCGCGCTCAGCTCGTGCGTGATTCGAACCAGATGGTCATTTGCGTCGAGGCGCCGGTTGAGACCGTGCACCTCTTCGCAGAGGCGGTCGAGACGCTCGAGCACTGCCTCGAGCTGGCGGTCTGAGAATTCCTTCGGCTCCGGCATCGGCCGATTCTGTCAGTAGCGAGCGACGACGCGCCGCATCAGCACGATCCCGATCACGAGACCGGCGGCGTCGATCGCCACGTCCACGGGCGACCCGTGCCGGCCGGCGACGAAGTGCTGATGGAGCTCGTCGCTCGCGGCATAGGCGATCCCGAGCAGCAGCGCGAGCACTTCCTGCCCGAGCGCGCGGACGAGCAACAGGCCGAGGATCGCGTACTCCGTCACGTGCGCGCACTTGCGCAGAACCTCGTCCCATGTCCCGAGACCGGAGCTAAGGGCGGGGATCGAGGAGAGCCCGAAGATGACCCCGGCCCACAAGATCACCGGTCCCCACATCCGGAAAAAGCGCGAAATGGACACCGGCGGCCATGATAGGGTCAGCCCCGATACCGGCGAGCGGAAAGGGAACCCGGTGCAAGTCCGGGACGGTCCCGCCGCTGTGAGGGGAGATCGCTCTCGAGCCGATGTGCCACTGGCCTCCGGGCCGGGAAGGCGGCACGAGAGGGCGCCCCGAGTCAGAAGACCTGCCGCCCGCCGAGACCCGAACCCCTCGCGGAAGGAGGATTCGTGTTTCGACGTTCTCTCATTGCCTGGGCCGTCGCCCTGGCTTTCGCCGCCCCCGCGACTGCCACCATCGCCCACGTCCGGATCGAGGGCAGGACCCGGACGATCTTCGGTCCCGCAGATCCCCGCGTCAGTGCCTCGACCGCGCTCGACGCCCTCGAGGCGGCGAGTCGAAGCGGTGAGTTCTACGTCCACGTGAGCGATACCAGCTACGGCCCGTACGTGGATCAGGTCGGGCTCTACGCCGCGTTCGGCTCGAGCGGCTGGGCCTACAAGGTCGACGGAGTCTCACCTCCCGTGGGGGCGGACCAGTACGTGCTGAAGCCCGGGGACAGAGTGCTCTGGTACTGGGCGTTCTTCGGCTTGAAGGGAGGCCCGCCGACCCTCCGCCTCGAGCGACTGGGTCGCGGCTGCTACCGCGTCGTCTCGCAGGACGACCAGGGGAAGGAGAGCAGAGCCGCCGGATCTGTGCTGCACGTCGACAGCCGAAGCGTGCGCACTCGTGCGGCGGAGGCGTGCGTCGGTCGCCACCACGGCCTCGTGCGCGCGACGTTCAACGGCGCCGTGCGCTCGAATGCGCTCGCGTGAGACGGCTCGCCCCGCTCGTGCTGGTCCTCGCCCTCGCGGGCTGCGGCGGCACGAGCGAGGGCAAGGGACGTGCGACGCTCTGGGTCACGCGTGACCGGGGCGCGCACGTCCTGCTCGTCCGCACCGTGCCCGCGGGGCTGACGGCGATGCAGGCGCTCGCTCGGGAGGCGAAGATCGAGACGCGCTACGGCGGGCGTTACGTCCAGTCGATCGAAGGGATCGAAGGCAGTCTCTCCCGCCGGAGCGACTGGTTCTACTTCGTGAACGGGATCGAGGCCGATCGCAGCGCCGCCGAGTATCGCCTGCATCCCGGCGACGTCGAATGGTGGGACTACCGCTCCTGGACGAAGGAGATGCGCCGGCCGGTCGTCGTCGGGGCGTTTCCGGAGCCGTTCCTGCACGGGTACGCCGGCAAGCGCCGCCCGGCGGTCGTGGTGGGGAGCGGAGCGGGTGCGCGAGCGCTCGCGCGGGTCGTGCACGGGCACGTCTCTACGAGCGCGCCCGAGGGGGCGAATGTCCTGCGGCTCGTCGGGGGAGCGCCCAGGTTCACCGCCCGGCCGCGCCCGGACGGCTCCTTCGAGTTCGACTTCGCCGGGAACGCAAGCCGGCTTGCCGGCCACCCGTCCCTCTACCGCTTCCGATACGAGGTGCCGTGAAGCCGGCACCCGCAGCCGCTCTTCTCGCCGCGCTCGGGGCGACTGCGCTGCTGGCGAACCGGTGGCAGACCGTCGCGGCCGTCGCCGTCGTCCTGCTCGCGGTCTGTCTGCGGGCGCCGGCCCGGCGGCGGAGGATCTACCTGTTCGGTGCGCTGACGACGTCGCTCGCGGTCTTCCTGGTGACGCCGTTCGTGGAGGTCGTGGGAACGCACGTCCTCTGGACGGGACCCACGATTCCCGTGCTCGGGACGCTCGACGTCACCCGGGAGGAGCTGGCTCACGGCGCGGTCCAGGCGTTGAGGCTCCTCGACGTCGCGCTCGCGTTCGCCGCCTATGCCCTGCTGCTGGATCACGACCGCCTGCTCCAGGGGGCGGGTTGGGCACGGCGGTTCGCGCTCGCCGTCGGTCTCGCGACGCGGCTCGTCCCCACGCTCGAGAGGGATGCCGCCGGGCTCGTCGAGGCGTTGCGAGGGCGCGGGGTGGAGGTGCGCGGGCTGCGCGGCCGGGCCCGGCTGCTCTCGCCGCTCCTGGCCGGCTCGCTCGAACGCGGCCTGAATCTCGCCGAGGCGATGGAGGCCCGCGGATTCGGACGGGCCGGGCGTACGAGATCGCCGCGGCCTTCGTGGAAGGTCCCCGACTATGCCGCCCTTTCGCTCGGAGGGCTGCTCGTCTCGATGGGAGTGCTGTGGCTCTAGCCCGCGCCTGCGGCCTCAGCTTCTCCTACCCGGAGGACGGCCGGGCTCTCGACGGCGTCTCCCTCGAGATCGAGCCCGGCGAGCTCGTGGCTCTGCTCGGTCCATCCGGCTCCGGCAAATCGACGCTACTCCGGGCCTTCGCCGGCCTCGTGCCGCACTTCCACGGCGGCCGTTTCGCCGGCCGCGTGGACGTGGCGGGGCTCGACACGCGCCGCCACCGGCCGGCAGAGCTTGCCGGAACAGTCGCCTGCCTCTTCCAGGACCCGGAGGACCAGGTCGTCTTCACGCGGGTGGAGAACGAGATCGCCTTCGGCCTCGAGAACATCGGCGTCGAGCCTGGCCTGATCCCGACGCGCGTGGAGGCAGCGCTCGAGCTCGCCGGCGCCGTCCACCTCAAAGGCAGGCGGGTCGAGGAGCTCTCGGGCGGCGAGCTCCAGCGCGTGTGCCTTGCCTCGGCGCTTGCGTTGGAGCCGCAGCTTCTGCTCCTGGACGAGCCGACCTCCCAGCTCGACTCGGAGGTGGCGACCGCGCTCCTCGAGCGCTGCCGCGCCCGCGGGACGGCGGTGCTCGTCTCCGAGCAGCGGCCGGCCCTTCCGCTCGAGCACGCGGACCGCGTCGTGTTCATGGAGGAAGGCCGGATTCTGCTCGACGCCCCCCGGGCCGAGTCGATCGAGTGGCTCGCCCGCGAACGTCCCGCGTGGCTCGGTCTCGAGGCTCAGTGCGGAGCGTCCGAGCCCGGCGACCTCGTCTGCCGGCTCGAGGACGTCAGCTTCGCCTATCCAGGCGGCCCTCCCGTCGTCGACGGCTTCGAGCTCGGGCTGCGTCGCGGGGAGGTCGTCGTCCTCACGGGGCCCAACGGCAGCGGGAAGACGACGCTTGCGAAGCTCGCGGCCGGGTTGCTCTTGCCGGCTCGCGGCGTCGTGACCCGTTCGGGCCGCGCCGCGTACCTGTCACAGGATCCGGGCCGCTACCTCGTGCGAGAACGCGCCGACGAGGAAGTTGCGCTCGGCGTCGGGGGCGACCTGCGCCGCGCCCGGGCCGCGCTCGAGCGAGTGGGCCTCGCCGGGCACGCCGAGCGGCACCCTCGCGACCTGTCGAGCGGGGAGCGCGAGCGGCTCGCTCTCGCCGCCGTGCTCGTGACCGAGCCCGAGCTGCTCATCCTCGACGAGCCGACCCGCGGCATCGACCCGGAACGCAAGCAACGGCTCGCGGCGCTCCTTCGCGCCGAGGCCGACGACCGCGCAACGCTTGTCGTCACGCACGACCGCGCGTTCGCGTCCGTGGTCTGCGACCGCGAGATCGCGCTCGGAGCCTCGAGGGAGGCCGCCCTTGCCTAGGCTCCTGGCGCTCGGCTGTCTTGCCGCCGTGGGGTCGGCCGCGGTCTGGACCGCTCTTGCCCCGCACGATGCGGGCCTGTCCCTGCTCGTGCTCGCGGGTGCGCTCGTTGCCGGCGCGGCCTCCTGGCTCGAGACCGGGCCGGGCTCTGCTCGTGAGCTGACGATCATCGCCACGCTGGCGGGCGCGGCGGCCGCGGGGCGGATCCTGTTCGCGGCAGTTCCCGGCGTCCAGCCCGTGACCGTGATCGCGGTGGTCGCGGGAGTCGCGCTCGGACTGCGCGCCGGGATCGCCGTCGGAGCGGTCGCCGCGCTCGCGTCCAACTTCTTCCTCGGCCAGGGGCCTTGGACGCCCTGGCAGATGCTGTTCTGGGGGGGTTGCGGGGCCGTCGGCGCCCTCGCCGCGCCGCTCTTGCGCCGCCGCGTCCCGCTCGCGATCGCCTGCTTCCTCCTGGGCTTCGCCTTCAGTGGCCTGATGGACGTGTGGGAGTGGTACAGCTTCTTCCCGCACACGCGGGCGGCCCTGTTCGTCCAGCTCTCGCGCGGGCTCTGGTTCGACGCGGCGCACGCCGGCGGGAACCTCGTGCTCGCGCTCGTCGCCGGGCCGGAACTGCGGCGGCTGCTCGAGCGCTACGGCAAGCGGCTGCGGACCGAGGTCGTATGGGCGTGAGATGGGCAGCGCTCGCGGCGGCCGGTGCCGTCGCGGGGTCGCCGGTCTCCTACGTCACGTCTCATCAGCAGGCGGACGGAGGATTCGCGGAGCCGGGCGGCCGGTCGTCGCCGGCGCTGACGGCGTGGGCGGTGTTGGGGCTCGCAGCGGCGGCGAAGCCATCCGGTGGGGCGGCGGCCTATCTCTTCTCGGCACCCGTCGGCGATGCCACCGATCTCGCGCTTCGTGTGCTTGCGCTTGATGCGCTCGGCGCCGACACGGGTACGCTCGCCTCCCGGCTGGAGTCCCTGCGCCGCTCGAACGGGCGCATCGGCCCGCTCGTCAACTCGACGATCTGGGGCGTAATCGCCTTGCGGGCTACCGGGCGCCCGGCGGGCGCCTCGACCGTCCGCTACCTGCTGCGTCAGCAACGCCCCGGCGGCGGCTGGTCCTGGTACCCGGGCGGCGCCCCCGACTCGAACGACACAGCGGCCGCGATCGAGGCGCTCCGCGCGACGGGTACGGGCGGGCGTCCGATCCGGCGCGGTCTTGCTTACCTCCGGACGCTGGAATCGAAGGACGGCGGGTTCAGGCTCGTCAAGGGGCGCGCGTCCGACAGCCAGTCGACGGCCTGGGCGATCCAGGCGTTCCTGGCGGCGGCCGAGCGGCCGCCGGCGCGAGCATTCGCGTTCCTCTCGCGCATGAGGCGCCGCAACGGGAGCTACCGGTACTCGGCCCGCTACGCGGTCACGCCGGTGTGGGTCACGGCGCAGGTTCTGCCGGCGCTTGCTCGGAAGCCGTTTCCGCTCGCACGCTGACCCAGCCCTCCTCGGGCCGCTCCAACCGTCCATCGGCCACGAGCCGGTCGACGAGATCGTCGTCCCAGTACCAGCGCCACGAGAACCAGCGCTGCAGCTCCCGCACGGGCGCGACTACGGCCGCCCGCACACCGGCGACGACCAGCTCCTCGAGCCCGCCGTCGCCCGCCGGCTCGGGGAAGAGCTGGTCCCAGCGCGCCAGCTCGCTCGTGTGTCGGTGCGGATCCTCGTAGACGATGCTGCGGGAGACGATCGCTCCGCAGCGCTCGAGGGGCGCGCGCAGCTGCTTCAGCTCCTTCGGCTTCAGGTCGAGCTCGGTCTGCAGGTCCTCGAGCTCCGACGGCCCGGCGTCCCCGAGGTGGCGCAGCAGGCGGGCCCAGTCCGGGTCGTCCTTCTCCATCCGCTCGATCTCCGCCCGGCAGATCGGGTCGGCAAGACCTGCGACCTCGTCAGTGATGAGCACGTTCTTGCCCCGGTGGATCGCGAGGATCGGGTAGCCGCGCGCGCCGAGCAGTCCGAACCAGGGATACTTGGTGCGCGGCCACTGCCCGAAGCCCGGGCTCGCCGCAGCGTACGGCTCCTCGTGACAGGCTTCGAACAGGCTGGGCAGAGCCGAGTCCGTGGTGCGCGTCAGCATCCCGCGGTCGCGAAGGAACTCCTCCGCCTCGTCCAGTGACTCGAGCGCGCGGTCCGGCGTGAGCCTGCATTCGAAGGCCCGGCGCTCGAGGAGCTCGGCCATACTCGGCGTGTGCGCGACCATCCGACCGCGGCCATTCTGACCATCGGGAGCGAGCTCGTCTCCGGCGACATCGAGAACACGAACGCCTCGTGGCTCGCCCGGCGGCTCGAGCGGCTCGGGGTGGTGGTCCGGCTGCTCGCCGCGGTGCCGGACGAGATCGAGACGATCGCCGAGCTCGTCCGCCGCGAGGCCGCGCGCGTCGAGCTCGTGATCGTCACCGGCGGGCTCGGCGGGACGCCCGACGACGTCACCCGCGAGGCGGTCGCGGCGGCGTTCGGCGTCCCCCAGGAGGAGCATGCGGAGGTGGCCGAGCGCCTGCGGGCTCGTTTCACGCGCGCTCCGGATTACGCGGCAAGCTGGGCGCTGCTTCCCGCCGGCGCCCGGCCGCTCGAGATTCCACGCGGAGGCGCTCCCGGGTTCGTGATCGAGAACGTCTACGTGCTCCCCGGGCTGCCGGGCGAGATGGAGCCGATGTTCGAGTCGATCGAGGACGAGCTCCGCCGCGAGCGGCCGATCGAGAGCTGGCGGCGGACGTTCCCCACCCGCGAGAGCGAGATCACCCCGCTGCTCGTCGAGGCGGCGCGGCGCTATCCGGACGTCCGGGTTGGCTCGTATCCGACCTTCACGGCCGACGGGCCGCTGGTCGAGGTGGTGGTCAAGTCCGGCGACGCGGAGGTGCTCGCCCAGGTGCGGGGCTGGCTCGAGCCGGAGCTAGAAGCGCTTATCGGCTGAAAGAACGCCGGCGCTCGATGTCCTTCGGATCCACCATCTGCCCGTCGCGCCCGACGTAGCCGTCCGCTCCGCCGACGACGAGGATCACCAGCTCCTCGTCCTCGGAGGCGTTCGAGACGCGGCGCGGTGTGGTCGACTCGACGTGCACCAGGCCGCCGGGGCCGAGCTCGCGTGTCTCGCCGTCGACCTCGACGCGGGCCCGCCCGCTGTGTACGAAGTAGAGCTCGTCCTGGCGCTCGTGGTAGTGGTTGAAGCCCTCGAACCCGGGTGGGAACACGATCGCGTTGACACCGAACGCAGTCACGCCGAGCGCCTGGCGGACCTTGCGGAAGCCGGGGCCCTCGCCGAGCTCGTCGAGAGAGCTGAACGCATGCGCCATGAGACGACGTTAACACGGCATCGGCCTTTCTCTCTTACATGGCTCGACCGGACATGTCCCAGGGACAGTCCCTCGGACATGGCTGGGAAGGACAGTGCGCCGGGGCCAACCCTCTGACCCGGCTTCCCCAGACACGATTCAGGGTCCGTCTCCTGGACATGGCCCTGCTGGACCTGTCCCAGGGACTGTCCCTTGGACATTGCTCCGCCGGACATGCCTGGGGACTCTTCCTCGGTCAGGCGATAGCCGGCGTGACCTCGCGCCCGAGCAGCGCGACCATGTCGTGGTCGTCGTGCAGCAGATGCTGGCACATGACGCGCGTCACGCCCGCCTGCTCGAACTCGCGCAGCCGCTCGGCGACCTCGTCCACTGTCCCGGACACCCCTCGCGGGGAGCCTTCCACGTCGTCGAGCGGGCGCCCCAGATACTCGACCAAGCGCCGCCGGCGCTCGTCGACCTCGCCGCGGTCGCGCCCGACCATCACCGAGGTCATCAGCGAGAGCGGCAGCGTCGCCGGATCGCGGCCCACGGCCTCGCAGTAGCCGTCGAGCGTGGCACGCCGTTCGCGGCAGGCCTCGACGTCGGCGAAGGTCGTGTTGTACTCGGACGCGAACCGCGCGGCCGGCTCGGCCGTCCCCCGTCTGGCCGCGCCGCCCACCAAGATCGGGAACGGCCGCTGCACGGGCTTTGGCAGCGGGTTCGAGGCTTCGAGCGTGTAGTACTTGCCCTCGAAGTCGAACGGCTCGTTCTCGTTCACCTGCCGGTAGACGATCTCGAGCTGCTCGCGGAAGCGGGCGACTCGCCAGGCGGCGGTGTGGAACTCGAAGCCGTGCTGGACGTGCTCGGCCTGGTGCCAGCCCGCGCCCATTCCGAGCTCGATCCTGCCGCCCGAGACGTGGTCGGCCGTGACGGCGTTCTTCGCCAGCACCGACGGATGGCGAAACGTCCCCGGCGAGACGAGCGTCCCGAGCCGGAGCGTCGCGGTCCTGGCCGCGAGCGCGTTGATCGTCGCCCAGGCGTCGAGGCTCCCGGCCTTCCCGCTGTGGAAGCCGCTGTAGTGGTCGGAGCGGAAGAGCGTCTCGACGCCGTACTCCTCACAGGCCCGGGCGATCGCGAGCCAGTCGTCCCAGGTCACGCCCTCCTGTCCCTCGATCATCAGCGCGACGCGCACGGCAGGATTCTCTCCGATGAGGATTCGCGAGGCGACGGACGCGGATTCGGCCGCGGTTGCGGCCGTCCACGAGGCGAGCGCGCGGACGGCCTACCGCGACATCTTCGGTGACCACCCGTTCCGCGCGCCCGACTGGGCGGAGATCCTGGGCTCGGCGCGCGTCATCGTCGCCGAGGAGGACGAAGAGATCGTCGGCTTCGCCGTCCTCAGGCCCGCCGAGCTCGACGGCCCTCTACGTCGCGCGTCACACTGGGGGAGAGGCGTCGGCAGCCTCCTGCTCGCCGACGCGACGGAACGACTGTCGGACTACGACGAGCTCACCCTCTGGGTGCTGGCGAAGAACGACCGCGCCCGCCGCTTCTACGAGCGCCACGGCTGGGCGCCCGACGGAGCCGAGAAGGACAGCCACTACGGCGAGCTCGAGCTGCGGTACCGGAAGAGCGCGGGCGGGAGCGCGTAGAAGACGGCGATCGCCAGGTAGAGCGCGATGCTCGCCAGCGGGCTCGCGAGCGCGACCAGGGTTGCGGCGGCGTAGATCGGGACGCCGGGGTTGTAGCTGCGGCTGATGTCGTCCAGCTCGGACTGCGCGACCTCGGGCCGAATCAGGCGCCGACCGGTGGCCATCCAGCGCCAGAGGAGCTGGAACAGCACGGACATGATCACGAACGTGATCCCGTAAGCGAGCGCCGCCGTCCGCTCGTCGTCTCCTCGGCGGAGGAACTCGGCGACGAGGCGGGTCGGGAAGGGCGTGAACGCGACCACCATCAGCAGGAGCGTGTTCAGGAACAGCAGCGCACGGTCGACCCGATCCACGTACGTGAAGAGCACATGGTGGTTGACCCAGATCACGCCGATCGTCAGGAAGCTCGTGACGTAGGCGAAGTACGACGGCCAGATGTGGAGCAGCGAGTCCCCGAGGTCGTGGGTCCCGGCAGAGACGCCGAGCTCGAGCACGAGGAGTGTGATCGCGATCGCGAAGACGCCGTCGCTGAAGGTTTCGAGCCGCGCCGTGCTCACGGTCGCATGCTCGCGTCAGGCGCGGACGGCACATAGCCTCCGAGACCATGGTGGGGAGAGGCGCCGGTTTCGTCCTCGTTGCGTTCGCGTTCCTCGTGACGATGTTCGGGACGACGCTGCCGACGCCGCTCTACCCGCTGTTCGAGCGGCGCTACGGGTTCGGAGAGCTGATGGTGACGTGATCTTCGCCGTCTACGCCTTCGGGGTGATCGCCGGCCTGCTTGCCTTCGGACGCCTGTCGGACGAGATCGGCCGCAAGCCGGTGCTCGTGACCGGGATCGTGCTCTCGGCCGTCAGCGCGTTGTTGTTCGTGTTCGCCGACTCGCTTGCGCCGATCTACGCAGGGCGGATTGCCGCGCTCGTCGTGGGCTGCGTGCTGATGGTCGGCGGCGTGGGACTTGTCGCCCTCGCCCTCGGGGTCGAGTCGCTGGCCGCGCTGATGGTCGGCGCGACCGTGGTCGGCCTCGGCCAGGGTCTCGTCATCGGCGCGGGCCTGGCCGCGATCAACCAGCGGGCCCCGGTCGAGCGCCGCAGCGAGACCGCCTCGAGCTTCTTCGTCGTCATGTACGTGGGCCTCTCGCTGCCGGTGATCGGCGTCGGCGTGGCTGCGAGCTCCCTCGGGCTCAAGACGGCTGGGATCGCCTTCAGCGCGGCCGTTGCAGCGCTCGTGCTTGCGGTGCTCATCAGCCTGATCCGCCGCTAGCATCGACGGATGGCCGTCCTCTCGCCCGAGCGCTATCTCGCCGACCTCAACCCCGCCCAGCGGGAGGCCGTCCTCCACACCGAGGGGCCGCTGCTCGTTGTCGCAGGGGCGGGCTCCGGGAAGACCCGCGTCCTCACCCACCGCGTCGCGCATCTGATCGCCGCCTGTGGGGCCAGGTCGCAGGAGATCCTGGCGATCACGTTCACGAACAAGGCGGCCGGGGAGATGCGCAGCCGCCTCGAGGGACTGCTCGGCCCGTTCGCAGGCGGGCTCTGGATTCTGACCTTCCATGCCGCCTGCGGGCGCATCCTCCGGCGCGAGGCGCCCCGGCTCGGCTACCGCTCCAACTTCACCATCTACGACCAGGCCGACCAGGTGCGGGTCGTCAAGGCCTGCCTGGAGGAGCTCGAGCGCGATCCGAAGCGCTTCGTCCCGCGTGGGATCCACGCGCAGATCTCGCAGGCGAAGAACCAGCTGGTCGGGCCGGACGAGTACCGCTCCCGCGTCGCCTCCTTCTACGACCAGACCGTGGCCGACGCCTACGATCTCTACCAGCGGCGGCTGTTCGGGTCGAACGCCGTCGACTTCGACGACCTGCTGATGCTGACGGTGGACGTGCTGGAGCGCTTCCCCGAGGCGCTCGGGCGCTGGCAGAAGGCGTTTCGCTACATCCTCGTGGACGAGTACCAGGACACGAACCACGCGCAGTACCGGCTACTCCAGTTGCTGGCCGCGAAGCACCGGAACGTCTTTGCCGTTGGCGACCCAGATCAGAGTGTGTACAGCTTCCGAGGAGCCGACATCCGGAACATTCTCGACTTCGAGGTCGACTTTCCAGAGGCGCGCACGATCGCGCTCGAGCAGAACTACCGCTCGACCAACTCGATCCTCGAAGCCGCGAATGCGGTCATCGCCCACAACCGCGAGCGCAAACCCAAGAACCTCTGGTCGGAGCTCGGCGAGGGCGAGCCCGCGCGGGTGATCGAGGTCGAGGACGAGCACGCCGAGGCCCGCTTCGTCGCGGCGCGGATCGCCGGCCTCGTGGAGGACGGCCTGGCCGGGAGCGAGATCGCCGTCTTCTACCGCACGAACGCGCAGTCGCGGGTACTCGAGGACGTGCTCGTCCGCCAGCAGGTTCCCTACCAGGTGATCGGCGGCCCTCGCTTCTACGAGCGGGCCGAGATCAAGGACGTGGTCGCTTACTTGCAGGTGATCGACAACCCGTCGGACGCCGTCTCGCTGCAGCGGATCGCCAACCGCCCTCGCCGCGGGATCGGCGACGCGTCGCTCGCGCGGCTCCAGAACTACGCCGACGCCCAGGGACTGTCCCTCTTCGAGGCGATGGGGCACGGGGAGGAGGCGGGAATCGCGGCGGCGCCGCTCCGCGCCGTCAAGAGCTTCCACACGCTGCTCCAGTCGCTGCAGTCGCAGGCTCAGGAGCTGAGCGTCCGGGAGCTGCTCGAGCGCGTGCTCGAGCGGAGCGGCTACCTCGAGTCGCTCGAGGCCGAGCGCACCGTCGAGGCGCAGGGACGGATCGAGAACCTGCAGGAGCTCGTCGGCGTCACGCAGGAGTACCAGGCCGGGGCGGACGACCCGACCCTGTCCCACTTCCTGCAGGAGATCTCCCTCTACTCCGACCAGGATGCGATCCGTGAGGAGCAGAGCCTCGTCACGCTGATGACGCTCCACAACGCGAAGGGGCTCGAGTTTCGCGCGGTGTTCATGATCGGGATGGAAGAGCAGATCTTCCCGCATTCGCGCTCGATCGAGGAGCAGGGCGTCGAGGAGGAGCGGCGGCTCTGCTACGTCGGGATGACGCGCGCGAAGGAGCTGCTGACGCTGATCCACGCCTCGGCGCGCTCGCTGTACGGGCTGCGGAACTACAACCTCCCGTCGCGCTTCCTCGACGAGCTGCCCGAGCGCCACGTCCAGCGCGAGCGGCTGAAGCCGGCGTCGTGGTCGGGGTACGGCGCGCCGGTGATCGAGGTCGAGCCGCGCGCGGACGTCCCGTCGCTCTCGACCGGAGATTCGGTGCGCCACGGGAGCCTGGGGGAGGGGGTCGTGACGAGGATCGAGCCGGGCGGTGTCGTCACGGTCCGGTTCGAGAGCGACGGTTCCGAGCGGCGGCTGATGCTGGACTACGCTCCGCTGGAGAAGGTGACGTGAGGCTCGCCCTGCTGGCAGCGGCGGCGCTGGTGGTGCTCGCGGCGAGCGGCGCGGAGGCGAAGCGTGCGCTCGCGCCCGAGGCTCCGTATGCCGACTTCGCGCCGGTGCTGTCGCCGGGCGGGACGCGGCTTGCTTTTCTCCGCGAAGGGATCACGCCGTCACGCCTCGTCCGCTATCCCTCGCTCTACACCGCCGGGGCGGACGGGCGCGGTGCTGTTGCGCTGACGCAGGGCTCGGCGCAGAGCTCGTCCAACGCCCAGCTGGGGCACTTCGATGAAGTCACCTCCGCGAGCTGGTCGCCGGACGGGCGCCGGCTCGTCTACGCGCATGCCTACCAGGGGACGCGCTACGACTTCGCCCACAGCGAGCTCGTCGTCGTCGACGCCGACGGGACGAATTCGCACCAGCTGACGAGCACGGATCCTGGCACGTTCTTGCGTGCGGATTCGCCGTCCTGGTCCGCTGCCCGAAATCAGATCGCTTTCTCGGCGGGGAACATCTGGATCGTCAATCCCGACGGGACGGGCCTGACCGAGCTGGTCGCCTTTCCCGGCGAGGAGTACACGCCCGCGTGGTCGCCCGACGGTTCGAAGATCGCCTTCATCTCGGGTCACGACGAACTCGCCGTCATGAACGCCGATGGCACGAATGCGCAAGCCATCTCCTCGCTTACCTCCCGGACCCCAACCTGGTCCCCGGACGGCTTGACGATTGTCTTCAGCGCCAGAGTCGACCACAACACGGACATCTACGCGGTGGCCGCCGGCGGGTTCGACCTGCGCCGGCGGACGACCGATCCTGCCGAGGACATCACGCCTGTCTACACGCCTGACGGCAACTCGATCCTCTTCGGCAGCAGCCGCGGCCGCGGGATCTACAACGGCGACCTCTGGGTCATGAACGCGGACGGCTCGAACCAGCACCTGCTCGTTCCGCGCGCGCCGAAGCATGCATCGAACGGGCGCACGTGCACCATCACCGGCACGGTGGCGGCGGACTTGCTCAAGGGAACGAAGGGCGGGGACGTGCTTTGCGCCTTCGCGGGAGGCGATCGGGCCAGCGGCCTCGCAGGCAACGACGTCGTCGAGGGCGGGCCGGGGAAGGACGTGATCGACGGGGGCGCGGGCAACGACCTGCTCCTTGCGAGCGATCACCGCAAGGACACGGTCAGCGGTGGGCCCGGCCTCGACCGGGCGCGGGTCGACAAGGGCGTCGACAAGGTCAGCGGCGTTGAGAAGATCCTCCCGTGAGCCTTGAGTTCCGCACGTCCCGGCCGGACGAGCTGGCCGCCTCGCTGAACCCGATCTGGCACTACTTCGGCCGCGTCGCGAGCGAGGAGGACCTGGAGAGGATGTCGCGCATCCTCCCGGCCGAGCGCGTCCACGCGGCCGTCGAAGACGGCTCGATCGTGGGCGGGGCGGGGGCGTACCTGTTCGACACCACCGTCCCGGGCCCTCACCAGGTCCCCACGGCCGGTGTCGTCGCGGTCGGCGTGCTTCCGACGCATCGCCGGCGCGGAATCCTTCACGGGTTGATGCGCAAGCAGCTCGACGACGCCCACGAGCGTGGCGAAGCGCTGGCGACCCTGTACGCCTCCGAGGGCGCGATCTACAGGCGGTACGGCTACGGGCTCGCGTCGATCTCGGGCGATATCGCGCTGCCGCATGCGCACGCCGGTTTCTATGCCGCGCCCGATCCGGTCGGGCGCGCTCGGATGGTCTCGTACGACGAGGCGCTCGAGTTGATGCCTCCGATCTACGACCGCGTACAGGCCCAGACGCCCGGGATGCTGAGCCGCACGCGCGAGTGGTGGGAGGTGCGCAGGCTCTCGAGCGGCCCGTGGGCGAAGGGCGAGCAGATGCGGGTGATCCTCGAGATCGACGGGACACCCGAGGCGTACGCGACCTACCGCATGGAGTTCGAGATGGAGCACGGCATCTCGCGGACCGTCCTCCAGGTCGGGGAGGCGTTCGGGGCGACTCCCGCTGCGACCCGGGACATCTGGCGCTTCATCCTCGACGTCGACTGGGTCGAGACGGTTCGCGCCATCTTCATGCCTCCGGATCATCCGCTGTTCCTGTTGCTAGCCGAGCCGAGGAGGATGGGCTGGGTCGGCGCCGAGGCGCTGTGGGCGCGCCTCGTGGACGTGGGCGCGGCGCTGTCGGCGCGCGGCTACGCGGGGGACGGCTCCGTCGTGCTCGACGTCGTCGATGCCTTCTGCCCGTGGAACGAAGGGCGCTGGGAGGTCGGCCCGGGCGGGGTGGAGCGCACGAAGGCGGCGCCGGACCTGCGGCTGGACGTCGACATGCTCGGCTCGGCGTATCTCGGCGGGTTCACGTTCGCGGAGCTCGAGCGAGCGGGCCGGGTGGAGGAGCTGCGCAAGGGTGGACTGGCGCGGGCCGATGCACTATTCCGCTCCGACCGGCACCCGTGGTGCCCGGAAATCTTCTAGGCGAATTCGCTATCGTCACCATCGACCGGGGCGGTTAGCTCAGTTGGGAGAGCACCAGCTCGACAAGCTGGGGGTCACTGGTTCGAGCCCAGTACCGCCCATAGGACAAGATTCCTGGTAACCGCGGGTTTTCCAGGGTCGCGCCTCAACCCTGCGGGTGTCGGGAGCCCGCTTGGAAAGCTTTTTGGAAAGCTCGGCACCCCGTCCGCATGCCCGGCAGGTTGAGGGGCATGCCGGTTGACTTGCTCAAATGCGACTACTGGGACAGCTCGAGCCCGACACGTAGACGATGAGCGCGACCATGCCGTCGTGGTCACGCAACCGACGACCTCGATGATCCCGAGGCGAGTTGTGCGTTCCGGCGTCTCGCGTATATTCGGCGTCGGTGTCTGCCGGAGCAGTCCGCCAAGTGCCCAATTCGTCTCGATTGGTGGATCTGACCCGAGACGAGCTGGTCGAGCTGCTCGAAGCTACGAGCGAGGGCGGCATCCGGATTGACTTCTCGGGCAAGGCAAACGCTCGGAAGCTCTATCGGCGGGTTCGTCCGCGCGCTGCGACAACGATCAAGAAGTACTCGATCGGCTCGGAAGAGGAGCAGGCTCGCAATCTGGTGATTGAGGGCGACAACCTCCAAGCGATGGCGACGCTCTTCCGGGAGCGTAACCAGGTCGACTTGATCCTCACTGACCCGCCCTACAACACCGGCAACGACTGGCGCTACAACGACCGCTGGGAGGAGGACCCCAACGATCCTGGTCTCGGCGACTGGGTGAGGGCGGACGACGGAGCGCGGCACACGAAATGGATGCGGTTCATGTGGCCGCGCCTACAGATGATGAAAGAGATGCTCAAGCCGACGGGGGTGCTCGCGATCTGTATCGACCATCGGGAGCTGTTTCGCCTTGGGCAGATGCTCGACGAGCTGTTCGGCGAGGCGAATCGGCTCGCGATCATCAACTGGCAAAAGGCCTATTCGCCGAAGAGCGACTCCTCCCACGTCTCCACAGCGACTGAGTACATCCTCGTTTACGCGCGCGATGAGAGCAGGCACAGACCGGCCTTACGCCGCGGTCCGAAAACATGGATGCGCGCTACAAGTCGCCCGACGGCGACCCGCGTGTCTGGAAGTCGATGGATGCGAGCGCCCAGGGCGATACCACGCACAAGCACATGGTTTACGGGATCCAGTCACCCTTTACGGGGGAGATTCACTACCCGCCATCCGGGAGCCACTGGCGTCCCGAGAAAGCATCTGTGAAGCGATGGTTGGAAGAGTGGGGCTCTTCCTATCGACGAGCTCACGCCCGCCTACACGGACTTGGCCGCCACCGTCAGCTAGCCACAACGCTGAGCTGCCCGAGTGTTCGTAAAGACACTCAGAGCGTTCTGCTTTTGAGGGCCAGGATGCAGGTGTGGTGTGGCTGGCGTGAAGCTGACGGTCGGCAGGGACGGGTCAGGCGGAGTTCGTTCCGCGTCAGGCGGCGGGCGGATGTCTCCAAACGACTGTCTTCCGCCCCGAATGTACAGGGGTGACCGTTTCTGTCGGTATCGCACCGAGTCTCTCCGCTACTCGCTGAGAGCGGATGTTGTCGGACGAGATCAGAGAGACAAGCCGTTCGATTGATCGAGACTCGTGCGCCCATTCCCGGATGGCCGCGGCTGCTTCGGTCGCATATCCATGGTCCCAGTGGGCGCGTATCAAGGCCCATCCAAGCTCGGGCTGACCATGACTTCCTGCGTTAGCCCAGGTCGAGGGCGTCCAGCCGCGTGTATCGAAAATCATGAGACCGGCCTGGCCGACCACCTGCCCGTTGGTAGCCGCGGTCTCAATAATGAAGGGACCGAGCCCGTCCGTTCTCCAAGCGCCGATCCACCTTTGGATGATGGCTCGTGCTTCCTCGGGTGCCGAGACAGGCTCTTTGCCCAAGCCATGCATGACGTCGGAGTCCGTGAACAGGTCGTAAAGAGCGTCCGCGTCCCGCGGAGTCGGCGTGCGTAGGCAAAGCCTGTCCGTGTAGAGATGAAGCCCCTCCCAGGACGAGGTGTCACGAGCCACGCGGAGAAGCTAGCCGGAGCCTGCAAACGCCGCTTGGGCCAGCGTTCGGGAATGTCCCCTGGGCCGTGTGGCTGGATCTGGCCGGAGCCGATGAGTTCTCGGTGGTCTGTCAGTCTCTACTGCGCGCGTGTCCGTAGCAGGGTTGAGCGGCCGGACCAGGCGGCCGAGAAAGGAGTCGTGAGATGACGCGGTATCTGATCTCGTTCGATGACGGCGCGATGACCTTCCCCGAGGAGGAGCTGCCCGCCGTTGATGAGGCGTCGCACGCGGTGGTCAAGGAGGCCATGGACGCCGGGGTATGGGTGTTCGCCGGTGGGCTGCATCCCATCGAAGAGGTGAGCGTGGTGGCCACCGATGGGACGGTCACCGACGGCCCGGAAAGCAAGGCGTACATCGGCGGACTCACGATCATCGACGTGCCCTCACGCGAAGAGGCGCTGAAGTGGGCGGCCAAGATCGCCGTCGCCTGTCGCTGTGCTCAAGAGGTCCGCGAGTTCCTGCCCGACCCGGCCGTCGGCAACTGATCGGGCGGGCGCGTCGGCCTAGTCGTCTATCCCACGCTGACGCCTGACACGGTCGCCTGCGCCAGTATTCGCGAATGACCCCCGAGTGGGACCGCTCGCCGAGTCGGCAGAATCCGCCAATGGACGACAGACCGGGGGACGCGGGGTTCGCAGACCGCATCGACGGGACGCGTGACGCGTTCGGGTTTTCGCTGCACGGTCGGAACGGTCGCGTCGCGGTGGAGTACGGGCCGAATGACGATCCAAGCCGTTGGGGGTTTGGCGTCCTCGGGCTTCCCTGGCCGACGGAATTCGCGATCGGGCTGCCTGTGCTCGAGGCGACGGTGTCCTATGCGGGGGAGGGGTACGCGGCCGCCATGGGTTGGATCCAGGTGGTGCGGATCCACGTTGCCGAGCAGAGCGAGTCTCTCGTGTCCGGTGGCGAGAAGGCCCCAGCGGGCGATCACGCGTGGGTCGACGGTCCACCTAGTCTCCGGGGGTTGGGTGTTCCCTTTGTTTCGTTCGGGCCGCGTCCGGCACTGTTCGACGCGCCCGCATCTACCGAGAGCGACGTTCGCTTTGTTGCGGACTCGTTCCTCACGGCGAGTCCCGATGCTTTGATGAGTCGCCGGTCGAGGCCGTGCTTTGGTTTCCGGTGGGGTTACGCGACCCGGGCGGGTAGCGCATCCCAGTTGCTGGCCCCCACCGCGCTCGGCGTTAGCGATTGGCGGGATTCGTTGCCGGTCCTGGAGGAGCATTTCCCTGATTGGAGCTTCGACTCGGGCTGGTTCGACTAGGCGCTCAAAGGGGCACGCTCGGCTGGGCCAGCGTGCGGGAATGTCTCTCGAAAGCTCGGCGGCTCGGCGGCGTCCGCTCACCTGAAGCCGCGGCCCCGAGCACGGTTCTCGCACTTCCCGCATTCTCCGACGAACCGAGTGCAACCTTTCGACGGGCTCTTCACGCGCTTGCGCACGCATGGTGCGAGGACGCACACTCTCTTGCCGTGGACGTGCCGGAAACCCACTACGTGCGCTCGGGAGACGTCTCGATTGCTTATCAGGTCACGGGCGAAGGGCCCTTCGACGTCGTCTTCATTCCTCCATTCCTCACGCATGCCGAGGTCATCTGGAACACGTCATTCGCTCCGTCGTTGCAGGGACTCTCGTCCTTCTGCCGTCTGATCCGCTTCGACAAGCGGGGTACGGGAATGTCGGATCGCGTCACCGGCGCGCCCACTCTCGAGACACGGATGGACGATGCACGGGCGGTGATGGACGCCGTCGGCTCCAGCCGTGCCGCCTTCTTCGGCTCGTCCGAGGGCGCGGCCATGAGTGCGCTTTTTGCCGCGACCTATCCGGAGCGGACGGCGGCGCTCGTGCTCAGGAGCGCCTACCCCCGAACGCTGTGGGCGCCCGACTACCCGTGGGGTCGGAGCGAGGAGGAGTATCGCCGGGAGATGGAGCGAGATCTCCGCCTTTTCGGATCGCGCGAGGAGGCGTTGGAGGCTGTCCGCTTCCGGGGCCTCCAGTTCGCCGACGACGACGAGGCGCAGCAGTGGGTGAATTACTTCCGCTGGAGTGGAAGCCCGGGGGCGGTCGAAGCCCTCGCGCTCATGAACAGAGAGATCGATGTCCGTCACGTGCTGCCGGCGATCCGCGTCCCGACCCTCGTCCTGCACGGATCGAAGGACGCGATCGTCCCGCTCGATGTCGCGCGCCTTGTCGCCGCTCGCATTCCCGGGGGCGAGGCTCGTTGAGATACCAGAAGCAGGACATCTCGCCACGGGACGGGCGGCGCTGGCGATAAACGACGAGATCAAGGGCTTCCTAACCGAGGTCTGGGAGTCGGGCGGCTGGGAGGAGGCCGAGCCTGACCGCGTCTTGGCGACCGTTCTCTTCACGGACATCGTCGGCGCTAGCGAGAAGGTAGCCTCGCTCGGCGACCGCGCCTGGGGCGACCTCTTGCAGCGCCACCACGAGCTGGTCCGCCGTCAGCTTGTGCGCTTCCGCGGCAACGAGGTGGACACCGCCGGCGACGGCTTCTTCGCCTCCTTTGATGGACCAGCGCGGGCCATCCGCTGCGCGTGCGCCGTCGTCGAGTCGATGCCGGAGCTTGGGCTCGAAGTGCGCGCGGGCCTGCACACCGGCGAGTGCGAGCTTGTCGATGGCAAGGTGGCAGGCATCGCCGTTCACACGGGCGCCCGCGTCGCCTCGCATGCGGAGTCCGGCGAGGTGCTCGTCTCGAGCACGGTCAAGGATCTGGTTGCCGGCGCAGGGATCGAGTTCGTAGACCGCGGTGCGCACGAGCTGAAGGGCATCACCGGAGAGTGGCGGCTGTACGCAGTGAAGCGCTAATCGCAAACGACGCCGAAGCGTCGCGACAATGTCGCCGTTCCACGAGATCGCGACGAGGCCGAGGGCGAACTCGGCACGCCCAGCAGGTCAACAGCGAGAACGCCTCCATGGGCCAGCGTCCTCTCGCCTGAGGTCGCCTGCCTCATCGCCGCTGGGCGCGACTACCGTGAGGGCGTCTGTCCGAACATCGCTTCGACCTGCGGGATCGACAGCGTCGTGTCATCCGCGACGGTGAGGATCGCAGCAAGGCCGTGCGGCAACGCGCGAACGACGAAGGCGATGACGTCGAGTCCGTAGACCTGAGGCTCGATCTGCTCTAGCGCCTGCGCGGCCTGATCGTTGTGCACCGGGTGAGCGAGGTCCTCGGCGGTCTTCGTGCCCATGAGGCTGACGACCAGGGCGCGCGCTGTAGCGGGCACGCCGTGCGCCTGTCGCTTCCTCGCCTTCCTCTGCGCGCGCTCGACAATCGTCCTGAACACGCCTGCTGGCCAGTAGCCGCCGAAGCCCGGATACGAGAACGAGCCGGCCCTTGCTGGACCAGCGTCCGGCGCAACCTGCAGGTCGTCTATCTCCACGGTCGTCAGCAGCGGCGTCTCCGAGTGCCGGTACACCTTGCTGAGCGGGCGTAGCCCTCGGAGCGAGTCCTCGACGTCGGCCGTGATGTCAGCCATTACTCCGTCATGCGTCTGCGCCAGCATCCTGGCCGGTGCCCATGGATCGAGCGGCGTCCAATCAGGCGGGATCGACCGCTCAAGTCCCGTGGAGACGTTGAACGTGTAGCTGGCGCGGATGTCGGCGTAGTTCAGAAGGTCTTTCAGCTCATCCACCCAAGCGTCGAGCGCGAGCAGCTCACGGGGGCTGTAGACCTCGACCGCGAGGTCGACACCGTCCGCGACGACGTGGAGATCCGGGACCGCACCACCGGTCGCCGTGATCGTCTTGACGGTGAAGCCGCGCCTCAGGAGGTCGTCGGCAACGAGAACCTCCGCTGTTCGACTGACGAACTGCTCGCGGTCTCGCGTCGCGAGGAGAGTGCCGAACGTGCAGCCAGCAGCGTGCACACGTTCAAGGTGTTCGAGAGCATCGGCTAGGTGCTCGTAGTGCGTGTTGGCGAGCCACCGGTAAACCTCGCGCTCGGTCTTACGGAGAGCGACCGGGAACGCCTCTGAGGGCACTCCCTCGCGCGCTGGCTCCGGCAGCAGCGCCGCGACCGACGGCAGGCCAGCGAGGGCTTCCTCGACGTTCGCGGGCGCGAACAGGAGTACCCACAGCGTGGAGCTTGCACGATCCTCCAAGGCGACCTGGAAAAGATGATGGAAAGCAACGTCCGCGAACAACGGCGGATCGCTGCCTCCAGTCGTGCCCGTAAATCGCCTTGGGTACGTGATTCAGGCAGTAACTGCGACTAGGGGCGGGATGGCCGAAGCACTCGACAAGCTGGGGGTCACTGGTTCGAGCCCAGTACCGCCCATCACTAGCAAGCCCTGCTAACACGAGGGCTTTCGTCGTCTCTGGAGTAAACGCGTGGCAACAGGATGGCAACGTCCGTCCACGCGGCGAGCGGTTACGGGGTTGCCGCTACCGGTCGGGTACCGCGGTCCTGCACTTCTCACCCATCGTTGGCGTACGCCCCAAGCGCGTCGGCCGCCCGCCCGTAGTCGGCCTGCGCCACCCAGAGGATCATCCCGTAGCGCCCTGATCCCGCGCCGGTGGCCGCTGCGGCGGTGATGTTGACGTTCGCCTCTGCGAGCTTCGTCGTGGTCTCGGCAACCGCGCCCACGCGGTCGTCGCCTTGGATCAGAAATGCCCGCTTCACATGGCTGAGCGGGATACCGGCCCGCGCGGCGGCCTCTTTGAGCGACTCCGGGTCTTCCGGGACGAGATCGATCTGGGACTGGCCGTCGCCGAGCGGAAATCCGAGGAAGGCCAGCAGGTTCACGCCGCCGTCTTTGAGCGTCGAAAGGATCCGTTGACCCTCCCCGGGCGTGTCTGGAGAGGTCACGTAGTAGTAATCGACACCTCGCACCGAGTCAGCCATCTGAGATCTCCTCCTTGAACTCGCTGTTGCAGCACAAACGATACGCCGAGCTCCGGGGCAGCCGCGTCAGCTCCGCCTCGGCTTGGCGCCCCTCAGGCGTGTCCGACACGGCGGGAACGCGGCGTCCGGCCCTCGACGAGTTAGGTCTGCACCGGAGCCCCGCGTCGCTGAGCACCTAGAAACGCCCTCCGGCCTTGAGACTTCTTATACGAGGTGTGATAATCCAAGGCAGGGCGTTGGGAGAGTGGTGATTCGGCGCCCGACCCGGCTTTCTGCGGGCGCTTCGATCATCACACGCCCGTAATCCTCGAACAGGCTGAGCACGGTGCGTCCATCGCAACGTAAGCGCCTGTCGATCGGAAGGAAGCTCAATGAAACGTTTGCTCGTGATCGGGACCGCCGTGACGGCGCTCGCGCTCCTTGCCACCCTGTCGCTCGCCGCCGGCGCCTCCGGCACTCCGACTCGTGCCTCCGGCACGAGTGCGGAACGCGGGCTGTACCTCGCCCTTGGGGCTTCAACCACCTACGGGACAGGCGCGAGCAGCGTGTCCAAGAGCTACGCCCAGCTCTATTACGGCTACCTCCAGTCGAACGGGAGCGGAGTGACCGACCTCGTCAACATGAGCTTTCCCGGCTGGACCAGCACAGACTTGCGCAACAACCGGCTGGTGCAGGCCGTCGCCGCAATCGACGACGCCTCCTCCGACACGAAGGCCGTCACGATCGACATCGGGCACAACGACGTCCTCGGCTATATCCCCGACCCCAATTGCCCGACCGCGATCGCGCCGGCCTGTCCGTTCGCGGGCAATCTGCGAGCGATGCTGGCAGCGCTGAACACGGCGCTGGCCGCCGACCCCGGCGAAGAGACTGTTCAGGTGATGGAGATGTACAACCCCCAAATCGGGACGCCGGACGAGAGCACCACGCGACAGCTGCTGCTCGGCACTGACGGGAAGGTCGATTGCTCCGGCACCGGAGCGGCGCTGGGTCTCAACGACCTCACCCACTGCATCGCCATCGAGCTGGGAGCAAAGACGGTCGATGTCCTGCCCATCTTCGACGCCGCAGGCGCAGCGTTGCTGGCTGCAGATCACATCCACCCCAACGACGCGGGCCATCTGGCGATCGCGAAGGCGTTCGGCGGCGCTGCCGCGCCAACCGCTCCTCCACCGCCGCCTCCGCCTCCACCGCCTCCGCCTCCCGCGCGCGGGTGCGTCGTTCCGAAGGTGACGGGGAAGCCGCTCGCCAAGGCCAAGAAGATGCTGGCCGCCGCCCACTGTTCGACCGGCCGGGTTCGCCGAGCCGTCTCCGCCAAGGTCAAAGCGGGAAGCGTGATCTCAGAGCGTCCGCAGGCGGGAACGCATCTCCCCAACGGCGGCAAGGTCAATCTCGTCGTCAGCCTGGG
>DASWEE010000121.1:0-11547 GCA_036394915.1 Gaiellaceae bacterium | reverse complement strand
AGCGAGAGGTTGATCAGCTGAGAGGCGAAGTCGAGGTAGCGCTTGCCCTCGTAGTCCCAGAAGTAGCAGCCTTCGCCGCCGGCGACGGGGATGGGCGCGGCATCGGCATTGACCGACCAGGGGTGGATGACGTGGGCGCGGTCGTCGGCAAGGATCTGCTCAGCTGCGCGCGGATCGCTGCCGACTACTGCCACACCTGAAGCCTAGTCACGGCGCGATCCGAGGGACAGTCTCCCCGGGGCACGTCCACCCGGGACACGTCCAAGGGACTGTCCCTGGGACATGGCCGCTAGGGCCAGCGGCTGGTCACGACCTTTGTCTCGGTGAAGAACCGCACGCCGTCCATGCCGGTCGCATGGAGGTCGCCGTAGAACGAGCCCTTCCAGCCCGCGAAGGGGAAGAACGCCATCGACGCCGGGACCGGGACGTTGATCCCGACCATCCCCGCCGTCACCTTGCGGCGGAAGGCTCGGGCGATTCCGCCGTCCCGCGTGAAGATCGCGCTCGCGTTGCCGAATTCGCTCCCGGCGATCGCGTCCAGCGCCTCGTCCAGCGAGCCGAGGCGCTCGAGCGCCAGCACCGGGCCGAAGATCTCCTCCCGGGCGACGCGCATCTCGGGGCGTACGTCGTCCAGGATGGTGGGCCCGAGGAAGAAGCCGCCGTTGTCCGCCTCGAAGCGCCCGTCCACGAGGATCCGCGCTCCCTCCTGCTCGCCGAGCTCGATGTAGCCCGAGATCCGGCTGCGCGCCTCCTCGCTCGTGACCGGCGTGACCGTGCTCTCCGGGTCGAGGCCCGGCCCGATCCGCGCCTCGCGCGCGACCTGCGCGAGCCGCTCGGCCAGCTCGTCCGCGACGTCGCCAACCGCCACGCCCACGGCGCCCGCAAGGCAGCGCTGGCCCGCGTTCGCGAACGCCGACGAGAAGACTCCGGGAACGGCGAGGTCGAGGTCGGCGTCCGGCATGACGACGATGTGGTTCTTCGCGCCGGCGAGCGCCTGCACGCGCTTGCCCGCCGTCGCGGCGCGCGCGTAGACCGCCTTCGCAACCGGCGCCGAGCCGACGAACGAAACCGCCCGGATCAGCGGGTGGTCGCAGATCGCGTTGACCGCCTCCTCGCCGCCGTGGACGACGCTGAAGACGCCGGCGGGCAGCCCCGCCTCGTCGAAGAGCCGGGCCAAGCGCATCGCCGAGAGCGGCGTCCGCGGCGAAGGCTTGAGGATGTAGGCGTTGCCGGAGGCAATCGCGACCGGTGCGGTCCAGAGCGGCACCATCGCGGGGAAGTTGAAAGGCGTGATTGCCGCGACGACGCCGAGCGGATGGCGGAAGAGCTCCGTGTCGACGCCGCGGCTCACCTGCTCGAGCGCGCCGCCCAGCATGAGGGTCGGCATCCCGGCGGCGAACTCGATCACGTCGATCCCGCGCCGCACCTCCCCGCGCGCCTCGTCGAGCGCCTTGCCGTTCTCGCGCACGACCAGCTCCGACAGCTGCTCGAAGTCGCGCTCGAACAGAGCCTGGAGGCGGAACATCAGCCGGGCCCGCTCCATCACCGGTGTATCGGCCCAGGCCTCCCAGGCCTCCGCCGCAGCGCGGGCGGCCCGGTCGACATCCTCGGCGCCGGAGAGCGGAACCTGCGCGAGCCGCTCGCCGGTGGCGGGATCGAGCACGTCCTGGAGCGCCGCGCCGTCAGCTGCGACGCGCCGGCCTCCGATCACGTTCTCGACGGCGATCCCTGAGATTCGGCAATTCTACGCGCGTGATCCAGGCGATCCTCAGCTTCGACGTCGACGCGGAGAGCCCGATCCTCGTCGAGGGCCGGCACTGGGCCGACAGCCCGATGGTGATGAGCCACCAGGCGTACGGCCCGGAGGTTGCGGTCCCGCGACTGCTCCAACTGCTCGCCGACTACTCGCTCGCGGCGACCTTCTTCGTCCCCGGCTACACCGCCGACCACTACCCCGAGGCGATCGAGCGGATCGCCGCTGCCGGCCAGGAGGTCGGCCACCACGGCTACAGCCACCACAGCCCGCTCGCGCTCGACGAGGCGGCGGAGCGGGCCGACCTCGAGCGCGGCCTGGCCGCGCTCGAACGCCGAGGAATCCGCCCGGAGGGCTACCGCACCCCGAGCTGGGAGCCGAGCGAGCGCACCTTCGACCTGCTAGCGGAGTATGGCTTCGCCTACGACTCGACGCTGATGGATTCCGACCGCCCGTACCTGCTCGAGACTCAGTCCGGCGCGATCGTGGAACTGCCGCCCCACTGGGGTCTCGACGACTGGAACCAGTACGGCTATCTGCCCGGCCCGATCGGAGGACCGGGCACGGTCCATCCGCCGCGGAACGCCCTCGAGCTGTGGCAGGCGGAGCTCGACGGGATGCGCCGGCACGGCTGTCTGTTCGTGCTCACGATGCACCCGTTCCTGAGCGGCCGCCCGGGTCGCGTCGAGGCCCTCCGCAAGCTGATCGAGCACGCGCTCGAGTGCGGCGATGTCGAGTTCGTCAACGGCGCCGAAGCGGCCCGACGGGCGCTCGCCGACCCCGAGCTCCCGAAGCGCGCTCTACGTCGCGTCGAGGTCGACCCCGAGATCTATCCGGATTAACCAATCCGCTGCACGAAGCTCCGGCGGATCCTCGAACCACCGTAGCTGAGACCGACCGAGCCTCTGAGCATCGTCCCCGCCGCCGACGCCGGGATGTGCCACGAGCAGCGCGCGAGCCCCTGCCGGAACCCGACAGAGAGCCTACGGATCGGCGTGTTGGCGGCGTTCGCCGCGCAGAGGACGATGCCGCTCCTCACACGAGCTCCGGTGTCGGCGCGCGCCACAGCGATACGGGCGGCGAACGGCTTCCCCGCCTTCGCGTGCTTGGGCGTAGTCGAGAAGCCGACGAGGACCAGTCGCGGGGGTGGAGGCGGTGGCGGCGGAGCCGGCGGGGGCGGGGGCGGGGGCGGTGGGGGTGCGCACGAGGCGAGGCAGAGCGCTCCGGTGCCGAAGACGTTGTCCTTCCCGCGCAGCCCGAGGTCGACCGCGTCCGCCTGAAGCATCTGCATCAGCGCCGTGGGATGGCCTGCAAGCTCGGGGTGGAGCTGCAGGAGCAGCGCCGCCGCGCCCGTGACCCCCGGCGTAGCTGCGGACGTCCCCATGAAGCCGCCGTTGCAGCTGCCGGAGGAGCCGAACGAGGCGGTCGAGACGCCGTCGTAGCCGACGATGTCGGGCTTGATCCGGCCGTCGATCGTCGGCCCCTGTGAGCTGTAGGGGCGGAAGCCGTACCCCTGCCAGCAGACCGCGCCCACCCCGAGCGCCCAGGGCGACTCGGCCGGCTGCGCGACGCTTCCCTGCGGGATGTAGTACTGAAGCGCTCCCTGGGTGACGAACAGGTCGAAGCGGGGCGTCCTGGTCGCCTGGATGTTCTTGATCGCGGCAAACACGTCCATCGGCGAGCTCGTCGGGTTCGTGTAACAGGCCTCCTCGCTCGGCGTTCCTTCGTGGCCGGGGCGCTGCCAGTTCTCCCCATAGGCAAGCGCGGTCTGGCCCTCAGGGTTGGCGGGGCCCTTCTTCTTGTACACGTACAGGTTGAAGTCCTGGTCCGACACCGGCCAGTCGTCCCAGACGAGCGAAGCGCACGCGCGGGCGCCCGCGGGAATGGTGAACCCGTTGCCCTCGTCGCCCGGCGCGAAGTTCTCCCAGGTGTTCCCGTCGGGATCGGAGAAGGTGCCGCTCCAGTGGCTCTGCCCGAAGTTGCCCGCGGCGCCGACCCAGAGCACGCCGTTGTCGAAGGCCTTGTGGGCGATGTCGTCCGGGGAAGCCCGGTCGATCCGGTTCTGAACGCCGTCGCCGCGCCCGCCACTCAGCCAGCCGACCGAGTGGTTGATGAGCGGGATGCGCTGGTTCAGCACCCAGTCCACCGCCCGACCGAGCGTCGCCTCGCTGTCGATGCAGATCAGGTAGAGCGTCGCACCGGGGGCCATCTCGTGGACGATCTCGGCGACAGCGGTCCCGTGCTTCGTCGTGCTCGCGTCGCCGCAGAAGCTCCGCACGACGGTATCCCCCGGGAGGTCGCCGCTCTGCTCTGCCTCCTGGACACCCCGGAAGCCGACGTCGATGACGGCGATCTTGACGCCCAGCCCGGTGAGCCCACCGGCCTGGAGGCTCGACGCTTTGCTCGCCGCGACCTCCTGCCCGGGGATCGCCTCCGCCACGTGCAGCAGCGGCGGCCGCACCGACGAGACCGACGGGCTCGCGGCCAGCCGCTCGAGCGAGGAAGCCGGGGCCAGTACCTGGACGAGATTGCGATAGACGACCTCCGGCTTCGCACCCGCGCGTCTCGCCGCGGCAGCCGCGGCCTGCACGTGACCGGGCTTCGCCTCGATGACGACCCGGACGCGGTGAGTCGTGCCCGGGAGCTCAGACGAGCCGGCAGCCAGAAGCACCGCCAGCAGAAGCGCGGCGCCGCCGCCAATGCCCCAGGAGCGCATCGCGACCACTTGTAGCAGTTGAGATGGCCGACCCCACGAGTTCGCGCGCTCGGATGCACGATCTGGCGCGTCTGGGCCGCTCCCGCCTTGCTCCAGCCGGCGGAGCCGGCCTCCGCAAGGCGTCCGCTTCACGCCGTCGGGCCGGCCCCGATGCTTCAGTCAGCATCGCCGCCGTCCCGCCGGCGCGCCCCAGAGCGGCCAGCTCGCGCCCCGAGACGGGCGACCTCGCGGCGTCGTCCATCTACTACAGACGGGTCACGAGCTCGTCGAGCGGCTTTCGGTTCGCCCGCGCGCTCCATTCCTCGGCCGAGCGCGACTCGGGATCGCGCTCCCGCTGGGGATGCCCGAACGAGAGGACGATCGCCGGCCTCTCGGCCTCTTCGAGCCCGAGCAGCTCCGTCATCTTGTCGGAGTCCTCGATCCCGTTCGGGCTGCCGACGACGCCTTCGTTCCAGGCCGCCAGCAGCATGTTCTGGGCGGCGCGCCCCGCGTCGAAGGAAGTCGGCCCCTTGCCCGTGACCGTGATCGCGACCACGAACGGCGAGCCGAGCAGGTTGGACGGCTCGTACACGGTCTCGGCGACGCGCGCGAGCAGGTTCGGGTCGTCGAGCACGTAGAAGTGCCAGGGCTGGCGGTTCTGGCTGCTGCCCGCGAGCCGTCCCGCGCCGAGGATCCGGTGCCGGACACCCTCCGACACGGCTCGGTCCGAGTACTTCCTCCCCTCCCGGCGGCTCATGATCGCCAGATAGGTGTCCACAGTGGGCAAGATACTCACATGACCGAGCGCACGAGACTCGTCGGGATCAACCACGTCGCGATCGAGGTCGGCGACCTGGACGAGGCGCTCGAGTTCTACGGGCGGATCTTCGACTTCACCGTCGAGGAGCGGATCCCCGGAATGGCCTTCATCACCATGGGGGACCAGTTCCTCGCGCTCTCCGAAGGCCGCACTCAGCCCCCGGACGACGCGCGCCATTTCGGGCTCGTGGTGGAGGACAGGGAGGCCGCGCTCGCCGCTGCCCGTGAGGCCGGCGTGGAGCTGTTCGGGAGGGGGAACGATTTCCGCGACCCGTGGGGGAACTTCATCCAGGTGGTCGAGTACTCGCAGGTCCAGTTCACGAAGGCGCCCGAGATCCTCGACGCCTTGGGCTTCGGCGACCTGCGGAAGGGCGAACGAGCACGGGAGGAGCTCCGCACGAAGGGGTTGCTCCCAGCCGATGACCGCTCCTGATCCAGAGCGGGCGGAGCGCAAGCTCGCAACCGTCCTCTTTGCCGATCTCGTCAGCTCGACGGAGCTCGGCGCCTCGCAGGATCCCGAGCGAACGCGAACGATGCTGGAGCGGTTCTACGACGCGATGACGGACGAGATCGGTCGGGCGGGCGGCACGGTCGAGAAATTCGCCGGGGATGCGGTGATGGCGGCCTTCGGTGTGCCGGTGGCGCAGGAGGACCACGTCGAGCGCGCGCTACACGCTGCGCTGGCAATGCGAAGACGGCTGGCGGAGCTGTTCGGCGACGAGCTCTCGCTCAGGATCGGCGTCAACTGCGGCGAGGTCGTGGTCGCGCGCGCGCGCGAGCAGAGCTCGTTCGTGACGGGCGACGTGGTGAACGTCGCCGCGCGGCTGGAGCAGGCAGCCGGCCCGGGCGACATCCTCGTCGGCGAACGGGCGGCGGCATTCGCGTCGGGCGCGTTCGAGCTCGAGGCGCCGATCCAGGTCGAGGCGAAGGGGAAGCCCGGCGGCATCGCGTGCCGGAGGCTCGTGCGCGCGCTCTCGCTGATGCGCCCGCGGGGGCTCGCCGGACTGCCGCCCGCCTTCGTCGGGCGTGATCGGGAGCTCGGCCTGATCCAGGACGCCTACGAGCACGCCGTCTCGCGCCGGGAACCGCAGCTCGTCACGGTCATGGGTGAAGCGGGAGTCGGCAAGACACGGCTTGTCCGCGAGATCTGGCAGTGGCTAGGGGGCCACGCGCCGGAGGCGTTGCGCCGCACGGGCCGCTGCCCGCCGTACGGGCACGCCGTGACATACCTGCCGCTCGGCGAGATCGTCAAGGAGCACTTCGGCGTTCTCGACAGCGATCCACCCGAGCGGATTCTCGGGCTCCTCGCGCAAAGGCAGATCCTCGCGCTCGCGCTCGGGCTCGACGTCGCGAGCGACCTCCATCCGATCGTCGCGCGCGACCGCCTTCACGACGCCTGGATCGAGCTGGCCGAGGAGCTTGCCGCAGACCGGCCGCTCGTCGCCCTCGTCGAGGATCTGCATTGGGCCGAAGAGCCGCTGCTCGAGTTGCTCGAGCGCACGTTGCTCGAGGTGGAGGCGCCGGTGCTGGTGCTGGGCACGGCGCGTCCGGAGTTCATCGAGCGCAGCCCAACCTGGGGCAGAGGCCGCGCGCCGAGCGAGTGGATCTGGCTGGAACCGCTCGCGGCCGAGGACGTCCAGCGTCTGGTCGAGGGCGTCGTCGAGACCGAGGTTCCGCCGGCCGTGCGTGACCTGCTCGGTCAGGCGGAGGGCAATCCGCTCTTTCTCGAGGAGCTCATTGCCACGCTGATGGAGCGCGGGGCGCTTCGCCCGGGCGACGGGTGGGACCTCGATCTGCTCCCGCTGGAGACGGCAATTCCCGACTCCGTGCACGCTGTGCTCGCCGCGCGGATCGATCTGCTCCCTTCGGTGGAGAAGAACGCGCTCCAAGCGGCGGCCGTGATCGGGCGTGCCTTCTGGCCGAGCGCCGTTCGCGGGCTGCTCGACGGAGTCGACCCGGACTTCCGCTTGCTCGAGCAGCGCGACCTCGTCCGCAGGCGATCGGGCTCGTCGCTCGAGGGCGAGCGCGAGTTCGTCTTCAAGCACGCGATCACGCGCGAGGTTGCCTACGGCTCGCTGACGATGCGTGACCGCGCGCGCATGCACGCGGACTTCGCGGACTGGCTGGACAATCGCGGCGGCGGACGTGACGAAGACGCCGCTCTCCTCGCGCTTCACTACGCAGAGGCGGCGCGGCCGGAGAACGCCGATCTCGCTTGGGTCGACGACCTGGCCCGCCTCGAGGAGCTGCGTTCGAAGGCGGTTACGTGGCTGCGGCGGGCGGCCGAGCTCGCCTGGAGCCGGTACGAGATCGAGGAGGCGCTCGTGCTACTCGAGCAGGCTCTCGAGCTCGAGGCGGACGACCGAGTCAGGATCGAGATCCACCGCGAGGCGGCCAGCACGCACAGGCTCCGCTACGACCCTCAGAGCGCGCGCAGCTCACTCGAACGAGCGCTCGATCTGCATCCCGATGCGTCGGTCGCCGCGGACATTTACGCCCAGCTCGCATACATGGGTCTCGGGCGGCCCTACATGTGGAAGAAGCCGCCGCCGCGCGAGCTGGCCGAACGGTGGCTCGCCAGGGCGCTCGAGCTCTCCGACCCCGGAACAGAAGCGCGCGGCTGGGCTCTCCTTGCGCATGCCCTCGGCGATCCGGCGAAGGGGCGCGTGGCGGCATCAGAGGCACACACGATCGGCAAGGCCTTGGGAGACGCGCGGCTCATGGTCTACTCATATGAAGCGCAGACGCTTGCCGCGACACAGGCTCGGCGCTACGTGGAGGCATGTGAGTGGGTGGACCGGGGGCTCGAGGTTGCCCCTCTGTTGGGCGACCCAGGCCCCGAGGCACACCAATACTGGAACGGGGGCTTTGTCTATCTGCGGGCCGGCCGGATCGGTGAAGTGCGTCGCCTGTCGGAAGCCCACGACCGGCTTGCCTTGTCGCTCACTTCGCACGACGAGGTCCACGGCTTGGCTCTGAGTTCACTGCTCGAGAGCGTTCTTGGCAACTGGGCGGAGCTGGCCGAGTTGGCGAGACGTGCAGAGATCGCGAGCGTGGCCAACGAGGACTTGCCGTGCCAGTTTAACTGGCGCAACCTCCTGGTCTGCGCGCTCGGCCTCGCGCACGTCGGCGAGGAGAGCGGTGCACGCCGGCTCGAGGAGCTTGGCCGGGCGAGCGCGGTGGTCGCCGGCCCCCCGGAGCGCGAACCTGCACTGATCCGGCTCGCGCTCCTTCGCGGCGACCTCGACGCCGCGCAATGCATGCTCGAGGCGCTTCCGCCGACGGGCGACGCGTTCGGGCTGGACGCGGCGGCAGCACGTCTCGACGCCCTCGTCGCTCTTGGCCAGAGCGAACGTGTCGAAGCGGAGGCCGCCCCACACCTTGAGCGCGAGAGCTACACGCGCCCGTTCGCGCTACGCGCCCTCGGCCTCGCTCGTCGGAACTTCTCGCTGATCGAACAGTCCGCGTCGCGGTTCGAGGCAATGGGCCTCGCCTGGCGCGCCGAGGAGACGAGGGCGCTCCTCTCCAGCTGACCGTTTCGACGACCGCGCTGAGTGATTGAATTACGGGGATGGTGAGCCGCCTCAAACGAGGATGGGGCCGGATGGGCCGGTCCCTCCGCACGGTCTTCTGGCACAAGTGGCTGCTCGTGGCCGCGCTCGTGGTCGTCGTGGCGTGCGGCGGCGTCGTGGCGGCCGCGTACGGCTACGACCGCGCTCAGAGCGACATGATCGCCAAGGGCGTCCACGTCCGCGGGATCAACATCGGCGGCCTGAGCGCGAGCGCGGCCCGGGACAAGCTCAGGCGGGCGTACAAGGTGCTCGAGCGCCCGCTCGTGCTGAGGTATCACCGCGGTCACCTGGTGCTGAGCGGACGCGAGGCCCAAGTGGAGGTGAACATCGACCAGCTCGTCGACCAGGCGCTCGCACGCAGCCGGCACGGGTTCTTCATCTCCCGCGCGTGGCGCGACCTCACAGGCGGCCACGTCGACACGACGCTGCGCCCGCGGGTGCACTACTCCCCCGTTGTCGTCCAGTCCACGGTCGAGAAGCTGCGGGGCCGGATCGACATCGAACCGGTGGACGCCGTCCTCGAGCCGAGCTACGACCGCGTCGTGATCAAGAGCGGCCACCGTGGCAGCGAGGTCAAGGCGTCGCTGCTGCGCTGGCGGATGAGGCACGCTCTCGTCTCCCGTCACGCGGCGCGGAGGATCAAGGTGCCCGTTCGCCGCGTCCCGCCGAAGGTGACGGTCGACACGCTGCGGAAGCAGAACCCGTCGTACATCACGATCGACCGCGGTGCTTTCACGCTCCGCGTCTACAAGAACCTGAAGTTCGTGAAGAGCTACGGGATCGCCGTCGGCCAGGCCGGGCTCGAGACGCCCGAGGGCGTCTACCACGTCCAGGACAAGCAGGTCGATCCCTGGTGGCACGTCCCGAACAGCGCCTGGGCGGGCTCGCTCGCCGGCCAGGTGATCCCGCCTGGGCCTTCCGATCCGCTGAAGGCACGCTGGATGGGGATCTTCAACGGCGCCGGCATCCACGGGACGGAGGAGACCTGGTCGATCGGGCACGCAGTCTCGCACGGCTGCGTCCGGATGCTGATTCCCGACGTGATCGACCTCTACGATCGCGTCAGCGTGGGCACGCCTGTCTACATCGGGAATTAGGTCGCTTTCCCTCGAAGTCGAGTCCTATGGGCTCGAGGGGCTCTCGGCCGAGGTCTCGAGCGGGTTCACCCGCCGGACGACGGTGATCCACCTGCTCGGCGCGGGCGAGGAAGGCGTCGGCGAGGACACGACCTACTCCGAGGAGGAGCAGCTCGCCTTCCAGCAGGCCGGACCGGTGCTGCCGCTCGCCGGCTCGCACACGCTCGAGAGCTTCTCCGCGCGCCTGGAGGAGATGGACTCGCACCGCCGCTGGGGCTTCGAGAGCGCGGCGCTCGACCTCGCGCTCCGCCAGCGGGGACTGTCCCTCGCGGAGGCACTCGGACGGGAGCCCGGGCCGGTCACGTTCGTCGTCTCGATGCGGCTCGGCGAGCCGCCCTCGATCGAGCGCGTACGGCGGCGGCTCGAGCTCTACCCGGGCATGCGCTTCAAGCTCGACCCGACGAGCTCCTGGGACGAGGGTCTCGTCGCGGAGCTGGCCGGCACCGGCGCCGTCGACTCGGTCGACCTCAAGGGCGTGTACAAGGGCACGATCGTCGACCAGCCGCCCGATCCTCGCCTGTACGCCCTCGTTGCCGAGGGCCTCCCGGATGCGTGGATCGAGGATCCCGCGCTGACTCCGGAGACCGAGCCCGTGCTGATGCCATACCGCGACCGGATCACCTGGGACGCGCCGATCCATTCCGTCGCCGACATCGAGGCACTGCCGTTCCCGCCGCGGACGATCAACATCAAGCCGTCCCGTTTCGGCAGCCTCCAGGCGCTGCTGGACACGTACGACTACCTGGCCGCGCATGGAATCGGCGCCTACGGCGGCGGGCAGTTCGAGCTCGGCCCCGGGCGGGGGCAGATCCAGTACCTGGCCTCGCTCTTCCACCCGGACGCGCCCAACGACGTCGCGCCGAGCGCGTTCAACGAGACCGAGCCGCGCGCCGGGCTCCCCGAGAGCCCGCTCGCGCCGGCCGCCTCCGCTACCGGCTTTCGCTGGCGATGAGCTCGCGCAACATGAGTGCGTTCGTCGGCGCCTGGGCGATCCAGCCCCCGCTTCCGTCCTGGCTGCGGCCGTTGTTGTTGAAGAGGACGAACGCTTGCTCGGCCTCCGAGGCGAGCTCCCGCAACGGCGGGACCAGTTCCCTTAGCTCCTCCTCGCCGTAGAGGTAGTCGAAGCGCTCGGCAGCGCTCCGCCCGCGGACGTTCCAGGTCGACGCGTTGCGGCCGTGCATGCGAACGTAGACGACCGGGCTCGTCCGCACGAACACGGTCGGGACGATGTTCTTCGCCTGCTCCATCCGCGGCGCGTCGGTGACGACGTGGGTCATGCCGCGCTGCTCGAGGAACTCCAACGTCTCGCTGCGGTGCTCCTCGTCGAGCCAGCTGCGGTGACGGAACTCGACCAGGGTCGGGTCGCCGCGGAGCTGTTCCTGGGCCCACTCGAGGTAGTCGAACGAAACCGGCTTGTGGACGACGTACGAGGGGAACTGGAGCAGGATCCCGCCGAGCTTGCCGGCCGAGCGCAGTGGCTCGAGCGCGGCGTGGAAGCGGGCGAAGACCTCGCCGCGAAGCTCGCGCGACGGCCGCTCGACGCGTCCGCGGTCGTCGGTGGGCACCTCGTCG
>DASWEE010000120.1:0-121053 GCA_036394915.1 Gaiellaceae bacterium | reverse complement strand
CTCCAGGTCCTCGCGGCTCATCCCTTCGACCTCCTTGCGGCCGCGCCGCCGCTTCGACGGAACGTGCGGTGCTTCCAGCGACAGGAACTCGGCGATGTCGGACACGCCCTTCTGGATCGACTCCGGCGTGATCCCGTGCTCTTCGTTGTAGACGAGCTGCTTCGCACGCCGGCGGTCGGTCTCGTCGAGCGCGCCCTTGATCGCCTCGGTCAGCTTGTCCGCGTACAGCAGCACCTTGCCGTTGATGTTTCGCGCCGCGCGTCCGATCGTCTGGATCAGCGCCGTCTTCCCGCGTAGGAAGCCCTCCTTGTCGGCGTCGAGGATCGCGATCAGCGACACCTCGGGCAGGTCGAGCCCCTCCCGCAGCAGGTTGACGCCGACGAGCACGTCGTAGTCGCCGAGCCGGAGCTCGCGGATGATCTGGATCCGCTCGAGCGTGTCGATCTCGGAGTGCAGGTAGCGGGCCTTTACGCCCGACTCGAGGAGATAGTCGGTCAGGTCCTCGGCCATCTTCTTCGTCAGCGTCGTGACGAGGACGCGCTCGCCGACCTCCTCGCGGCGGCGGATCTCGTTCAGCAAGTCGTCGATCTGGTTCTTGGTCGCGCGCAGCTCGACGTCGGGGTCGACGATTCCCGTGGGCCGAATGAGCTGCTCCGCGACCCGCGACGAGTGGCGCAGCTCGAACGGCCCGGGGGTCGCGGACACGAACACCAGCTGCTTCACCTTCCCGAGGAACTCATCGAAACGGAGAGGGCGGTTGTCGAGTGCCGACGGGAGGCGGAAGCCGAAGTCGACCAGCGTCTGCTTGCGGGAGCGGTCGCCCTCGTACATCCCACCGAGCTGCGGCACGGTCTGGTGCGATTCGTCCACGAACACGACGAAGTCGTCCGGGAAGTAATCGAGCAGCGTGAACGGATGCGACCCGGGCGGCCGGCCCTCGAGGATCCGCGAGTAGTTCTCGATCCCAGAGCAGAAGCCGAGCTCCCGCATCATCTCCAGGTCGTACTCGGTGCGCTGGCGCAGGCGGTGCGCCTCCAGCAGCTTGTTCTCGGACTCGAGCTCGCGGACGCGCTGCTCGAGCTCGTGCTTGATCTCGTCCACCGCGCGCTCGATCGTCGGCTTCGAGGTCACGTACTCCGTCGCCGGCCAGATCGCGAGGTTGTCGAGCTTCGCGTAGATCTCCCCCGTCAGCGGGTCGAAGTGGGTGATCTGCTCGACCTCGTCGCCGAAGAACGAGACCCGATACGCGGTCTCGGAGTTCGCAGGCTGCACCTCGACGACGTCGCCTTTGACGCGGAAGCGACCGCGCCCCAGCGAGGTGTCGTTGCGGACGTACTGGCTGTCGATCAGCTTGCGCAGGACCGCGTCGCGGTCGTGCTCCTCGTCGACCGCCAGGTACAGCAGCCGCTCGCGCCACTCCTCCGGCGAGCCGAGGCCGTAGATGCAGGAGACGGAGGCGACGACGACGACGTCGCGGCGCGTGAACAGCGCGGAGGTGGCGGCGAGGCGCAGCCGCGCGATGTCGTCGTTCTGGGACGAGTCCTTCTCGATGTAGAGATCGGCCTGGGGGACGTAGGCCTCGGGCTGGTAGTAGTCGTAGTAGGAGACGAAGTACTCGACCGCGTTCGACGGGAAGAACTCCCGGAACTCGTTGCAGAGCTGGGCCGCAAGCGTCTTGTTGTGTGCGATCACGAGCGTGGGCTTCTGGACCTGCTCGATGATCCAGGCCATCGTCGCCGTCTTGCCCGTTCCGGTGGCCCCGAGCATGGTCTGGTAGCGCTCGCCCTCGCGGAGCCCTTCGGAGAGCGTGGCGATCGCCTGGGGCTGGTCGCCGGTCGGCTGGTAGGCGTCAAATGTCTTGAACTCGGGCACTCCGGGACAGGGTACTTGCCGTGGAGTTCGTAAAAGAACGCCCGCCATACCGCTCCTACGCGCTGACCATGGGCGTCTTCCCAGCGTCGAGAGCAGCTGCCCGCCTGCAGCAGAACGAAGTCCCGATTGCGGCGAAGCGGCTGCAGTGCCTAGCCCGCCTGGGCTGCCGGTACGAGCCGTCGTCGTCCGCGTTCACGCACGGCCGCCAGCCCCGCCGCGGCCATCGACACGGTCTGGACGGCCGCGAAGCCGATCAGCACCGGAGTCGTCCCGAACGCGTCGAGGACCGGCCCCGCGATGAAGAGCCCGAGCGGATTGACGAGCGCCCAGAGCACCATCGCGGTCGTCATCACGGTCGGACGCAGCGACGCGGGAACGCGCAGCGTCGAGATCGTGTGCAGCGGGGGGTTGACGAGACCGTTGGCGATCCCGGACACGAGGATAACGGCCGCGATCCCAGCCGCGGGAAGGGGCAGCCATAGGAACCAGAGTGGAAGCGCCTGACCCATGATGAAGACCGAGATCAGCGCGAGCCCCTCCATACGGCGAAGGAGGAATCGGAACGCAATCGCATTCCCGATCACGGCTCCGACGCCGAACGAAGCGAACAGCCAGCCGGCGATCTTGGGGTCGTGGCCGAAGCGCGCGATCACCAGCACCGGGATCGTGATGAAGAACGCGGTCCAGGCCGCATCGCCGATCGCAAAGACGGGCCACCAGACACGGAGCAGAGGGTCGCGCAGCAGGAAGCGAAGCCCGGCCCGGATCTTCCGGTGCTCCGGATCCTGCTCGAGCGGCGGGCGACGAGGCACGAAAGAGGCGACGAGGAGGACGGAGATGACATAGCTGCCGGCATCCAGAATCAAGACGCTCGTCGCTCCCATCACGCCGATCAGGACCCCGCCGAGCGCCGGCCCGAGCAGCAACGTCGTCCTCGTAGCCGCCTGGAAGAGGGCGTTCGCCTCTCCCACCTTCGTCTCGTCCTCACCGAGCAGCTCGGGGACGATCACCTTCTGCGCCGCGAAATAGGGAGCGCTGAGCGCACCGAGCCCGAAGGCGACGGCAAGCAGCACGGCGAAAGAGAGCCCTCCCGTCCAGTGGAGCACCGGGATGACGAGCATGAGCGGGGCACGCGCGGCGTCGCAGACGATCATCGTCCGGCGGGCGCCGAGCCGACCGAGAAAGCGACCGCCGGGCAGCCCGAGCAAGGCGAGCCCGACGAGCTCGGCCGCCATCACGAAGCTCGTCTGCGTGGCCGACCCGGTGGTGACGAGGACGAACCACGGCAGAGCGAGCCAGGTCATCTGCGTGCCGGTCGTGGAGACGACCTCGGCGCCGAGCAGCGCCAGGAGCGACGGCTGCCTGAGGAAGTCCTTGCGGCTCACGCCAGGTGCTCCTCACGAAGGCCCGGCATCGGCGAGAAGAGCAGGAACAAGACGCCCGCAGAGGAGCCGGCGACGCTGATCCACATCGTCTCCCGCAGGCCGATCGCGCCGCCCAGCACGCCCCCGAGCAGCGCACCGACCGGGCGTGTCCCGTAGTTCACGAAGCGGTAGGCACCGACGATCCTGCTGCGGAGCGCGTCGGGGATCGACATCGCCAGCACGCTGTTCTGGTTGACGTCGAAGATCATCACCCCGACACTCGCCAGGAACTCGCCGACGAGCAGCATCGCCCCGGCGACGACGTGCGAGCCGTGCGCGAGCGGGAACAGCGCCAGCGGCGCGGGGAACAGGATCGCGCCGATGACGACGGCCCGCCCGATCCCGAGCCGCCGCCCGATCCGCGGAGCCGTGATCGCGCCGACGAGCGCGCCGAAGGCTCCGACCCCTAGCACGACGCCGATCGTCCCCGCGCTCAGGCCCAGCGTCCGGCTCGCATAGAGAACGAAGATCGCGAGCAGGAAGAAGTTGAAGAAGTTGACCGTGCTCGTGCAGAGCAGGCTGGCGCGCAGCAGCGAGTCTCCCAGGAGGTGGCGGAAGGCGTCGCCGAGCCGCCGGAGGGAGCCGTGCTCGCTCTTCTCGACGGGGGGCTCCTCGACCTTCGTTCCCCCGAGCGCGAAAGCGGAGAACAGGAATGAGGCGCCGTCGGCGAGCAGCGCCACGGGCGCGCCCAGGGCCTGGACGAGGAAGCCGGCGACGCTCGGGCCGGCGATGTACGAGACGGAGCGGCTCGTGCTAAGCCGTCCCTGCGCCTCCACGTACTGCGAGCGGCGGACGAGCGCGACGACGAACGAGGCGTTGGCGAGATCGAAGAAGACGGTGAGCGCGCCGACCGTGAACGTCACGGCGAGCAGTTGCCAGACGGTCACCCCGCCGAGCCACCACGCGACCGGCAGCGTCGCGAGCGCGGCGGCGCGGAGCAGGTCGGCGCCGATCATCACGTGGCGGCGATGGGGGCGCGCGTCGATCCAGAGGCCGGCCGGCAGCGAGAACAGGAGATGCGGCAGCCACGCCATCGACGTCAGCAGCCCGACCTGGAACGCGGATGCGTGCAGGACCAGAACGGCCGTGAGCGGAATGGCGAGCGCGCTCACCTGGTCGCCGAAGACGGAGACCGCCTGCGCCGACCAGAACCGCAGGAAAAGGGGTTGGCGATGCAGCGGCGCGAGCCGCGCCTCTGCCGTCACAGAGGTCACAGCCGGACGAATCCGCGCGTTCCTCGGGCGCCGCTGGCGGTGCGGGGCCGGAGGGCACAGTATGGGTAATACGGGCCCGGAGAGCACCGTGCCGTCAGCGGCGTCAGGCGGCTCCGGAGGCCGGCTCCGCCGGCCGGGAGGAGTCGCCGGCGAGGGGCGTGCGGGGTCACGCCCGGACGACTGAGATGTCGCCGCTCATGGTGTTGGCGCGCAACTCCACGAGCGGCGAGTCGCCCTCGGGCGGGACTTCGCTGACTTCCAGCTCGGAGCTGACCTCGCCGCTTCTCGACCTGGCGTCGACGAACAGCCTCGATCCCTGTTTGATCCCGATCTTGAGGTCACCCGAGGCGGACTTGAGATTGACGTTCCCATCGGAGACGCGTCCGATGATCTGGTCGCCGGAGGCGGTGTTGACGCTCACAGACGAGTGCGCCTCCTTGAGGATCACGTCGCCGGAGGCGCTGTTGGCCTCGAAGGACCCGCCGACCTCGCGAACCATTACGTCGCCCGAGGCCGAATTGACCCTTCCTTCGCCTCCGATCAGGCCGATCTGGACGTCGCCGGACGCAGTGCTGATCCGGCAGTCGCCGCTGACCGTGCGGATCTCGACGTCGCCGCTCGCCGCGTTGATCCTCGCGTCGCCGGTGACGTCGGCGAACTGCACGTCGCCCGACCCCGTCTCGACCTCGACCGCGCCGAAGACTCCGCGGCCGACGACGTCGGCCGAGCCCGTTTGCACGTCGGCGCTCGTCTCGTTGGGACAGGTGATGCGGACGAGCACCTCGGCGCCCCGGGAGAAGCCGAATCCGCGGCTGCGGCTGCGGACGTCCACGACGACCTCGTGGCCGCCGGCACCTCGCTCGTGCGCCTCGAGTCGGGCCGTCTGGATCGCCTCGAGGGTCGCCTCGTTGTCGCGCAGCGGCTCGAGCACGACGGTCGTCTCCTCGGTGGCTGCGGTCTCGAGCGAGACCTCGCCGGCCCCGAGGCGGACGTCGAGCTGGACCGGTCCCGGCGTCTGGAAGGTCTCGGTCCTCATCGACTCCGCCGATCGAGGTTTCGCCGTGCCCGCTGCCGGAGGATCGTCTCGGCATAGCGGGGCGGTCTGGGGTCGCGGCGGTCGATGTGGATCTCCGCGTGTCCGAAGGGGGTTGGGTAGAAGGCCATCGTTCCTCCTCTCAGCTCTGGGCGTAGCCCGTCAGCCGGTTGCTCGTGCGGGTGGTGGGCGCAGCGGAGCTCGAGCGCGAGAGCGCCCGGACGATCCAGGTGTTCACCGATACACCTTCGCGAGCTGCCGCTTCCTCGACCATCGTCTTGAGAGCCTCGGGGAGGCGGAGCGTGATGCGGGAGGTGTAGGCCTCCTCCGCTCCGGCCGCCGGCGCCTCCGGCTCGTCGCCCACGTAGACGAGCTCCGGATCCTGCCCGGCCAGCCGTACCTCGACGTGACCCGTCGGAAGCTTCTCGTTCAGCTCGAGCGCGGCTTCCGAGAGCGCGTCGAGCAGTCGCATGCCGACCGAGGCCTGGAGTGTGACGACGAGGCGCCCGGCGGCATCCGCCGTGCTCTCGTCGCCGAGCTCCGCGACCGCGGACAGATCGGCTTTGAGCGAATCGATGAATCTCTGTAGCTGCATTGTGACATCATTATGACATCACTTATGGCATCTGTCAAGTGTCTTTGTGATGTGGCTTGTAGAAAGGGATTCGAGGGTCTAGGCTCGAGCCATGGTCTGCCCCAGCTGCGGACGAGAGAACCCGGACGAATTCGCGTTCTGCGGCCACTGCGGCGCCGCCCTCGCAGCGGCCTCCGCCGCGCGCGAGGTGCGAAAGACCGTGACCGTGCTGTTCGCGGACGTCGTCGACTCGACCTCCCTCGGCGAGTCGCGCGATCCCGAGCGTGTGCGCGCACAGATGGGCCGCTGGTTCGAGCAGGCCCGCCAGACGATCGAGGGCCACGGAGGGACGGTCGAGAAGTTCGCCGGCGATGCAGTGATGGCGGTGTTCGGGGTACCGGTCGTCCACGAGGACGACGCGCTGCGGGCCGTACGTTCGGCAGAGGAGCTGCGCAGCCCGGAGCTCCGGATCGGCGTCAACACCGGCGAGGTCGTCGCGGGCGAGGGCGAGACGATGGTGACGGGCGACGCCGTCAACGTCGCCGCGCGACTCGAGCAGGCGGCGCCGCCGGGCGAGGTGTTGATCGGCAGGGAGACACGGGGCCTGGTGCGCGACGCCGTCGAAGCGGAGCCGCTCGACCCGCTCGAAGTGAAGGGGAAGGCCGCGCCGATCGAGGCCTACCGGCTCGTTTCGGTACGCCAGGGGGCGGAGGCGATCACGCGGCATCTGGAGGCCCCACTCGTCGGACGGAAGCGAGAGCTGGGACGGCTCCGCCAAGACTTCGAGCACGCCGTCGCCGAGCAGAGCTGCCATCTATTCACGCTGCTCGGGACCGCGGGGGTCGGCAAATCCCGCCTCGCAGCCGAGTTCCTCGCCGGCGCCGACGCCCGGGTCGTGCGCGGCCGCTGCCTGTCCTACGGAGAGGGGATCACGTACTTTCCGCTCGTCGAGGTTCTGATGAAGCTCGGGGCGGAGCCCGAATCGATCATCGCGTCCTCGCCGGCCGAAACACAGCTCGCATTCCGGAAGTTGCTCGAGCGCGAGGCGACCGACGGGCCGCTCATCGTCGTCTTCGAAGACATTCAGTGGGCCGAGCCGACGTTCCTCGACCTGATCGAGCACATCTCCGACTTGTCGCGAAGCGCGCCGATCTTCCTGCTCTGCATAGCCCGCCCCGAGCTGCTCGAGCTGCGGCCGACCTGGAGCGGCGGGAAGCTCAATGCGACGACGATCCTGCTCGAGCCTCTCTCAGAGGCGGAATGTGGGCAGTTGATCTCCACGCTCGGCGGCGCCGACGGCGAGCTGCAGGCAAAGGTGATCGAGGCCGCCCAGGGCAATCCGCTCTTTGTCGAGGAGATGCTCGCGATGCTGCACGAAGAGGGAGACGTAGCTGTGCCCCCGACAATCCACGCGCTGCTTCACGCTCGGCTCGACGCGCTCGGCCGCGAGGAGCGTGCGGTCGTGGAGCGCGGCTCCGTGGAGGGTCAGGTCTTCCACCGCGGAACCGTTCTCGAGCTGGCACCCGAAACGGACGTGGACGCGCAGCTCCCCTTGCTGATTCGAAAGGAGCTGATCCGACCGGACGCTTCAACCCTGCCCGGCGACGACGCCTATCGCTTCCGCCACCTGCTGATTCGCGACGCTGCGTATGAGTCGCTGCCCAAGGAGACACGCGCCGACCTGCACGAGCGGTTCGCGGTCTGGCTGGAGGAGCACGCCGAACTGGTCGAGCAGGACGAGATCGTCGGGTACCACCTCGAGCAGGCGCATCGCTACCGGAAGGAGCTCGACCAGGACCGGGCGCAGCTGGCCGAGCGAGCGGCGATGCATCTGGGAGCAGCTGGCAGAGAGGCGCTCGGTCGGGCGGACTTCCGGGCCGCGATCAACCTGCTCGAGCGGGCGGTCGGGCTCCTGCCGCGCGGAGACGAGCGACGCCTACCACTCGTGTCGGAGCTCGCCTCGCCCTGGTCGATACGGGACGCTTCGACGATGGCGTCGCGTACGCCCAGGAGGCCGCCGAATCGCCGGACCCGCGCTGGCGGGCCCATGCAACTCTGGCGCAGGGATTGGCCGGCTTCCTCAGCGGCTCACAATCCATCGACGAATGGGGCGCGATCGTTGTGGAGGCGAGGGCGGTTTTCGAGCAGCTGAGCGACGAGCTCGGACTTGCCCGGGCCATGCTCTTCGTCGGTTACGTCGAGTGGGCACGCTGCCATGCCCAGGCGGCCGCCGACGCTTACCGTGCCGCACTCCCGCATGCCGAGCGGGCCGGGGCCCGCCGGCTCGTGCAGGCGATTCGCGGCGAGCTCGCCTCTGTCTACTCGCACGGCCCGACCCACGTCGACGAGGCTCGGCACGAGCTGGAGACGATTGTCGATCAGGCGGAAGGATTCCTGCTCGTCCAGGCCTCGGCCCGGCGGGCCCTCGGCCGGCTTGCGGCCGTGCAAGGCGACTTCGACACGGGCCGCGAGCTCTTCCGCCGTGGACGGGCTGCGCTCGCAGAAGCCGGTTTGGAGATGGAGTACGCGGCGACCTGTCAGGGCCCCGGGTTCGTCGAGCGCGTGGCCGGCAATCTGGAGGCCGAGGAGCGAGAGCTCCGTGCGGGGCTCGGCCCGCTCGAGGAGCTAGGTGAACGAAGCTTCTGGTCGACGACGGCGATGCAGCTCGCCGACTGCCTCTCCCACCAGGGTCGCGACGAGGAAGCCGGGGAGCTGCTTCCACTCGTCCGCGAGCGAAGTCCGGAGGGCGATCTCGTCAACTTCGCAGGGGCGGACGCGATCGAGGCGCAGCTGAAAGCGAGGCGAGGCGAGCACGAAGACGCCGAGCGGCTCGCGCTCCAGGCCGTCCAGGCGTCCGAGACGACCGACTTCTGGAACTTGCGCGGCGCAAACCTCAAAGCGCTCGGCGACGTCTACTCGGCGGCCGGGCGACCTGACGAGGCGCGGGCGGCGTACGGGCGGGCGCTCGCCGTCTACGAGGAGAAAGGCGCGACCGTTCCCGGCGGCCGCGTACGCGACCTCCTAACGAAGCTGGAGGCTCCGAGGTGACGATCTGTGCGGCCTGCGGAGCCGAGAATCGTGCCGAGGCGCGCTTCTGCGATGCATGCGGTGCGGCACTCGAGGAGAGTGCTCCGGCCCGGGAGGTGCGGAAGACGGTGACCGTCCTCTTCGCCGACGTCGTCGGATCCACCGCAACCGGCGAGGAGCGCGACCCGGAAGCCGTCAGGGCGCAGATGGGGCGCTGGTTCGAGCAGGCCCGAGCGACGATCGAGCGCCACGGAGGGACGGTCGAGAAGTTCGCCGGCGACGCGGTCATGGCCGTCTTCGGCGTCCCTGTGGTCCACGAGGACGACGCCTTGCGCGCGGTGCGCTCCGCCGACGAGCTTCGCAGTCCGGAGCTCCGGATCGGCGTCAACACCGGCGAAGTCATAGCCGGCGAGGGAGAGACGCTCGTCACCGGCGATGCCGTCAACGTCGCCGCCCGCCTGGAGCAGTCCGCTCAGCCGGGAGAGGTACGGATCGGACCCGAGACACGCAAGCTCGTCCGAGACGCGGTCGAGGTCGAGCAGCTCGCGCCGCTCGAGCTGAAGGGAAAGGCCGCGCCGGTCGATGCATACCGGCTGCTGGCCGTCCGCGCGGGGGCCGAGGCGATCGCGCGTCACTTCGAGGCGCCGCTGGTCGGTCGCCGGCGAGAGCTGGATCGCCTCCGGCAGGACTTCGAGCATGGGAAAACTGAGCGAGCCTGTCACCTGTTCACGCTGCTCGGGCCCGCCGGTGTCGGGAAGTCGCGGCTGGTCGCCGAGTTCCTGGCCGGCGTCGACGCGCGCGTCGTACGCGGTCGCTGCTTGCCCTACGGCGAGGGAATCACATACTTCCCGGTCGTCGAGGTTCTCCTGCAGCTCGGGAGCGAGCCCGATTCGCTCATCGCCTCCTCCCCGCCGGAGACCGAGCTGGCATTTCGCAAGCTGCTCGAGCGCGAGGCGGGCGAGCGGCCGCTCGTCGTCGTGTTCGAGGACATCCAGTGGGCCGAGCCGACCTTCCTCGACCTGGTCGAGCACGTCGCCGACCTTTCGCGCGGAGCGCCGCTCTTCCTGCTCTGCGTAGCGCGCCCCGACCTGCTCGAGCTGCGCCCGGCCTGGGGCGGCGGCAAGCTGAATGCGACGACGATCCTGCTCGAGCCGCTGGCGCCCGCGGAGTGCGAGCAGCTGATCGCGTCGCTCGGCGGCGCAAACGACGAGATGCGGGCGAAGGTTGTCGAGAGCTCGGAGGGCAACCCGCTCTTCGTCGAGGAGATGGTGGCGATGCTCCGCGACGAGGGCGACGTAGCAGTTCCGCCGACGATCCACGCCTTGCTTCAGGCGCGACTGGATACGCTCGGTCACGAAGAGCGCGGGGTCGTGGAGCGCGGCGCGGTGGAGGGACAGGTCTTCCACCGGGGCGCCGTCGTCGAGCTCGCACCCGGCACCGACGTCGATGCGCAGCTTCCGTCGCTCGTGCGCAAGGAGCTGATCAGGCCCGACACGCCGACCTTCCCCGACGATGACGCGTACCGCTTCCGGCACTTGCTGATCCGGGACGCCGCCTACGACTCTCTACCGAAGGAGATCCGCGCCGAACTGCACGAACGCTTCGCCGGCTGGCTCGCAGCGCACGCCGACCTGGTCGAGCAGGACGAGATCCTCGGATATCACCTCGAGCAGGCGCATCGCTACCGTCTAGAGCTCGCCCCTGCCGACTCCGAGACGCGCGACCTCGGCGGTCGCGCCGCCGAGCGCCTCGCCGCTGGAGGAGCCCGCGCGCTCCTGCGCGGCGACCTACCCGCCGGGACGAACCTGCTCTCTCGCGCGGTGGACTTGCTGCCGGAGCGCGATGCGCGCCGCACGCCGCTCCTGGTCGACCTCGGTCGCGCCCTGATGGACTTCGGGCAGCTCGAGCGGGCCGAGCGCTCTCTGGTCGAGGCCATCGACATCGCCCACGACCGCGACCAGCGCACGCTCGAGCTGCGGGCGCTGCTCGAGCACAGGCTGCTGCGAACGCTCGTCGATCAGAGCGTGTTCGACGACTTCAAGAGCACCGCCGAGGAAGCGATCGACGAGCTCGAGCAGCTCGGCGACGAGGCCGCTCTCGCCAAAGGATGGGCGATGATCGCGCACGTACACCTGATGGAGATGAGCGGCGGCGCGATGGCCGAGGCCCTGGAGCGGTCGATCGAGCATGCGCGCCGGGCAGGTGACCGGAAGCAAGAGATCGAAAGCCTCATTTGGCTGCTCCGCAACTGCTGGTTTGGACCGAGGCCGGTCGACGAGGGCATCCGCCTCTGCAATGCGCTGCTCGAGGACCCGGAGACCGAACCGGGCCTCGAGTCGGTCGCCCTCCAGGTCCTCGGCTGCCTCCTCGGGATGCGCGGCGACTTCGAGGAAGGACGGCAACTTCTCCGGAGAGCACGTTCGGTGCAGATCGATCTCGGCATGATGATCGCCGTCGCTGCCGGTAACTCGATGATGGGCTCAGAGCTGGAGCTCCTTGCGGGCGATCCTGTGGCTTCGGAGGCGCAAGCCCGTGAGGGCTACGAGATCCTCGAATCGATGGGCGAGAAGGGGTATCTGTCCACGATTGCCGGCCACCTTGCCGAGGCGCTCTATGAGCAGGGCCGGTACGACGAGGCCGAAGAAGCCGCCTTGTCCGCGAACGCGCTCGGCTCACCCGAGGATGTGGAGACGCACCGGCGCTGGAAGGCGGTCGAGGCGAAGATCCTGGCCCGGCGCGGCGACTTCGAGGAAGCTGCGCAACTCGGGCGGGAGGCTGTCTCGCTGGCAGATCAAACCGACTCGTATTCCCGTGCCGACTCACGGCTCAATCTTGCGGAGGTGCTGATGATCGCCGGCCGGTCCGATGAGGCGTCGCCTCTCCTCGACGAAGCGATTGCACTCTACGAGCAGAAGGGCATGGTCGCGGCGGCGCGTCGAGCGCGACGGTTAGTAGCCGAGCTCTGACGCGTACGCGTGCCGGTAGACCTTCTGCAGGTCCTCGACTCGGCTGACGTAGTGCCGCGTCTCGGAGAACTGGATCCCCTTGCCTTCGCGTCGCCACGTGTCGACGTTCCGCTGTCCGGCGTTGTAGGCCGCCAGGGCCGTCCTCAAGTCGCCGTACTTGTCGAGCAGATGACGGAGATACCACGACCCGTAGCGGATGTTGAGCTCGGGGTCGTAGAGGTCGTCGACGCGGAAGCGGGAGCCGCCGGTATGGATCGCGATCCCCTCGGCCGTGGCCGGCTGGAGCTGCATCAAGCCGATCGCGCCCGAGGACGATTTCGCGTCGGGATGGAACTTGCTCTCCTGGTAGATGACAGCCGCGAGCAGTGCGGGCTGCAGGTGGTAGTTCCGCGCGTGCGTGCGGACGATCGTCTGGTAGTGGAGCGGATAGCGAAGCCGCTGGAACCAGGCAGGCTGGTCTTTCTGGACGAAGATCACGATGCCGAGGACGGTGGCGCCGAGCACCCCCATCGCGACCATCTTCCTCACGCGCGCTCCTCCAGCTGCTTCATCACGCGTGCTACGAAAGCATCAAGGTCGGCGGTCGTGCCGTCGTTGACGTAGGCGAAGTCGGCCCGCTTCACCTTCTCCTCGTCGGGGATCAGGCGCCGCTCGCGAGCCTCGAGCGGGACGCTCGCCCGCGAGGACCGAAGCTCGCGCGGCGCGGTGATCGCGACGACCGCGTCGAACCGCTTCTCGCCGCCGACCTCGTACAGGAGCGGCACCTCGGTCGCGCATACAGCGGGTGGATGCTCCAGCCGGCCGAGCTCGTCTCGCCATGAGAGGTACTCGCGCACGACGAGCGGGTGGAGCAGCGCCTCCAGCCACTCGAGCGCCTCGCGGTCGGCGAAGACGACCTCTGCGATCGCACCGCGGTCGAGCCGCCCGGAGTCGTCGAGGATCCCCTCGCCGAAGCGCTCGAGCAGTGCGCGCCGCATGGTCTCGTTCTCGCTCAGCAGCCGGTGCACGATCTCGTCGCTCGAGATGACGGCGGCGCCGTGGCGCTCGAATGCCCTGAGCGCCTCGCTCTTACCGGCCCCGATCCCGCCGGTGATCGCGACCGCCAGCGGCTTTGGCAAGGCTAGGAGGGCTTTTCGGGCGGCGGCTCGGGCGGGCTTCCCTCCGAATCGCCCGGGCCCGGCTCGGTCAGGTCTGCTTCGTCGGCGGCCGTGTCTTCCGGAGCCAGCTCAGGCTCGGCTGCCTCAGTCGACTCCAGCTCCGGCGCCGCTTCGGCGGCCACGGCCCCAGGCCCCTCGTCCTTGAACACGTCTTCGGAGAGGTCGAGATGCGGGGTCAGGTGGACGGACTCGGCGCCGTCGGCCCGCGGCTCCGGCTCCGTTCCCTCGGCGACGCGCTTCAGCGACAGCGACAGCCGGCGCCGCTCCGCGTCCACCTCGAGGATCATCACGTTAACCGCATCGCCCTGCGACACGACCTCGCGCGGGTTCTCGACGTGGTGCTGGGCGAGCTCCGAGATGTGGACGAGCCCTTCCACCCCGGGCAGGATCTCGACGAACGCGCCGAAGGTGACGACCTTGGTCACGCGGCCCTCGACGACGTCGCCTTCGTTGTAGCTCTCGAGCACCTGCTGCCAGGGATCGGTCTGGGTCTGCTTGAGGCCGAGGGAGATCCGCTGCCGGTCGCGGTCGATGTCCAGCACCTTGACCTTGACGTCCTGCCCGATCTCGAGCACCTCCGAGGGGTGGTTGACGTGGCTCCAGGACAGCTCGGAGATGTGGATGAGCCCGTCCATCCCGTCGAGGTCGACGAAGGCGCCGAAATCGACGATGTTGGAAATCTGGCCGTCGACGACGTCGCCGGGCTGCAGCCGATCGAGGATCGCTTGGCGCATCTCCTTGCGCTCGTCCTCGAGCACCGCCCGTCGCGAGAGGACGACGTTGTTGCGGGCGCGGTTGAGCTCGATCACCTTGCAGCGCAGCTCCTGGCCCAGGAACTCGTCGAGATCCTGGACGCGCCGGATGTCGACGAGCGAGGCCGGCAGGAAGCCGCGTACGCCGAGGTCGAGGATCAGGCCGCCCTTGACGACTTCGATCACCTTGCCCTCGACGGCTTCGCCGGTCTCCGCCGCCTGCTCGATCCGCTTCCACGCGATCTCGAATCGAGCACGCTTCTTGGACAGGATCAACCGGCCCTCAGCGTCCTCCTTGGTCATCACGAGCGCGTCGATCTGGTCGCCGACGTTGACCTCGTCGGCGGGGTTGACCGAACGCCGGATCGAAAGCTCGGCGACCGGGATCACGCCTTCGGACTTGTAGCCGACGTCGACCAGCACTTCGTCCTTGTCGACCCGGACGACCTGGCCGGTGACGACCTGGCCCTCCGTGATGTCGGGAAAGGTCGCCTCGTAATTGGGAACGCGCTCGCCTTCGGGCGTCGTGATCCAGACGCCGTCGTCGGAGAGCTGCGGTTCCTCTGTATGAACGGTTTCGTTGGCCATTTCCGAGGGCCGGTCAGTATAGCCAGGCGGGTTTTGGCGCCTTCAGGCCGCGCGGCTGAGGAAAGCCCGCACCGCGGCCAGATACTCGTCCGGTTTCTCGACGAGGCTCATGTGGCCGGCGGCGCCGATCATGACCAGCTCGCTGCCGGGAATGCCCTCGTGGAGGACGCGGGCCGCCCGCGGGGTCGTCGTACGGTCGTGCTCACCCACGATCACGAGCGTCGGCCGGTCGATCCGGCGCAGATCGGGCCTGTAGTCGAAGTTGCCGTAGCCGGCCTGCGCGAAATGGCGGAGGACGTCGGGCGAGAAGACGATGTCGTCGCCGTAGCCGGACGGGACCTCGCCGGCGAAGTGAAAGGGCATCTGAACGCGCATCAGCTCTGCCAGCTCCTCCTCGCTCTGGACCGTTTGCTCCTGCTCCCAGGAGGCGGCGATCTCCGTGCCCTGGTCCCCCAGCGCCCGGAGCGATGCCTCGACGTCCGCCATCATCGGGTCGCTCGCGTCGCCGCCTCCGGAGACGACGTACGCATCCGCCGTCCCGAGCTCGATCGCCTGGAACGTGGCGATGATCGCCCCGAACGAGTGGCCGAGCAGGGCGAAGCGGTCGAGCTCGAGCGCCTCGGCCAGGAGGTCGACGTCTCGGGCGAAGACCTCCAGCGAAAGGGTCTCCGGGTCGACGCGCTCGCTTCGTCCCTGCCCGCGCTCGTCGACGTAGATCAGGCGGAAGTCCTCCGCGAGCGGGTCGAGGTAGGGGCGGAACATCGAGTGGTCGACCCCCGGGCCGCCGTGGAGGACGATCACCGGCAGGCCCTCGCCGAGCTCCTCGACGTAGAGCGAGACGCCGTCACCGAGCTGGACGGACGCGCCGCCGGCGATCGCGGCCACGACCCGGATCTCCTCCTCGCCTTCGAGCGACGTGTCGAGACCGTCGCGGGTGCGCATGTCCTTGCCGTCCACGTACACGTTCACGAGGCCTCGCAGCTCCCCGGCCTCGTCGAAGATCAGATCCGAGATCGGAAGGGCGCGGAGCGCCGCGCCGACGGTGGGCGCGTCGAGCTCGAACCGGTCCTTGCCCCCGGCCTGCGTCGCCAGCAGGCCCGGAAGGAGGACTGTTATTCCCACTCTCCGGTCTCGACCGACAGCACCGGCGGCAGCTGGCCGGCGGCCTCGATCCATTCGTCGCCCGCGTTCGGCGAGACGAAGATCGAGCCGCTCTGAGTCCCGAAGTAGATCCCCGGAGGGTCGAGGCGGTCGGAGGCCATCCCTTCCCGCATCACCGAGGCCCAGGCCTGGTCGGGAAGCCCGTTCGAGGCCAGCTCCCAGCTCTTGCCGCCGTCCTTCGTCCTGTACACCCCCAGGCGCCCGTCGGGCGTGACGCGGTTCTCGGCGCCGATCTCGGGAACGACCAGCGCCGTATCGGGCTCCCGGTGGTCGAGCGCGAGCGGGAAGCCGAAGCCGCTCGGCAGGCCGTTCCCCTCCAGCCGCTCCCAGTTCTCGCCCCGGTCGTCGGAGCGGTAGACGCCGCAATGGTTCTGTTGCCAGAGGCGCCCGTCCTTGCCCGGATGGAGGAGCAGCTTGTGGACGCACTGGCCGACCTCGGGAAACTGGTCGTCGGGCGCGAAGTCGGCGGCGGTGCCCTTGTTCGCGGGCGTCCAGCTCTCGCCTCCGTCCTCGGAGCGGAAGACGCCCGCGGCCGAGATCCCGATGTACATCCGCTTGTCGTCGGCCGGATCGAGCTGGATCGAGTGCGTGCACATGCCGCCCGCACCCGGTTGCCAGCGCTCGCGGGTCGGGTCCTCCAGCAGGCCCTGGTTGACCTCCCAGCTCTCGCCGAAGTCGTCCGAGCGGAAGAGGACGCCGGGCGCGGCGCCGAGCCAGAGCCTGCCCGGCTCGGAGTCGCGGCCGGGCTCAACGTGCCAGCTCTTCTCGAGCTTCAGCTCGCCGTCCTCGGGCAGGCCGAGGCCCTCCGAGCGCACCCAGGTCTTGCCGCCGTCGGTCGAGCGCTGGACGGTCGCGCCGTAGACCCAGTTGTTCGCTGCGGCGTAGAGCGAGCCGTCGCGCGGGTCCTGGACCGCGTGGAAGACGTCCCAGCCCTCGAGCACCGGCCCTTCCACAGTCCAGTCGCGGCGGGCGTCGTCGCCCCTGAGGAAGAACAGCCCTTTGCGTGTGCCGACGAGGACGAGGACTCCCATCGGTCGAAAACCTAGCGTTTTCCGTCGGCGTCGAGCGGGGACAAGATCGGCATGGCGAAATTGACCGAAAAACAAGCCCGCTTGTTCCGGGACAAGAACTGGGGCAACGTGGCGACAATCCGCCCCGACGGCTCACCCCACGTGACGCCGGTCTGGGTCGACTTCGACGGCGAGGTGCCGCTCTTCAACACCGCCTACGGGCGCGCAAAGGTTGAGTACCTCAAGCGCGATCCGCGGATCGCGATCGAGGTCCACGACGAGGCGGACCCGCAGAGAGCGTACGTCTCCGTCAGCGGGACGGCCGAGCTCGTCGACGAGGGCGCCGACGAGCACATCGACAAGCTCGCGAAGAAGTACCTCGGTGTCGATCGGTACCCGTACCGGAAGCCCGACGAGAAGCGCGTGATCGTCAGGATCCGGCCGCAGCTCATCGACGCTTACGGGAAGGCTGCCTGAGAACGCAGCGGCCGGCAAAGCCGGCCCCAGCTCCATTCGAGGGGGAAACTCCGTTTCCCCCTCGAGCTCCCCCTTCCTTCGAGTGATGGTGAGTCTGTGGCCTCTTTTGAAGAAGGGTCGACCCGGCGTAGCCGGGGAGGCCCGGTCACGAGGGAGGGGGTCTCAAGGGGGAACCGCAGGTTCCCCTTTGATGAAGGGACGCGCCGGCTTTGCCGGCGCGTCCCGTTCACGCCGATACGCTGAGAGCGTGCCTGTTGTCACGCTCTGCGACGTCGGCCCGCGGGACGGGCTCCAGAACGAGCCGGAGACGCTGCCGCCTGCGACGCGGGCCGAGCTCGTCAACCGCCTTGCAGCGGCCGGCCTGCCACGCGTCGAGTCGGTCTCGTTCGTGCGCGACGACCGCGTCCCACGGATGGCGGGGGCCGAGGAGGTCGTCGCGGGCATCGAGCGGCGTGAGGGGACGGAGTACGCGGGCCTCGTCCTCAACCTGAAGGGCTACGAGCGCCTGCGCGAGACGGGTCTCGACCGCGTCAACTGCACGCTCGCCGCGACCGAGTCGTTCAACCGCGAGAACGGCAACATGTCGCTCGCGCAAGCGCTGACCCAGGCGCAGGCAATCCTCGGCGTGTCCGAGCTCCCGACCACCGCGACCGTCAGCGTCGCGTTCGGCTGCCCGTTCGAGGGCCGGGTCGACCCCGGCCGCGTCGTCGAGCTTTGCGCGCAGCTCGACGCCGGCGAGATCGTCCTGGCGGACACGATCGGCGTCGCGACGCCGACGCAGGTGAAGCATCTCGTCGAGCGCGTCTCCGGGAAGCGGCCGGTCGGCGTCCACCTGCACAACACCCGCAACACGGGCTTTGCAAATGCGTATGCGGCGCTCGAGGCCGGCGCGACCGTGTTCGATGCCTCGGTCGGCGGGCTCGGCGGCTGTCCGTACGCCCCGCGCGCGACCGGGAACATCGCAACCGAGGATCTCGTCTACCTCCTCGAAGCGGAGGGGGTCGCGACCGGCGTCGACCTCGAGGCGCTGATCGCGGTCTCGGCGTGGCTCGAGGACCTGCTTGGCCGGCCGCTCGAAGGTCAGGTCTACCGGGCGGGTCCGTTCCCGAGCCCGATCACGCCTGAGTCCGCCAGCTCCGCGATCTCCTCGCGCGAGTAGCCAAGCTCTTCCAGCACCTCCCCGCTGTGCTCCCCGAGGAGCGGGGGTGGGCTTCCATGGCGGACGCGCTCGCCGTCGGCGGACAGCGGTAGCGCAACGGTGACCAGCTCGCGAACGGTGGGATGCGCGAGCGGCTGCAGGATCTCGAGCGCCCGGGTCTGCTCGTCCATCGCAACCTGGGCGATGTCGTGAACGGGTGCGGCGGGAACGCCCGCCGCGTCGAGCCGCTCGAGCCAGGTCGAGGCGCTCTCGGCCGCGAACCGGGCGGCGAGCAGCGAGATCAGCTCGTCCCTGTTGGCGACGCGGTCCGGATTCGTCGCGAAGCGCGGATCGTCGGCGAGATCCGGCGAGCCGACCACCTCGCAGAGCGCGGCGAACAGTCGGTCGTTGGCCGCCGCGATCATGATCTCGCCGTCCTGCGCCGCGATAACCTCGTACGGCGCGATCAGGGGGAACGCCGTTCCATGGCGCCCCGGCACCTCCGCCGAGCCGAGATAGCCGACCAAGTGGTACGCGATCAGGCCGATCACGGTCTCGTACAGGGAGACGTCGACCTCGCGGCCCTCGCCGGTTCGCTCACGCTCCCAGAGTGCGCCCAGGATCCCGATCGCCGCCCACATACCGGTGCTCTGGTCGATCGCCGAGACGCCGACGCGGACGCCGGGCCGGCCCTGCTCGCCGGTGACGCTGATGATCCCGCCGGCGGCCTGCATCAGCGGGTCGTAGCCCGGCTCCTCCCGCCGGGGCCCGACCCGCCCGTAGGCGCCGATCGAGCAGTAGACGAGGCGTGGGTTGCGCCCCCGCAGGTCGCCGGCACCGAGGCCGATCCGCTCGGCGTGCCCGGGACGCAGGCTCTGAACGGCCACGTCGGCGCCGTCCGCGAGCCGGAGCAGCGCCTCCTTGCCCCGCTCGTCGTGGAAGTCGAGCGCGAGCGAGCGCTTGCCGGCGTTCGCAGCCAGGAAGATCGCGCCTTCGCCGTCCCAGAACGGCGGCCCCCACTGTCGGGTCTCGTCGCCGCGCTTCGGGTGCTCGATCTTCACCACCTCGGCGCCGAGCGCGGCCAGGATCTCGGTGCAGTACGGACCGGCGAACGAGCTCGTCAGGTCGAGGACGCGGATGCCGCGGAGCGGAAGGAAGGACATTAGGGTGACGATATGCAGGATGAGCAGGGTCAGACGAGTGAGGAGTACATGCAGGCAGTGACGATCGGGGAGCGCAAGCCTCACCGCGGACCGGTCGAGCTCGTCGACTACGACCCGGAGTGGCCTGCGCTCTTCCGCCGCGAGGAGGAGCGAATCAGGGACGCGCTCGAGGAGCGGGCCCTCCAGGTCGAGCACGCCGGCTCGACGTCCGTGCCGGGGCTGATTGCGAAGCCGATCATCGACATCGTGCTCGCGGTCGCCGACTCCACCGACGAGGAGGCATACGTTCCGGCCCTGGAGGATGCGGGGTACGTGCTCCGGATCCGCGAGCCCGATTGGTTCGAGCATCGACTTCTCAAGGACCAGGACCCAAGCGTCAACCTGCACGTCTTCTCGGCCGGCTGCCCGGAGATCGACCGGATGCTCAGATTCCGTGACCGCCTGCGCACGAACGACGCCGACCGGGAGCTGTACGCGCGGGCGAAGCGCGAGCTCGCCGAGCAGAACTGGGAGTACGTCCAGAACTACGCGGACGCCAAGACGAGCGTGGTCGAGGAGATCCTCGACCGCCTCTGAGGGCTTTTCCGCAGGGCGAAACAGGGTCGCCACCGATGCCGTTTCCACGCCGCCCGGCGATGCTGGAGGCATGACCGAAGCGGCAGTTCACAGGCCGGAGCACAAGCCGGAGACCCGGAGCCCGTCCCAGCCGCTGATGGTGCTGGTCTGGATCGCGTTCATCGCGCTGATGGCGTTCGACGCGGCAACCCTCGACCGGATCTGGAGCTGGTTGCGCGGCCTCCCGCTCGCGGCCGAGATCGTGCTGTGGATCGTCGCGCTTCCGTGGGTCCTCGGCCTCGCCGTCTGGCAGGCCTCGTGGGACACCTGGATCCGCGTCGTCGTCATCCTGCTGCTGGCGCTGTTCTGGTCGAGCATCTTCGGCGCGAAGCGCTAGCGACCGGCCCCAGGCGCGCGACTATCGTTGTCGGCGATGCCGATCGTCCGCATCGAAGCGCTGGCGCAGCCGGAGATCGACCTGGAGCGCGTGCTCGGCTCGCTCTGCACCGAGCTCGCGGCGCTGCTCGGCGAGCGACCCGAGGGCACATGGGCGACGTGGGAGACGCTCGAGCACTACGTCGAAGGGGCGCAGGGCCCAGCGGCTCAACCCCGGTCCACGCACCCGCCGCTCGTGACCGTGACCGCGTTCGAAGGCAGGCCGCCCGAGCAGGTCGCGGCCATGCTCTCGCTCGTCGCGGACGTCCTCGCCCGCGAGCTCTCACTCGAGCCCGGCAACGTGTTCGTCACCTACGAGGAGGCCCGTAGGGGCCGCCTCTACACCGGCGGCCAGGTGGTCGAGTGAACCGGCTCGCCGGAGAGACGAGCCCCTACCTCCTTCAGCACGCCGACAACCCGGTCGACTGGTATCCGTGGGGCGAGGAGGCGCTCGCACGCGCGCGCGAACGGGACAAGCCGATCCTGCTCTCGATCGGCTACGCCGCCTGCCACTGGTGCCACGTGATGGAGCACGAGTCGTTCGAGGACGAGGAGACCGCCCGGCTGATGAACGAGCGCTTCGTCAACGTCAAGGTCGACCGCGAGGAGCGACCGGATCTCGACTCCGTCTACATGGAGGCCGTCGTCACGCTCACGGGCCACGGAGGCTGGCCGATGACCGTCTTCCTCACGCCCGCGGGCGAGCCGTTCTTCGGCGGGACGTACTACCCACCGGAGCCTCGCCACAGCCTCCCTGGCTTCCGGCAGGTGCTGGTCGCGGTCTCCGATGCCTACCGCGACCGGCGCGCCGACGTCGCCCGCTCGGCCAAGGAGATCGTCGAGGCCGTTCGCCGCTCCAGCGAGCTCGAGCCGTCCCGGGAGCCGCTGACCGACTCGCTCCTGTACGAGGCGCTCGGAGGCCTCCGCTCTCAGTTCGATCCCGAGTGGGGCGGTTTCGGGCGCGCACCCAAGTTTCCGCCCGCCTCGGTGCTCGAGTTTCTGCTCCGCCGGGGCGAGCTCGACCTGGTGACGCGGACGCTCGATGGGATGGCCGCCGGCGGAATGTACGACCTGGTCGGCGGCGGCTTCCACCGCTACTCGGTCGACGAGCAGTGGCTCGTCCCCCACTTCGAGAAGATGCTGTACGACAACGCCTTGCTCGCCCCGGCTTACCTGCACGCCTGGGTGGTGACCGGAAAGGAGCGCTACCGGGAGATCGTCCTGGAAACGCTCGAATACGTGCTCCGCGAGCTGCATCTTCCCGAGGGCGGGTTCGCCTCCGCCCAGGACGCCGACACCGAAGGAGTCGAAGGGCTCACGTTCACCTGGACGCCCGAGGAGCTCTCGGAGGCGCTCGGCGCCGACCGCCCAGAGTTGCTGCAGCCGTTCGAGCACGATCGCTTCGTCCTCCGTGGAGTGCTCTCCCCGGAGGAACGCGGCAAGCTCTTCGCCGCTCGTGAGGAGCGCCCAAAGCCCGCGCGGGACGACAAGGCGATCGCGTCCTGGAACGGGCTCGCTCTCGCGGCGCTGGCCGAGGCGGGCCGGAGACTCGAGGAGGACGGCCTCGTCGATGCCGCGCGCCGGGTCGGCGAGTTTCTGCTCGGCCCGCTCTCGACGCCGGAGGGGCGCCTTTACCGTTCCTATCGCGCGGGTCAGGCGAAGACGAGCGGCTATCTCGAGGACTACGCCGACGTCGCGAACGGCCTCTACGAGCTCCACGTTGCGACAGGGGAGTTGCGCTGGCTCCGCGAAGCGCGGCGGCTGGCGCTGCTCGCGGTCGACCTGTTCGCCGACGAGGAGCGCGGCGGTTTCTTCCTCTCCCCCGCGGACGCGGAGCAGCTCGTCGCCCGCAAGAAGGACTTCGACGACCATCCCTCTCCGTCGGGAAACTCGATGCTCGCCTACGTGCTGCTACGGCTTGCCCGAATCTACGGCGACGACGAGCTCGAGCGCCGGGCCGTCGCGGTCTTCAGGCTGATCCACCCCGTCTTCGCACGCGCCCCCTCCGCCGTCGGCCACGCGCTCTGCGCCCTCGATCTGCACTTCTCGCCCCCGAAGGAGATCGCCGTCGCCGGCAACCCGCGGGACGAGATCGCCCGGGCGGCGCTCGCGCCATTCGAGCCGAACGCGGTCGTTGCGTTCGGACCGGCCGAGGACGTCCCGCTGCTCGCAGGGAAGGACTACGTCGACGGTCGTCCCGCCGTCTATGTCTGCGAGCGCTTCGCCTGCCGGGCGCCGGTGACCGATCCGGCCGGGCTCGCCCCCGCTTAGCGCGGAGCCTCAGCCGCCAGCGCGCCGAGCTGCTGCAGCAGGCCGAGCGCGTCGAACTGGCCCCAGTGCTCCACGCATTTGCCGTCGCGGACGCGGATGATGTCGATCCCGCTGACCGTCACCTGCCTGCCGCTCGACGGCACGCCCATGAACTCGCCCTCGTGCGTGCCCGTCATCGTGAACCGGGAGGCCACGAGCTCGCCGTCGGAGATCACGTCCTCGGGGGTGAAGTGGACGTCGGGGAACGCCGACCGCAGGAGCCGGAAGAAATCCTTGACTCCGTCGCGGTCCGGGCTGATGCCCGGGAACTCCTCGTGCTCGACGAAGTCTTCGGAGACGAGCTCGTCGATCTTGTCGACATCGCCTCCGTTGATGACCTCTTCGTAGAAGGTCTGCACGAGTTGCTTGTTCTGCGACATGTCGCTCTCCCTTCGCTGTTTGGAACGACGACCCTAAAGGACTGTTCCCCCGCAGGGCGCCTAGCCGATCCCGCGAGTCGTGACGAACATCGCCTCGCGCAAACTCCGCCCCGATGGAGGCGAGGAGAGCGCGAAGACGGGGAACGGCTTCCCGCCGGCAAACGACGTCGAGATGTAGTCCCCCGTCATCAGCCCGAGGCTCGTCGCCGCGATCCAGCTAAGCCGCATCGGCCGCGCGCTCAGTCGCTGCGGCTTGCTCCAGGTCGTTCCCCCGTCGCGGGTGCCGATGAAGCCGACGTCGATCCTGCACCCACAGGGCTGCATCTCGTAATAGGCGATGCCGAGGTGGCGGGACGTCGCCGGATCGGCGGCGAGTCCGGGAGTGAAGTACGTGTGGTCGGCCTGCGAACCGCCCGTCGGAACGCGGATGGGAGCAGACCAGTGCAGCCCATCGGTCGACGAGCTGAGCACGATGTCGTCGCCGTTACAGACCCGCCGCCGCCCGCAGTCGTTCCAGGCCGCGTAGATCGTGCCGGCGGCATCCACCTCGACGGACGGAAACGCCGAGGCGCGCATGCTCGGCACGTTGAGGAACAGCTGCGCGACGATCGGCGTGGCGTCGGTGAACGTCGCCCCTCCGTCGGTCGAGACGGTCTCGCCGAGCATCGTCTGGCCTGAGTAGACGATCACCAGCATCCCGTCCGGACGCACGACGGGCTGCGACCCGTTCAGCGAGCCGTCGTTGTCGAACGCCGGAGACGGAACCGGTTCCGACCACGTCACTCCACCGTCGTGCGAGGTGAGCGTGACGAGCCTTCCCAGGCCGAAGTCGGCGAACGTGAGGTAGCAGTTGCCCCGGAACGGGCTCGAGGCCCAGTTGTCGCAGACGATCCACTCCTTGTCGAAGTCCAGGTCGGTCTCGGAGCGGATCGCCGTCACGGGCACGTCCCAGCTCGTCCCGTCGCCGGAGCGGCTGATCAACATCGCGTTCGCCTCCGGCGAGAACCCGAGGCTCGCGATCATCCAGACTCCGTGGACCGCGTCGTAGGCGACGGTCGGGTCGCTCGCCCGCGGGTAGAGGCCGGGAGGCGCCGAGAACTGCGTGACGCCGGGCAGAGAGCCTGACCTCCAGGTCTTGCCGCCGTCGGTGGACGTCGCCCAGCCCATGTTGGAGGCGCCCCCGTCGAAGTAGCGCCCGCTCTGGAAGGTATTCACGATCGTCGACCCGTACGAGAAGCTGTCCGGCTCGACCTGCGTCTGGTGCTGGCTGTCGGAGTTCCGATACGGATCGTGTGAGACGCGGAGACTCACCACCTCGCAGTCGGCCGCCACCTTGTCGGTCGGATCGGCGGTGATCACGTCGCGTCCGCCGAGGCACTTGATCCGGTCGACTCCGCCGCCCTCGGCCGTGATCTGGTCGGCTTTGTTCGTCCCAACCAGGAGCTCACTCCGCGCCGTGCCGTAGATCGCCTTGGCCTGTGCGGGAGCCGCGGCGACGCCGACGAAGAGGCAGACCGCCGCAGCAAAAAGGATCCGGCGCACTCGTTGCAAGCGTACAGACGGCCACGGGGTTTTAGGGTTGCGAAGGAATGGCCCTGCTCTCGGTCGAGGAAGTCACGCGGCGCTTCGGAGGGATCGTCGCGCTCGACGACGTCTCGCTCGATGCGGACGTGGGCGAGATCGTCGGACTGATCGGCCCCAACGGCGCGGGCAAGACGACGGTCTTCAACCTCGTCACCCGCATCTATCGTCCCCAGGAGGGCGACATCCGCTTCCAGGGCAGCTCGCTCCTGCGCACGCCGCCGTATCGCGTCGTCCACCGCGGCATCGCCCGCACGTTCCAGAACGTCGAGCTGTTCTCGACGATGACGGTGCTCGAGAACGTGCTCGTCGGGACCCAGAGCCGCCACGTCATGCGCGGTGGACGCAGGCGCGCGAGGGAGATTCTCGGCTACGTCGGCCTTGGGCACCTCGCCGAGACCGGCGTGAAGGAGCTTCCCTTCGGGCTGCAGAAGCGGGTCGAGCTGGCGCGGGCGCTCGCGTGCGGGCCGACCCTGCTCCTGCTCGACGAGCCGGCGGGAGGGCTCAGCCACGAGGAGGTGGAGGAGCTCGCGGGCTTCATCCGGCGTATCCGCGACGACTTCGAGCTGACTGTCGTGATCGTCGAGCACCACATGAACCTCGTCATGGGCGTCTCGGACCGCGTGTTCGTGCTCAGCTTCGGCAAGCGAATCGCCGCCGGCACGCCGTCCGAGGTCCAGCGGGACCCGGCGGTGATCGAGGCGTACCTGGGAGCGGGATAGAGGTGCCGCTGCTCCAGCTCGCGGACGTGGAGGCCCGCTACGGCGCGACCCGCGCGCTGCACGGGATCTCGCTCACGGTCGGCGAGGGCGAGATCGTCGCCGTCCTCGGGGCCAACGGCGCCGGCAAGACGACGACCTTGCGCGCCGTCTCGGGAACGGTCCGCCGGAGCGGCGAGATCACCCTCGCGGGTAGGAAGCTCGGCCGCAGGGGGCCGGAGGTCGTCGCACGGATGGGCATCGCGCACGTGCCCGAAGGACGTGGCACCTTCGCCGGGCTCACGGTGCGCGAGAACCTCAAGCTGGGTGCCTATACGCACCGTGGACGGACGCCCAAGGTCGACTACGACCGGATGCTCGAGTTGTTCCCCTGGATGGCCCGCCGGGAGGGACAGCAGGCGGGCACGCTCAGCGGCGGCGAGCAGCAGATGCTGGCCCTGGCCCGCGCGCTGATGCAGCGGCCGCGCCTGCTCCTCCTCGACGAGCCGTCGCTCGGCCTCGCGCCGACGATCGTCGCCGAGATCTTCCGGATCGTGCGGGCGTTGAACGAGGAGGATGGTCTGTCGGTGCTGCTCGTCGAGCAGAACGCCGTGATCGCGCTCGAGACCGCGGCGCGCGCGTACGTGCTCGAGGTCGGGCGGGTCGTACTGACGGGGACGAGCGACGACCTGCGCCGTGACGAGTCCGTGCGGCGCTCCTACCTGGGCTACTGATGGCCCAGTTCCTGCAACAGGTCGTCAGCGGGCTCGCGACGGGCGGCGTGTACGCGAGCCTCGCGCTCGCACTGGTCCTGATCTACCGCTCGACGCGCGTGATCAACTTCGCCCAGGGCGAGATGGGGATGTTCACCACCTTCATCGCCCTGTGGCTGATTGACGCCGGCTGGCCGTATTGGGGAGCCTTCTTTGCCACTCTCGGGATGGCCTTCGTCGGCGGGGTCCTGCTCGAGCGAGTCGTCATCCGCCCGGTCGAGCGCGCCCCGGTCGTGACCGTCGTGATCGTCACGATCGGCCTGCTGATCGCCTTGAACGGGGCCGCGTTCTGGATCTGGGGCGGGGAGACCCGCTCGTTCCCGAGCGCCTTCTCGACGCGGGCGATTCACGTCGGCGGCGTCGCCTTCTCGATCCAGGACTTCGGCGTCATCGGTGTCTCGCTGGGCGCCGTGCTGCTCCTCTACCTCTTCTTCCGCTTCACCAAGCTCGGGCTCGCGTTGCGCGCCGCCGCGCTCAACCCGGAGGCGAGCCGGCTCGTCGGCGTTCGCGTCAGCTGGATGCTCGCCCTCGGCTGGGGCTTCGCGGCGGTGCTGGGAGCGCTCTCCGGGATGATGGTCGCCCCGCTCGTCTTCCTCGATCCGAACATGATGCGGGCCGTGCTCCTGTACGCGCTCGCGGCGGCGATTCTCGGCGGGCTCGACAGCCCGCTCGGCGCCGTCGTCGGCGGGCTTTCGCTCGGCGTCGGCCTGAACCTGGTCTCCACCTACGTCGGCTTCGTCGGCGACGAGCTCAAGCTGCCGGTGGCGTTCGTGGTGATCCTGGCGGTGCTGCTCGTCCGCCCGGTCGGGCTGTTCGGCCGCACCACGGTGAGGCGCGTGTGACCCGGCAACGTTCGACCGTCCTCGGGGTCGAGCTCGCCCTGTTCGCAGCGGCGGTCGGCGTCCTCGCGATCCTGCCCCACTGGCTGAGCGACTTCCGCGCCTCGGAGGTGGCCTACGTCGGCGTCTACTTCATCGCGATCATCGGCCTCAACATCCTGACCGGCTACACCGGCCAGATCTCGCTCGGCCACGGGGCGTTCATGGCGATCGGTGGCTATACGACCGCGATCCTGGTCGGGCACCACAGCATGCGGGACCTCTGGACGATCCCGCTCGCCGGGCTGGTCGCCGGGGCAGCCGGCCTCCTGTTCGGCGTGCCCGCCCTACGCCTCTCGGGGCTCTATCTCGCGCTGGCTACATTCGCGATCGCCGTCTCGCTGCCGGCGGTGCTGAAGAAGTTCGACCACTTCACCGGCGGGACGCAGGGGATCCAGCTCTTCGGGCGACCGAACTACACGGGCAAGGGCTACCAGAACGTCCACGTCCTCGGGCAGACGCTGACGTTCAACAACTGGCTCTACTACCTCACCTGGACGATCGCGGCCGTGCTGTTCCTCGTCGCCTGGGCGCTCCTCGGCGGCCGCGCCGGCCGAACGTTCAGGGCGATCCGCGACAGCGAGATCGCGGCGACGTCGTCGGGTGTGAACCTGCCGATGTACAAGACGCTCGCGTTCGGGATCTCGGCCTTCTACGCGGGCGTGGCGGGATCGCTGTTCGCACTCGCGACCACCTTCGTCAATCCGGATACGTTCCCGATCGTGCTCTCCCTCTACCTGCTGATCGGCGCGGTCGTCTCCGGGCTCGGCTCGTTGTGGGGGATCGCACTCGGGGCGCTCTTCATCCAATACCTGCCGTTCCTGTCCTCCAAGTACATCTCGAAGGCGCCGGGCGCTCCCTCTGTCGCCTATGGGGTGATCCTGGTCCTCGTGGTCGTCCTGCTGCCGCTCGGCGCGGCCGGGCTGCTCAAACGCATCGGCGTCCCACTAACGAATCGGCTCTTCAAAAGGTCATAATGGATGGTCACCTTGCGTAGCCCCCTCCTTCTCGCCGCCCTGCTCGCCCTCGCCCTGCCGCTCTGCGTGCAGGCGTCCTCGGCCGCAGATCCGGGGGTGACGAGCACGTCGATCCTGATCGGAGGGACCGTCCCTCTGAGCGGCGAGGCGGCTTCGGGGGGTCTGACGGCAAAGGGAGCGGCCGGGTACTTCGCCTACGTCAACGCGCACGGCGGTGTCTTTAAGCGCAAGATCAACTACAAGTACGTCGACGACGAGTACGACCCGTCGAAGACGATCCAGGCGACGCGGCAGCTCGTGCAGCAGGACCACGTCTTCGCGATCTTCAACCCGCTGGGCACGGCCCAGAACATCGCGATCAGGCCCTATCTGAACTCGCTCGGCGTGCCGCAGGTGTTCGTCGCCAGCGGCTGGGGCGGCTGGGCGCGGCAGTACAAGCAGTATCCGGACACGCTCGGCTTCATCCCCACGTACACGGGGGAGGGGATCATCTACGGCCGCTACATCAAGCAGAAGACGCCCAAGGCGAAGATCGCCATCCTCTATCAGGACGATGACTACGGGCGGGAGCTGGTCTCCGGCTTGAAGAAGGGCCTCGGGTCGAAGGCGCGGCAGATCGTCTCCCAGCAGAGCTACGACCCGACGGCGACCGACGTCCAGTCGCAGATCGCCCGGCTGAAGGCCTCGGGCGCCAACACGCTGATGATCTTCGCCTTCGGGAAGTTCGCGATCCAGTCGTTCGTGTTCGTCAAGAAGCTCGGCTGGAAGCCTCAGATCTTCGTGAACGCGGTCGCGGCCGCAACGAGCGTGATGCTGCTCGCCAAGACGAGCGGCCAGACGGAGGGCACGATCTCGATCGTCTTCTTCAAGGATCCCTCGGATCCCAAGTGGGCGAAGGATCCTGGGATGAAGCTCTACAAGATGATCATGAGCAAGTACGTCCACGCCGACTACAAGAACGGGTATTACGGGGCGGGGATGGCGTCGGCGTTCGCGATGGTGGCCGCACTGAAGAAGGCCGGCAAGAACCTGACCCGCAAAGGCCTTCTGCGGGCGGTGACGCATCTCGATATCCGGAACAACCCGTTCGCGTTGCCCGGCATCCGGATCAAGACTTCGCCGACCGACCGCTACCCGATCGAGCAGGCGCAGCTCCAGCGCTGGCACGGCTCGCGCTGGTACTCGTTCGGGAAGCTCGTGTCGGCTCCCCGCGGCTAATCGCTCGCGCTCCAGTCCGGCAGCTTCAATCGCTCGAGCTCGGCGTCGGCGGCCGCGACCTGCGCGTCGGTTGGGTGGTTGCGGCCAAAGAGGACGAAGACGTCGACGTTGTACTGCTGGCCCGGCACGCGGCCCGCGATGCCGTAGAGGGGGAAGTCCTCGACCTGCCCCTCCCAGGGATACTCGCGGTCGGCCTGCGCGATCCGGAAGGGCGGCTGGGCCTTTCGGCTGCTGTTCTTGTCCGGGCCGAACAGCATCACTCCGATCACGATCGCGTCGGGCGGCAGGTTCTCGAGTGTCTTGCGGGGCGGAAACTGGCCCGCCTCGTCGCGGTACGGGACCGTGGACGCCCAGGTCCATGTCTGCTGCCCGTCCGGGCGGACATTGGTGCGTCCGCCGTCGCCCGCATACCAGCCGTCCGCCGGGGCGAAGGTCGCAGGCTCGACCGTGCCCGGATAGAAGTCGCCGGGCTTGACGTCCAGATTCGCCAGCGCCTGGTTCGCCTGGGTCACGAGCTCCTCGCTCGGCGGGAGGGAATCGGCCTCGACGTCGAGCACGAAGTTGCGGCCCTGATCCACGAAGGAGCGGCCGGTGCTGGCGACGATCTTGGGATCCGTTCCACGGGGCGTGCCGACGAACTCGGCGGTGGAGAGCCGGATCGGAAGTCGTGCTGTGGCGTAAGGCGCGTCCGTCCCTCCGTTCTCGCGCAAGCGGAGGCGGAGGCCGGCCGTCGACGCTTCGAGCTTGCCGCGGGTAACCGCTCCGTCCCAGCCGGACGGGAGTCGCATGGTGATCCCGTACCCCTCGATCCGCTTCGTGTCGGGCGGCAGCGGCGGGATTGGATCCGGGACATAGGGCGAGAGGAACAGGGACATGAGCACGCCGTTCGCCTGCTCGAGCAAGGCGTCGCCGGGGGGATCCTGGCCGCCCGAGATCGCGGTGATCCGGTACAGCTCGCCCGAGACCGCAACCTCGTTGCTCGCCTCGGTGATTCGGCAGCACATGCTCCCGGGGCCTGGCGGAGGCGCCCCGAAGTCAGAGGCCGAGAAAGTGATCGGGAACGCAACCTGCGAGTCGCCCGGCCCGAGGTCGCGGACGTTCAGGTAGAGCTCGCGGCCCATCGACTCCTTCGCGATCTCGCCGGAGTCGTCGTCGCCCGCAGGCAGCGGAAAGCTGGCCGCGTGGAGGACGGGGCGGCCCGAGTCGCCGAGCAGGATTCGCCCGCTCCAGCCCGCCGGCAAGGCTACGCTGATCCCGTCGGCGCTCAGCGTCCGGCCCTCGGCCGGCCGCTGCCGGTGCTCCTGTGCGCCGAGCGTCCCGCCGCAACCGGCGAGCAGGAAGACGGCCAGCGGGAGAAGTGCGCGTCGCACGGCGTGAATACGGTCGTCGCCTACCGAGAAGTCCGTGCCGTAAGCTCCGGTTAATGGAGGCGCTCGAGCTCCTCGACGCGCCCGCAGCCGAGTTGTGCGAGGCGGCGCGCGAGCTGCGCACCCGGGGGAAGGGGACGCTCGTCACCTACTCGCCCAAGGTCTTCATCCCGCTGACGAAGCTGTGCCGGGACGTCTGTCACTACTGCACGTTCGCGCGACCGCCGAGACGTGGGGAGCGCGCGTACATGGGCCTGGAGGAGGTGCTCGAGGTGGCCCGCGCCGGGGCGGCGGCAGGCTGCCGCGAGGCGCTGTTCACGCTCGGCGACAAGCCCGAGCTGCGGTACCGCGTCGCCCGGGAGGAGCTGGCCGAGCTCGGCTGCGAGACGACGCTCGAGTATCTCGCCGTGGCGGCACGGGCCGTCCTCGAGGAGACCGGACTCCTGCCGCACGTCAACCCGGGCGTGATGAGCGCGGCCGATCTCGCGGCGCTGCGGAAGGTGAGCGTGTCGCAGGGGATCATGCTCGAGACCGTCTCCGTCCGGCTCTCAAAGCGCGGGGGTCCGCATTTCGGCTCACCGGACAAGCTGCCGGTGCGCCGGCTCGAGACGATCCGCCTCGCCGGCGAGCGGGCGGTGCCGTTCACGAGCGGGATCCTGATCGGGATCGGCGAGACCCGTGCCGAGCGGATCGAAGCCCTGGTGGCGCTCCGCGAGCTCGGCGAGCGCTACGGGCACGTCCAGGAGGTGATCGTCCAGAACTTCCGGGCGAAGCAGGGAACGCGGATGGCCGCTCATCCCGAGCCGACGCTGGACGAGCTCCTCTGGACGGCGGCGGCGGCGCGGGTGGTGCTCGGCCCTGACTGGAACATCCAGGCGCCGCCGAACCTGAGCTATTCGAACTTTCCGCGGCTGCTCGACGCCGGAATCAACGACTGGGGCGGGATCTCGCCGGTCACGATCGACCACGTCAATCCGGAGGCGCCGTGGCCGGAGGTCGAGCGGCTACGGGAGGCCACCGAGGCGCGCGGGCTGAGGCTCGCGCCGCGGCTGGCTGTCTACCCGGAGTACGTCGCCGACCTCGACCAGTGGGCGGATCCCGGGGTGGCGCGGGCGATCCTACAGCACGCCGACGGAGACGGCCTAGCGCGGGAGGACGCCTGGGCAGCGGGCGCAGTAGGTACACGCGTCAACCTGCCCCCGGGGATCCCCCCGAGCTACCCCCACGAGATCAGCGTAACCGCGAACCACTCACGCGTGGGAAACGGCTCTGTACCGAAACTGTCAAAGCCCATCAACGAGGCCCTGGCCAAGGCAAGCGAGGAGATCGAGCTCGACGAGGACGACCTCACCGCCCTCCTGCGGGCCCGCGGCCCCGACCTCGACGCGGTCATCCGGGCCGCCGACACCCTGCGCCGCGAGGTCAACGGCGACACCGTCACGTACGTCGTCACGCGCAACATCAACTACACGAACGTCTGCTATTTCCGCTGCGGCTTCTGCGCGTTCTCGAAGGGCAAGCTGGCGGAGGACCTGCGCGGCCGTCCCTACCTCGTCCCGCTCGACGAGATCGTCCGGCGCTGCCGCGAGGCCTGGGAGCGCGGCGCGGTCGAGGTCTGTCTCCAGGGCGGGATCCACCCCGCCTTCACCGGCGACTTCTACGTCGAGGTCTGCGAGGCAATCAAGGACGAGCTCCCGGACCTGCACGTGCACGCCTTCTCTGCGCTCGAGGTCTGGCAGGGCGCGGCCACGCTCGGCGTCCCGCTCGCCGACTACCTCGAACGGCTGCGCGACGCGGGCCTCGCCTCGCTCCCCGGGACGGCCGCGGAGATCCTCGACGACGAGATCCGCCGTGTCATCTGCCCGGACAAGGTGACGACGGCGCAGTGGCTCGAGGTCCACGACACCGCGCACCGCGTCGGCCTGCGCTCGAACGTGACGATCATGTTCGGCCACGTGGACGGTCCGCGCAACTGGGCGCGCCACCTCGTTCGCGCGCGCGAGCAGCAACGGCGAAGCGGCGGCTTCACCGAGTTCGTCCCGCTGCCGTTCGTGCACATGGAGGCGCCGATCTTCCTCCGGGGCCGAGCCCGCCCCGGCCCGACCTTCCGCGAGCTCATGCTCGTGCACGCGGTCGGCCGGCTGGCCCTCCATCCCTGGATCACGAACGTCCAGGCCTCGTGGGTCAAGGTCGGCCTCGAAGGTGCGCGGGCGCTGCTGCGGGCCGGCTGCAACGACATCACCGGCACGCTGATGAACGAGTCGATCTCGCGCGCGGCGGGCGCCGGCTACGGGCAGGAGATGCCGCCCGAGCGCCTCGAGGCCGCGATCCGCGCGCTCGGACGGACTCCTCGCCAGCGGACGACGTTCTACGGGACGCCGCCGGCCGAGCAGACGCACCGCTCGTTCGGGGCGGCGCCACTCGCCGAGCCGCTGAACCCGAGTGTCAACGACGCCCGGCTGAAGGCTCCGCCTCGGCTCGTACGCCCCGGCCTGGTCGGCGCACCGGCGTCGTAGACTCACCGCATGGTCGTCTGCCCGGAATGCGGGCACGAGAACCCCGACGGGGCCCGCTTCTGCAACGAGTGTGCGACTTCGCTGGATGCCGCGCCGACACCGCGCGAGACGCGCAAGACGGTCACCGTCCTCTTCTGCGACGTGGCCGGCTACACCGAGACAGGCGAGCGGCTGGACCCGGAGGCCCTGCGCAGGCTGCAGTCGCGCTACTTCGACGACGCCCGCGTGGCACTCGAGCGCCACGGCGCGACGGTAGAGAAGTTCATCGGCGACGCGGTCATGGCTGTGTTCGGGACCCCGCAGCTGCACGAGGACGACGCCTTGCGCGCTGTGCGAGCGGCACTCGAGCTGCGCAAGGCGATCGAGGAGCTCGGGCTCGAGGCTCGGATCGGGATCAACACGGGCGAGGTGGTTGCCGGCTCGGGCGACGCGCTCGTGACCGGCGACTCCGTCAACGTCGCAGCACGCCTGGAACAGGCCGCCGAGCCCGGCGTGATCCTCATAGGTGAGTCGACGCAACGCCTCCTGTCGGGTGCAGTCACGTCCGAGCTCGCCGGCCCTGTAGAGGCGAAGGGTAAGGCAGAGCCGCTGCGAGCGTGGCGGCTGGTGGATGTCCGTGCGGACGCGGAAGCCGTCCCGCGCCGGCTCGACTCGCCGCTGGTCGGACGAGAGCGAGAGCACGCCGCTCTCCGCCAGGCGTACGACCGGGCCGCGCAGGAGCGCTCCTGTCACCTGTTCACGATCCTAGGCGCGGCCGGAGTCGGAAAGTCGCGCCTCGCCGCCGAGCTCGTCGCCGAGGTTCGCGTACGGGCCCGCGTGGCGACCGGTCGCTGCCTGCCCTACGGCGAGGGCATCACCTACTGGCCGCTGCACGAGCTTCTGATCGACGTCGACGACGAGCGTGCGCGGCCGGCTCAGGAGCTGCTCAAGGCCGAGCTCTCGTCGCCGGAGGAGCTCTTCCTCATCGTCCGGAAGCTCCTCGAGACGCTCGCTCGGGAGCAGCCGCTGCTCGTCGTCTTCGACGACGTTCACTGGGCCGATCCAACCTTCCTCGACCTCGTCGACCACGTCTCCGACCTGTCGCGAGATGCACCCATCCTGCTTGTCTGCCTGGCGCGGCCGGACCTTCTCGACCAGCGACCGGGATGGGGCGGAGGCAAGCTGAACGCGACCTCCGTGCTGCTCGAGCCGCTCGCCGAGGAGGACTGCGAGCGCCTGATCTCGAGCTTCCTCGGGCAGTCGGAGCTCGAGCAGGAGGCCCGATCGCGGATCCTGGAAGCGGCTGAAGGCAACCCTCTCTTCGTGGAGGAGATGCTGGAGATGCTGATCGACGACGGCCTGCTCGAGCGGAACAACGGCTCCTGGGTCGCCAGCCGAGACTTGAGCGAGGTCGCGGTTCCGCCCACGATCCAGGCCCTGCTGGCGGCCCGGCTCGACCGGCTCTCGGATGAGGAGCGCGCCGTCGCGCAGCGGGGGGCCGTGGAGGGCAAGGTCTTCCACCACGGAGCCGTCAGCGAGCTCGCGCCGGAATCCATCCGCCGGAGGTTGAGCGCGCATTTGCTCTCGCTCGTCCGCAAAGAGCTCGTCCGGCCGTACGAGGCCGAGTTCGCCGGCGAGGATGCCTACCGCTTTCGCCACCTCCTGATCAGGGACGCCGCCTACCAGTCGCTATCGAAGGCTGACCGGGCGCAGCTTCACGAGCGCTTTGCCTCGTGGCTGGAGGGACGGCTCGGCGGTGCGGACGAGGACTACGAGGAGATCCTCGGCTACCACCTCGAGCAGGCGTATCGCTGCCGTGTCGAGCTCGGGTCGCCGGACGACGGACTGGCACGGCGCGCGGCAGCCCGGTTGAGGTCGGCGGCGAAGCGCGCAGCCGCACGCGGAGACTCCCGAGGAGCGGTCCGCCTACTGGAGCGAACCGAGGCGTTGCTCGGAACAGAAGGGCGCGAAGCCCTCGAGGTCCGGCTGGAGCTCGGAAGGGCGCGATACCAGGCCGGCACGCTGGCGGAGGCGGAGACGCATCTGGTGGGAACGATCGAGGCGGCCGCCGAGGCGGGCGAGGAGCTAATCGAGGCGCGGGCGCGAGTCGTCTTGCTCGACCTACGAATCCAAACGCAGCCCAAGGGCGCAACCGAGGAAGCTCAACGCGAGTCCGAGCGCCTCCTTCCGCTGTTCGAGCACGCGCAGGACCACGCCGGCCTCGCCGACTACTGGAAGCTCGTCGGAACGACACACTGGATGTCGGGCCAGGCGGAGCAGACGGCCGTTGCGATGGGACGTGCCCTCGAGCATGCCCGGGAGGCGGGCGACGCTTCCGAGGTCTTCGACCGCACGGAGTGGCTGGCGATCGCCGAGGCCTATGGCCCCACTCCGGCATCCGCCGCGCTCGAGCGATTCGAGGAGCTCGTGGCGCCGCTGGGCGAGAGCCGAGTCCAGTCGGCTCAGATTCGATATCCGACGATCTCGCTGCTGGCGACGCAGGGCAGGTTCGACGAAGCCCGGGCGGCGATCGCGGAGTACGAAGAGGTGATGGAGGAGCTCGGATGGCCGGGGGCGGACTCGTCGACCGGGCACCAGGAGATGAACGCGGAGATCCTGGCGGGAAACTTCGACGCCGCGGAGCGTTATGGACGCGCCGCGTACGCGCGGCTGGAGAAAATGGGTGCGGAGGGATACCTGTCGACGACGGCGGCCTACCTCGCCCAGGCTCTGCTCGGAAAGGGCGCGGTGGACGAAGCTGACCACTTGACGCGGATCAGCGAGGAGCTGGGAGCGCCGGACGACCTGTCGAATGAGTTCGAGTGGCGGCAAGCGCGGGCGAAGGTCCTCGCAGCCCGAGCGGATTATTCCGGCGCTGAGAAGTTCGCCCGCTCGGCGCTCGACGCTGCCCTCAGTACCGACTGGGTCGAGTACCAGGGCCGCGCGTTCATGACTCTCGCCCAGGTTCTGCTTCAGGCAGGGCGGAGAGACGAGGCTGCGGAGGCCGCCCGCGAAGCGCTTGCCCGCTTCGAGCGGAAGGGAAGCATTGTCTCGGCCGAGAGCGCGAGGGAGCTACTCCGGCGCCTCGAGCCCGAGTAGGTCCTCCACCGTCTCCCGCCGGCGGATGACCCGCGCGTCGCCGTCCGCGACGAGGACGGCCGCGGGCCGCAGAACGGCGTTGTAGTTCGACCCCATCCCGAGCGTGTACGCACCCGTGGACGGGACGGCGAGGAGGTCGCCACGGCGCGGCTGCGGCAAGCCGACGCCGTCGATCATCACGTCGCCTGACTCGCAGTGCTTGCCCGCGACGGCGTAGGTGCCCTGCGGCTCCTCTTCGGCACGGCTCGCGAGGATTGCCGTGTAACGGGCGCCGTAGAGCTGCGGCCGCGGGTTGTCCGACATTCCGCCATCGACCGCCACCCATCTGCCCTTGACGGAGCCGACCCGGTAGATCGTCACGCCGGCCCGCCCGACGAGCGAGCGTCCCGGCTCCAGGACGAGGCGCGCCTGTAGCTGGAGCTCGCCCAGCAACGTTCCGACGAACTCCTCGATCGACGGCGCCCGCTCGCCCGGCGCGGTTGGCACCCCGAGCCCGCCCCCCAGGTCGACGACCTCCGGCGCCCAGCCGCTCTGCTCGACGAACCCGTTCAGCCACGCGACCGTCGCACGCGCGTCGTCGAGCGAGAGGAGCTGCGAGCCGATGTGAACGTGGAGGCCCTCGACGTCGTCGCGCAAGCCCAGGGCCTCTACGGGGGTGACGCCGAACTTCGAGCCGGCATGCCCGGTGCGGATCGCCTCGTGCGTTTGCGCCTCGATCCCGGGAGCGATGCGGATCAGCATCCGCTCGACGCCTGCTTCCCGTGCGCGCCCCAGCTCCTCGACGGAATCGAGGACGACGTACGCGGCCCCGGCCTCCGCCGCCGCCTGCAGCTCCTCGTCGGACTTGTTGTTGCCGTGGACGACGATCCGCTCCGCCGGCACGCCTGCACGCTGGGCAAAGCGAAGCTCACCGAGCGTGGAGACGTCCGCGCCCAGGCCCTCCTCTGCGAGCAACCGCATGACCGCGACGTTGGGAAACGCCTTCGCCCCATAGACGGCGAGCGCGTCCGGCGCGGCCTCCCGGTATGCGCGTGCGTGCGCGCGGATCGTCTGTTCGCAGTAGACGAGGAGCGGCGTGCCGAATTCGTCTGCCAAGTCGGAGGCGCGGACGCCGCCGACCGTCAGCTCACCGTCTTCGACCTCAGACGTGCCTGGGAAGAGGCGTTTCAGTCGCTCCACCAGTCGTTGACGATGTCGGCGTCGCCAGGACCCGTGTTCGGCGCGCCTACGGCGATGATCTCGCAACCCTCCGGCCCCGCCTCGAGGCCTCGCATCGTGTCCCGGTGCACGCGGATCGCATCCCACGGCTTCAGCTCGACGATCTCGTCCTTCAGCTTCATCCGCCCGCCGCCGCTGACGACGACGTAGACCTCCTCCTGCTGCTTGTGCTTGTGCCCAAAGGGCATGCGAAAGTTCGGCTCCAGGCGTTGATAGCTGACCCCGGCGTTCTCGAGCCCAAGCGCCACGCGCGCCATGCGGAACTCGATGTGCGGGGCGAGCCCGAAGTTGGGCGCTTGGTCTTCAACGTCCTCTCTCAGGTTCACATGTGTGTAGTCGGCCACTGGCCCTCCTCAATTGACGCTGCTACAGTTGTTTCGTAGTGAACCAGCTTCTCGAGTAGAGCAGGAAGCGAACGCGGCGGGCGCTGCGGCAGCTTCCCACGGCCTCTCGTTCGAGAGGCTTTTTTGTATCCGGAGGACGGCCGATGGAGAAATACGACCCACACGTAATCGAGCCAAAGTGGCAGCGGGTCTGGGAAGACGCGCAGGCGTTCAGCGTCCCCAATCCGCCGTCCGGCACGCCGCGCAACCCGAACAAGCGCTACGTCCTCGAGCAGCTCCCCTATCCGTCCGGGACGCTGCACATGGGTCACATGCTGGTCTACACGCTCGGCGACATCCGGGCGCACTTCTACCGGCGCACCGGCCATGAGGTGATGCGTCCGATGGGGTTCGACGCATTCGGACTGCCGGCGGAGAACGCGGCGATCCGGGGCGGCGGCCATCCGCGCGACACGGTCGAGCGAAACATCGAGGCGATCCGCGCGTTCATGAAGCGCGTCGGCTGGGCGATCGATTGGGACCGCGAGCTCTCCACCCACCAGCCCGACTACTACCACTGGACGCAGTGGCTCTTCCTGAAGCTGTACGAGGCCGGGCTTGCGTACCGCAGGGCGGCTCCGGTCAAGTGGTGCCCGAACGACCAGACCGTGCTCGCGAACGAGCAGGTCATCGACGGACGCTGCGCCCGCTGCGGCGCCGTCGTCGAGTCGCGCAACCTGGAGCAGTGGTTCTTCCGCACGACCGCCTACGCCGACGAGCTGCTGCACTTCGAGGGACTGCAGTGGCCGGATCGGATCGTCACCATGCAGCGAAACTGGATCGGCCGCTCCGAGGGCGCGGAGATCATCTTCCGGATCGAGGAGCTCGACCTGGACGTGCCCGTCTTCACGACGCGTCCCGACACGCTGTTCGGGGCCACGTTCTTCGTCTTTGCGCCGGAGAACGAGCTCGTGCCGAAGCTGGTCGAGGGCACCGAGCACGAGCAGGAGGTGCTGGAGTACGTCCGCCGGACGGCGGCGGTGAGCGCCCAGGAGCGGATGGGTCCCGAGAAGGAGAAGACAGGGGTCTTCACCGGGCGATACGCCGTCAACCCGGGTACCGGCGAGCCGATCCCCGTCTCGGTCTCCGACTACGTGCTGATGGACTACGGCACCGGCGCGATCGGGGGCGTGCCCGCGCACGACGAGCGTGACTTCGCCTTCGCGCAGCGGTTCGGGCTGCCGGTGAAGACGGTGGTCGTCCCCGCCCACGGCGAGCCCGAAGGCGGCGCGCCCTTCACGGGCCACTCGGAGAACGAGGTGCTGGTCGACTCCGGCCCGTTCACCGGGATGACGAGCACAGAGGCGAAGAAGGCGATAGTCGACTGGCTCGGGAGCCGTCATGCCGGGCGCCCGGCGGTCAGCTTTCGCCTGCGGGATTGGGGCTTTTCGCGGCAGCGCTACTGGGGCTGTCCGATCCCGATCATCCACTGCGGGCGCTGTGGAATCGTGCCCGTGCCCGAGCAGGACCTACCGGTGGTGCTGCCCGACATCGTCGACTATCTGCCGAAGGGAAAGCCGCCGCTCGCCTCCAACGAGGAGTGGATGCGGGTCACGTGTCCGAGCTGCGGCGGGGAAGGGCGGCGTGAGCCGGAGACGATGGACGCGTTCGTCGACTCGTCCTGGTACTTCCTGCGCTACTGCGACCCGCACAACGACCGGGCGCCGTTCGAGCGCGAGATCGTCGACTACTGGGGGCCGGTCGACTTCTACCAGGGCGGTGTCGACCACGCGACCGTGCACATGATCTACGCGCGCTTCTTCGAGAAGGCGCTTGCCGACATCGGCCTCGTCGGCTTCGGCGAGCCATTCGCACGCTTCCACGGCAACGGCTGGGTGCAGTACGGCGGCGCAAAGATGTCGAAGTCGAAAGGGAACGTGATCGGGCCGGACACGTTCGTCGACCGCTACGGCGCCGACCCCGTCCGGCTGGCGATGCTGTTCATCGGGCCCGCCGACCAGGACATGGAGTTCACGGAGGAGGCGTTCGAGGGGATGGCCCGCTTCGTGCGCCGGCTGTGGCGGATCGTGGGCGAGGTGGCAGCGGCCGATCCACGGACAGGAGCTGCCGGGCCGCTGACGCGGAAGGCGCACGAGACGATCGCCAAGGTCACCGACGACATCGGCCGCCGCGAGTCCTTCAACACGGCGATCGCGGCGGTGATGGAGTTGGTCAACGAGCTGGGTCGCGACGTCGCGGCGCCGGATGCCCTTTTCGCGGCCGAGACGGCGGTGTCGCTGATCCAGCCCTACGCGCCCCACGTCGCCGAGGAGTTGTGGGAACGGCTTGGGAACGAGAGGCTGTGGGAGCAGCGCTGGCCTGAGGCCGACCCGGCTCAGCTGGAGCGAGAGACGTTCGAGCTCGTGATCCAGGTGAACGGCCGCGTGCGCGACCGGATCGAAGTCGCTTCTGGCTCGTCCGAGGACGAGCTGGTCGAGCGCGCCAAGTCTTCACCGCGAGTTCAGGCCCACCTGGACGGCAAGGAGATCGAGCAGGCGATAGTCGTTCCGGGCAAGCTCGTGAACCTGGTCGTCCGCTCGCCCTAGCGGATCCCTGTGTCCACGAACAGGTCGACGCGGGCAAAACGTCCGTGCGGCACGGTGACCGTGGACGGCTTGACGACTCCGAAGCCGATCTTCGACTTGACCGTATAGCGGCCCGGCCTCAGCCGGATCCGGTACTTGCCGCTCGCATCGGTGCGCGTCTGTGCGACGAGGCGAGCCCCGCGGACGATGAGCAGCCTGGCGCTTCCGGCCGGCCCGTCACAGGGAACGCCCTCCCGGCACACCGGCGTCAGCGGCCCTTTCGTCGCGTGGCCGTACAGGCCGCTGCGAAGAGATCGGTCTTGAGCCGGACCTGCAGCCGCCAGCGCCGGAACGAGGCCCGCGACGAATGCGAGTGGGAGGGCGAGCCGGCGGGCGACCAGAGCCATTCCGGCTCAATTGTGCCTGAGTCGGCACAGAATGGGCTCGATCTTGACGAGAGTTCGTTGTCAAACTGGACGACATGGACGCGCTCGGGCCATCCCGCCGCCGACTGCTCGCGGCCCTGGCCGCGGTGCTCGTCGTCGTTCTGCTCGTCGGACGGCATCTGACCCGTAGCAGCGGGGCCGCACCCGTCCCCTCTCACGCGGCTCTGCCGGCCGATGCCGCGGCCGGCGCATCCACGAAGCTCGTCGTGCACGTCGTCGGCGCGGTCCGGCGCCCGGGCCTCTACCGGCTCCGCCACGGCGCCCGGATCGCGGACGCCGTCAAGCGCGCCGGCGGAACGACCCGCAAGGCGAACCTCGAGGCGATCAACCTGGCCGCTCCGCTCGAGGACGGGCTGCAGGTCGTCGTTCCGCGGGTCGTTCCGGTCGTATCCGCGGGTGCGCAGGCGGCTCCGGGAGAGCCTCCGGCCGCCCAGGGCCCGGTCCACCTGAACACCGCCAGCCTCGAGCAACTCGACACCTTGCCCGGAGTGGGGCCGGTGACCGCCCAGAAGATCGTCGACTGGCGCCAGACGCACGGCGCCTTCACGTCGGTGGACGATCTCGACGCGATTCCGGGAATCGGGCCCGCGCGGCTCGAGCAGCTCCGCGATCTGGTGGCGCCGTGATGCTCGAACGCTTGTTGCGAGCGCGCCCTCATCTGCTCGCCGGCGGGCTGTGCCTTGGCCTTGCCGCCGCGAATCTCGTGCGCCCGCAGACGCTCGTGCCGGCAGCGCTCATGTGCACGGCCTCGCTCGCTGCGTGGGGGCTCGACGGACAGGCACGGGTCGCGACCCTCGCACTCGTCCTCGCCGCCGCGGGTTGGTGGTGGGGAAGCGCCCGGCTCGCCCGGCTCGATCGAAGCGTGCTTGCCTCCAGGATCGGCCACGTCGACCGGACGCTCGCCGAGGTGACCGGGCCTGCGCGCCGAGGGGAGTTCGCGCTCCGGGTGCCGGTCCGGGTCCGGCGCTTCGGCAGCCTCGCGATCGGCGAGCCGACTCTGCTCGAGCTGCCCCTTGGCCGCGCCCCGCCGCAGGGAGCCGTGATCGAAGCAGTCGCCGAGGCCAAGAGCCCCCGCCCGGAGAAGGACGGGTTCGACGAGCGCGCCTGGTTGCGCCGCCAGGGCGTCCACGTCGTCCTGCACGCGAGCCGGTGGAAGGCCGTCGGACGGCGCGGCGGGATCGGCGCGGTCGCCGACCGGCTACGGGCGTGGCTGTCCCGCGGCATCGCACCGGGCCTCCACGGCGAGCGCGCGGCGGTGATCGCCGGAGTGGTGCTGGGTGCCGACGAGGGGCTTTCGAAGGGACTGCGCGACCGCTTCCGCAGCTCGGGCCTCTACCACCTGCTTGCGGTCTCGGGACAGAACGTGGCGATCATCGCGGGAGGCTTGCTTCTGCTCGCGTGGCTGCTCGGGATCCCCCGCTGGGCCGGCCACCTCGGCGTCCTTGGCGGGATCGGCGCCTACGTGCTCGCCGTCGGACTGCAGCCGTCGGTCGTCCGGGCAGGAATCGCGGGCGCTCTGGCCTCGCTCGCGTGGCTCGCTGCGCGTCCGCGCGATCGCTGGTACTTCCTGCTGGTGGCGGCGGCCGGCCTGCTCGCCTGGAATCCGTACAACCTGCTCGACCCGGGCTTCCAGCTCTCGTTTGCCGCGGTCGCCTCGATTTTCGTCATCGTCCCTCGGCTCGAGCGCCGGCTGGCCGGCTATCCCGTGCCGCGCTGGCTCGCGACCGTCCTCGCCGTCTCGACCGCCTGCGGGCTTGTCACCGCGCCGATCCTCTGGCTCGACTTCGGCCGGGTTCCGCTGTTCTCGGTGCTCGGAAACGCCCTGGCCGAGCCGGCCGTCCCTCCTCTGCTCGGCCTCGGAATCGTGTCGGCGGTCGTGCATCCCCTCCTTCCGGGAGTCGCGGCCTCGCTCGCCTGGCTCAACGGCTGGATCGCGGCCTATCTCGCCGCCTGCGCAAGGCTGATCGGAGGCCTCCCCCATGCCCAGGTGTCGTCGGCGCGCGCGCTGCTCCTGCTCGTCGATGCCGGCCTGCTCGCCTGGGCGGTCGTGAAGCTGTCGCCGCCGCGGATGCACCGGGCGACGGAGCTCTGCGGCGTCGGCATCGCCCTTGCTCTCGGCTGGAAGCTGCTCGGCTGAGCGGCGGACTATTCTTGACCGTCAGTGGCTGCAGAGCTCAAGCCCGTCTACCTGCTTTCCGGGACCGACCGTCCCAAGATCGAGCAGGCCTTGAGGCGGCTGCGAACGCGCGTCGGTGAGGGGGCGGTCGAGTTGCTCTCGGCGGATGAGTCGAGTGGCGACGACGTCGTCGCGGCCTGCAATGCGCCGGGCCTGTTCGTCGTCGAGGCCCGCGCCGTGGTCGTGCACGGCGTCGAGCGCTGGAAGGCGGCGGACGTGAAGGCTGTCGCTGCCTATCTCGCCGATCCGGCGCCGTCCACCGTGCTCGCGCTGGTCGGGAACGCGGTCAAGAAGGACTCGCCCGTCGCCAAGGCCTGCGCGAAGGCGGGCGAGCTGCTGCTGTTCGACGTCCCGAGATCGAAGCTTCCCGGCTGGGTCGCTCACCGCTTCGACGAGCTCGGCGTCACTGCGGACCGCGAAGCCTGCCGCTTGCTCGTGGAGATCGTGGGCGAGAACGTGACCGAGCTCGACTCCGAGATCGTCAAGCTCGCCACGTGGGCCGCCGGCGAGACCGTCGACTCGGCCGCCGTGGAGGCCCTGACGGCGGGACGGGCCGAGATCCAGATCTTCGCTCTCACGGACGCGTGGGGAGCCCGCGACGTCGCGTCCGTGCTCGGTGCCTGTGAATCGATCCTCGAGCGCGCGTCCGGCTCGCGCCAGGGCGAGCTGGCGAGAGTGGTGGCGCAGTTCGCTGGGCATGTGCGACACGTCAGGACGGCCCAGGAGCTCGCCGCCGAAGGTCTGTCCAGCCGGGAGGGAGCCTCGCGGATGGGAAGGAGCCCGTACTACGTCCAGAAGCTGTACGGACAGGCCGGGAACTTCAGCTCGGAGGAGCTCGGCGAGATCCTCGTCCGCCTCGCGGAGCTCGATCAGGCCGTCAAGGGAGGCTCCAAGCTCGCGCCGGATCTCGAGCTCGATCGCGCCCTCGTCGACGCCACGCGGGCGAGCGGTCCGGCGAAAGCCGAAGCCTAGGAGCGGCCGGCGACGAGCCGCGCCGCCTGCGCCTTTTTGCGGGCGGCCGCGTTCCGGTGCAGGGCGCCCTGCGAGGCCGCCTTGTCGATCCAGCGGACGAGCTCCCGGTGCTCCGCCGCCGCGGTCTGGTCGTCGCCGTCGGAAACGGCTTGCTCGAGCCGTCGCGTCAGCGTCTTGACCGTCGAGCGATAGCGCAGGTTCTGAAGCCGCTCGCCGGCGGCGGTGCGCATTCGCTTCTTCTGCTGCTTGATGTTCGGCATAGCGTGAAAAATGCCCGCGCAGCGGGCGGAACGATGGTAGCAAAGCCTCACCGTCCCTACCCCTCGCCGCCGGGGCCACCATCCTCCTCCCCGCTGCAATCGTATCGCCGAGAGATCTACGCGTGTGTGCCGGCTTCGTGCCGAAAGGCGCGCGGCCGCGGGGGGCACGACGCCGGGCCCCCGGCGACGGAAGACGGCCAGGTGCCTTCCTATACTCGACTCGTGGAAGAGCCAGCCCGCGGCCGCCGGCTCGCCTGGTCGACGGCGACCTTCTCGCTGGCCACCGGGCTCTCCCGGATCCTCGGGCTCATTCGGGAGATCGTCACGGCCTATTTCTTCGGCGCTGCCGGCCGGATCAACGCCTTCACGATCGCGTTCCAGATTCCCAATCTGATTCGCGCGCTCGTCGCCGACGCCGCCGTGTCCTCCGCGTTCGTTCCCGTCTTCACCGAGCTGCTGGAGAAGGGGGAGCGAAAGCGAGCGTGGCGCGTCGCCTCCACGCTCTTCTGGCTGGTCCTGCTCGGGCTCGGAGCGCTGACCGCGCTGTTCATTCTGCTCGCGCCCTGGTTGCTGGAGCCGTTCGGAGTCCCGGCCGGCAGCCGCTCCCTCACGATCGACCTGTCGCGCATCTTGTTCCCGACGGTTGCCCTGCTCGGCGTCTCGGGGATCATCGTTGGGATCCTGAACAGCTACGAGGAGTTCTCGATCCCGGCGCTGACACCGGTGTTCTGGAACCTCGTCATCATCCTCGGCCTCGCGGTCGGCGTGCCGCAGGTGACCTCGGAGGACGCCAAGCTCTACGTCCTCGCCGCGGCCGTACTCGCCGCCACCGTCGTCCAGGTCCTGCTCCCCGTCCCCTGGCTGCGCGGCAAGGACGGGCGGATCCGCGCGGTGATCGACTGGCGCGACCCGGCCGTCAAGCAGGTGCTGCTGCTGATGGTCCCGGTGACGCTCAGCCTCGGTCTGATCAACTTCAACGCCCTCGTCGACACGCTGTTCGCCTCCCGGCTGATCGATCCGGACCTCGCGCCCAAGGCGATCGATTACGCGTTCCGCGTCTACATGCTCCCGCAGGGGATCTTCTCGGTCGCGATCGCAACGGTGTTGTTCCCGTCGCTGGCACGGCTCGCCGCTCGTGGCGACCACGACGGCTTCAGGCACACGGTCGGTCTCGGGCTACGGCAGATCGCATTCACCCTGATTCCCGCGAGCGTCGTCTCAGCCGTTCTCGCCGAGCCGATCGTCCGCCTCCTCTTTCAGCGGGGCCAGTTCACGCCGCACCAGACGACCGTCGTCGCCGGCGCCCTGGCGGCCTTCTCGGCCGGGCTGGTGTTCAACGGCGCGATGCTGATGCTGAACCGCGCGTTCTTCAGCCTCCAGTCGAACTGGGTTCCGACACTGGTCGCGCTCGGCAACCTCCTCCTCAATGCGGCTCTCGATGCGGCCTTCTACCGCCTCGGCATCTGGGGCATCCCGCTGGCAACCTCCCTTGTCAACGTCGCCGGAACGGTTGCGCTCATCGCCTTGCTGCAGCGGCGCGAGCACCGGATCGAGCTCGGCCAGACGACCCGTGCGACCCTCCGAATCCTGCTTGCGGCTGCCGTGCTCGCGGGCGTCTCGTTCGGGGTGTGGGACGGGCTCGACCACCTGCTCGGCAGGGAGTTCGGAGCACAGATCGTTTCGCTCGGACTTGCCCTCGCGGCCGGCACCGGCGCGTACCTCGTTTCCTGCCGTTTGCTGGGAGTTCGTGAGCTCGAGGCGTTGCTATCGTTGCGAGCCCGGTTCCGCCGGAGCTGACTTGGCGTGACCCAAGACCTCATCCGTAACTTCTCCATCGTCGCGCACATCGACCATGGGAAGTCGACGCTGGCCGACCGCGTGCTCGAGCTCACGGAGACCGTCTCGGGACGCGAGATGCGCGACCAGGTGCTCGACTCGATGGAGCTCGAGCGAGAGCGCGGGATCACGATCAAGGCGCAGGCGGTCCGTGTTCTCTGGAAGGGCCACCAGCTCAACCTGATCGACACGCCCGGTCACGTCGACTTCACCTACGAGGTGTCACGCGCGCTGCAGGCCTGCGAGGGCGCGCTCCTGCTCGTCGACGCCGCTCAGGGTCTCGAGGCGCAGACGCTCGCGAACGCGTTCCTCGCGATCGAGAACGACCTCGAGATCGTGCCGGTGGTGAACAAGATCGACCTCGCCCAGGCCGATCCCGACGCGGCCGCGACTGGCCTCGCCGAGCTCGTCGGCGGGTCGCCCGACGACGTCCTCCGGATCTCCGCGAAGACCGGCGAGGGAGTCGAGGCCGTGCTCGACGCGATCGTGGAGCGGATCCCGCCGCCCGCGGGCAACGCAGAGGGGCCGCCCCGGGCGCTGATCTTCGATTCGTCCTACGACCAGTACCGCGGGGTGGTCGCGTTCGTCCGCGTCGTCGACGGTCGGTTCGAGACTGGCCAGCGCCTGCGCGCGATGGCGCAGGGGACGCGCTTCGAGGCCGAGGAGCTCGGTTTCTTCTCCCCCACCATGCGCCCCGCCTCGACGCTCGAGTCGGGCGAGGTCGGCTACGTCATCACCGGGCTGAAGGACGTGAGCAAGCTCCGCGTCGGCGACACGCTCACCGCCGAGGAGCAGCCGGCGGCCGCGCCGCTTCCGGGCTACAAGGACGTCAAGCCGATGGTGTTCGCAGGGCTGTTCCCGACCGACTCGGACGACTACCCAGAGCTCCGCGACGCACTCGAGCGGCTGAAACTGAACGACGCGTCTCTCGTGTACGAACCCGAGACCTCGAACGCGCTCGGCTTCGGCTTCCGCTGCGGCTTTCTCGGCCTCCTGCACATGGAGATCGTGCGCGAGCGGCTCGAGCGCGAGTTCGATCTCGACCTGCTCGTGACCGCGCCGAACGTCGCCTACCGCGTCACGACCAAGGCCGGCGAGCAACTCGAGGTCCACAACCCAGCGGAGATGCCGCCCGAGGTCGAGCGCGTCGAGGAGCCGTACATCAAGGCGTCGATCATCGTCCCGCGCGAATACGTCGGCGCTGTGATGGAGCTGTGCAACGAGCGCCGCGGCAGCTTCGACCACATGGAGTACCTGTCCGAGCTGCGCGTGCTGCTCTCGTACGAGCTCCCGCTCGCGGAGGTCGTGATCGAGTTCTACGACCAGCTCAAGTCGCGGACGCGCGGGTACGCGAGCTTCGACTACGACGTGATCGGCTTCCGGGAAGGCCAGCTCGTGCGGGTGGACGTCCTCATCGCCGGCGAGCCCGTGGACGCACTGTCGCTGATCGCGCACAGGGACAGCGCCTACCCGCGGGGGAAGCTGCTCGTCGAACGGCTGCGCGAGGAGATTCCGAGGCAGATGTTCGACGTCCCGGTTCAGGCGGCGATCGGCTCTCGGGTGATCGCGCGCGAAACGATCAAGGCGAAGCGGAAGGACGTGCTCGCCAAGTGCTACGGCGGCGACATCACCCGCAAGCGGAAGCTGCTCGAGCGGCAGAAGGCGGGCAAGAAGCGGATGAAGCAGGTGGGCGCGGTCGAGGTACCGCAGGAGGCCTTCCTGGCCGTGCTCAACCTCGACGGGGGCAAGAAATGAGCTGCGGCAGGGTGCGGCACCTGTACGTCCACCTGCCCTTCTGCGCCCACCGCTGCGGGTACTGCGACTTCGTTACGGTCACCGGCGGCTCGGGGCAGCACGCGGCGTACGTCGATGCGCTGCTCGCCGAGCTCGCGCTCGAGGCAGGCGTGCTGGCCCCCAAGCTCGAGACGATCTTCGTCGGAGGCGGAACACCGACGTTCACGGCGCCCGACCAGCTGGAGCGGCTGCTGAAGAAGCTCCCGCCCGCGGCGGAGCTGACGGTCGAGGCCAATCCGGAGACAATCACCCCAGCGCTGTCGCAGCTCCTGCACTCCTGCGGCGTCAACCGGGTCTCGCTCGGCGCCCAGAGCTTCCAGCCAAGGCTGCTCGAGGTGCTCGAGCGCCGGGCCGGGCCCGATGCCGTCCGCCGTGCCTTCTACCATCTCTGTGATGCCAGCTTTGACAACATCTCGCTCGACCTTCTGTACGGGATTCCCGGCCAGAGCCCCTCCGACCTCGACCGCGATCTGAGCGAGGCGCTCGCCCTCGGCCCGGAGCACCTGTCCTGCTACGAGCTCGAGGCGAAGCCGGGCACGCGCTTCACGCACCGGCACGGCGCCGAGCTCTCGCGCCAGGCAGACGCCATGGAGGCCTACTTCGAGCGCGTGGTCGAGACGCTGACCGGGGCGGGTTACCGCTGGTACGAGACGGCCAACTTCTGTCTCGGGCCGGATCGATCGGCGGGCCGCGATTTCCGGGCCCGGCACAACCTCGCCTATTGGCTCGGGCGGGACTATCTCGGCGTGGGCGTCGGCGCGGTCTCGACAATCGAGCAGGTCCGGCGCAGGAACACGCGGCGGCTTCCTCTCTATCTGGCGGAGCTCGCGGCCGGCAAGGTACCGCCGCGCGAGCTGGAGCGGCTCGACGCGGACGTCCGCCGACGGGAGCGGCTGATGCTCGGGCTCCGCCTCGACGACCCGCTCAAGCTCGACCCGCTCTCGCAGGCGGTCGACCGGAAAGCGCTCGCACGGTTGGAGGCGTTGGGGCTCGTCCGGGCTGCGAGCGTCGGCGGCGGAGAAGAGCTGACGCTCACCAAGCGCGGCCGGTTCCTGGGCGGGGGGGTCACGGCCGAGCTGCTCGCCTGATGGGCGCGGTCGGGGAGCAGGCCTGACCCGAGCTAAAATGCCTGCAAATGCCGCCGCTTCCAGCTGAGCTTACGCAGCGCCAGCAGGAGATTCTGCGCCGCGTGGTCCAGGAGTTCGTCGCCACGGGGCAGCCCGTCGGGTCGAAGAGCCTGGTCGAACGCTCCGGCCTGCGGGTGTCACCGTCCACCGTCCGAAGCGAGCTGGCCGAGCTCGAGGCGAAGGGGCTGCTGACCCATCCACACACGTCGGCCGGACGGGTGCCGACCGAGCGCGGCTATCGCTTCTACGCGGCCGGCCTGCTCGAGCGCCTCGAGCCGCGGCCCCGCAAGTTCGAGCTCGATCTCCCGCCCTCGGCGACCGAGGTCGATCACGCCTTGCAGGCCACCACCGAGAAGCTCTCGCGGGCGACACGGCTGCTGGCGCTCGTGTCCGCGCCTCCACTCGAGACGACGACGGTGAGGCACGTCGAGGTCCTGCTGCTGCAGCCCGAGGTCGTGATGGTCGTCGTGATCACCTCCACCGGCGGCGTCACGAAGCGGATCATCGCCTTCGAGGAACCGGTCGACCCCGGCATCGCGGCCTGGGCGAGGGAGTACCTGAACGAACGGGTGGCCGGCGTGCAGCTCGGAAGCCACGCCCTGCGCAGCCGGCTGGAGGACCGCAGCTTCTCGCCGCGCGAGCGCGGATTCATGGACGCGATCCGCCCGGCCTTCACCCAGGTGCTCGGGGACGCTGAACGCCTCTTCGTCGGCGGGGCGGCCGGGCTGCTCGACGACGTCCGGGCCGAAGAGCTAGCCCCCTACCGGCGCGTGCTGGAGATGCTCGAGCAGAGGGCCGCACTGAGCGAGATCCTTCGCCAGGCGCTCGTCCCGAACCGTCCCTTCGTCCGCGTCGGGGTGGAGCTCGAGGACGCGGCTCTCCGCGACATCGCGATCGTCGGAGCCTCCTACGGAGTCACCAATCGCACGCTCGGCGCGGTCAGCCTGCTCGGCCCTCTGCGTATGGACTACGCGCTCGCGATCCACTCCGTACGGAGCGCGGCATTCGCGCTCTCCCGCTTCGTCGAGGAGGTCTATGAAGCCAACTGAGCTCCGCTCGCGGCCATCCAGGCACCGGCGGGCGGGGCGCTACCCTTGGGACGATGGCGACCACGGAGCGCGACTACTACGAGGTTCTCGGCCTCCCGCGTACCGCGAGCGAGGGCGAGATCAAGAGCGCCTTCCGGAGACTGGCCCGCGAGCTGCACCCGGATGTCTCCACCGCGCCGGACGCCGACCTGCGCTTCCGCGAGGTGGTCGAGGCCTACGAGGTGTTGTCGAGGTCCGAGACGCGCGGGCTCTACGACCGCTTCGGCCACGCCGGGCTCCGTCGCGGAGGTTTCGAGCCACGGCACTTCGACCTCGGGAACCTGTCAGACCTCTTCTCGGCGTTCTTCGGAGACGACCTGTTCGGTGTCGTCGGCGGCGGCAGGAGAAACCGGCGCGGCGCCGACCTCGCCGCCGAGGTCGAGATCGAGCTGACCGAGGCGGCAACCGGCACATCCAAGGAGATCTCGTTCGACGTCAGCGTCGTATGCGACGCCTGCGCGGGCAGCGGCGCCGAGCCGGGCACGCAGCCGGCGACCTGCCCGACCTGCGGGGGCGCGGGACGGCTGGAGCACGTGTCGCGAACCGCCTTCGGCGAGTTCATCCGCTCGCAGACATGCGAGCGCTGCTCGGGAAGCGGGCGGATCATCGAGCATCCGTGCGAGCGGTGCAGCGGAACGGGCCACCGCATCGAGACTCACTCGCTCGAGGTCGAGATTCCGCCGGGAATTCACGACGGGCAGCGAATCCGGCTTTCGGGCGAAGGCCACGCCGGCTTGCTCGGAGGCGGCTCCGGGGACATCTACGTGCTCGTCCGGATCAGGCCGGACTCGCGTTTCTCGCGCGAAGGGAACGACCTCTTCTCGACGATCGATTTGACGATTGTGCAGGCGGCACTGGGAACGCGGGTCACGGTTCCGACCATCGACGGCGAGCTCGAGCTCGAATTCGAGCCGGGCACGCAGCCCGGCGAGATCCGCATCCTGCGCGGCCGTGGGATGCCCGTGCTCCAGGGCTTCGGCCGAGGAGACCACCGGCTGCTCGTCAACGTCCTCGTACCCCGCCGCCTGAGCGAGGAGCAGCGCCGGATGCTCGCCGACTTCGAGCGCGAGGTGAGCGAGGACTCGTACCGCGCCGAGGAAGGTCTCTTCGGCAAGCTCAAGAGCGCGTTCCGCTGAGCCCACTTCGCCGCGTCTCGGTGACGATTCCGGCCGAGCGGGCGGAGGAGGCCCGGGCGACGATGCTGGAACTCTTCCCGGAAGGGTTCGAGGAGGCCGATCGGCCCGGCGTGCTCGAGCTCACCGCGTATACGGATGCCGCAGGTGCAACGCGATTGTGGCGGGCCTTCGGCGAGTACTCCTGGTCCGAGGTTCCCGAGGACTGGCAGCACCGCTGGCGCGAGTTCCACCGGGCCGTGCGCGTCGGGGCGCTCTGGGTCGGCCCGCCCTGGCTCGACCCCCCGGACGACGCCATCCCGGTCGTGATCGACCCGGGCCGGGCGTTCGGCACCGGTGCACATCCGACGACCCAGCTCTGCCTCCGGCTCCTGCTCGAGCAGGCTGGGGACGGTGGAAGCGTGCTCGACATCGGCTGCGGCTCGGGCGTGCTCGCGATCGGCGCGGTCAAGCTCGGCTTCTCTCCGGTGACCGCGGTCGATCACGACGAGGTCACGCTCGGGACGGCGCGTGAGAATGCACGCGCGAACGAAGTCACGCTCGACCTGCGGCTGGTCGAGATCCTGGAAGAGGAGCTTCCGTCCGCCGACCTCGCCGTCGCCAACATCTCGGCGTCGGTCGTGGAGACCATCGCTCCACGCCTGGACGTCGGACGGCTCATCACCTCCGGCTATCTCGCCACCGAGTCGCCGGCGCTCGAGCGGCACGGGCTGCTCGAGCGGCGCGAGCTGGACGGCTGGGCCGCGGATCTCTGGGGCGGTTCGAAAGGCTGACCGCCAGTAGAGTTTCGGCCCCCGATGGCCACGTTCTCGGTTCGCTTCCTCGGCTGCAAGATCTCCTATGCCGACGCGCAGGAGATCCGAGAACGGCTGCTCCTGGACGGACACGAGGAGGGCGACGCGGCCGAGGTCGCCGTCGTCAACACGTGCTGCGTGACGCACGAGGCCGTGCGCAAGTCGCGCCACGCCGCCGCTCGGGCCGCCCGCTCGCACGCGCGGGTGTACGTGACGGGATGCGGCGCCAACCTGGCCGAGAACGCCTTCGCCGGGCTCCCGGACAACGTCGTCGTCGTCACCAGGCGGAGCGAGGAGACTCCGGCGTTCGTCGTCGGCGACGTCGGTGCGATCGGCTGCGTCCAAGCCGAAAGAGGGATCGATCGCGTCCGCGCCTTCGTCAAGGTCCAGGACGGCTGCAGCTTCTGCTGCTCTTTCTGTGTCGTCCCGCTCGTCCGCGGCGGCTCGAGGAGCCGGACGGCGGCCGCCGTCTTGGCCGAGATCCGCAGGCGGGCCGAGCAGGGGCATCGCGAGATCGTCCTGACGGGGATCAACCTCGGCTGCTACCGCGACCGCGAGGGCGGCTACACGCTCGCGCGGCTGCTGCGCGAGGCGGGGAGCATGCCGGGGATCGCGCGCCTGCGGCTGTCCTCGATCGAGGTCAACCACCTGAACGAGCAGCTCGTGGCCGCAATGCGCGAGACACCGACCGTGTCGCGCCACCTGCACGTGCCGCTCCAGTCGGGGGACGATGGAATCCTGCGCGCGATGAAGCGCCGCTACACGGCGGAGGCGTATCTGCGGCGCGTCGAAGCCGCCGCCGGCTTCAACCTCACGGCCGACGTGATCGTGGGCTTCCCGGGCGAGGACGAGCGCGCGTTCACGCGCACGCTCGAGGTCGTCGCGCAAGCCGGGATCACCAAGTGCCACGTCTTTCCGTACTCGCCGAGACCAGGGACGCAGACGGCCGCCCACGACCCGGTTCCACCCCTGGTGAAGAAGGAGCGAAGCGCGCGGCTGCGGGAAGCGTCCCGGCTTGCGTGCCTCGAGCACTGGCGCGGCAAGGTCGGTCGCGAGGACGAGGTGCTCGTCGATCGTCCGGGGCGCGGCTACGGAGACGACTATTCTCCGTGGCTCGTCGACGGGAAGATCGGGGAGCTCGTCCGTGTACGAGGGCGGGCGGTCACGGAGGAGGGGATTCTCGCTGCCTGACGACTGTCTCTTCTGCAAGCTCGTGCGAGACGGAGACCACGTCCACACCGGGGATGGCTTCGTCGCGATCCGGGACGTCAATCCCCAGGCGGAGACGCACCTGCTCGTCCTCCCCGAGCGCCACGTCCCGAGCTTCAAGGAGGTGGGCGAGTTCCCGGCCGAGGAGGCCAAGCGGATGCTTGAGTTCGTGGCCGAGACAGCGCGCGAGGCCGGGCTCGAGGACTATCGCGTGGCGGTACACGTGGGCGCCGGTGCGGGCCAGACGGTCTTCCACCTCCATTGGCACGTGCTGGGCGGGAGGCCCGGATGAGCTTGATCGGCCGGATCGAGGACGAGCTGAAGCAGGCGATGCAGGAGCGGGACGCCGAGCGCCGGGACGCGCTCCGCCTGATCCTCAACGCACTGCGCTCGGCTGAGAAGGAGCTCCAGCGGCCGTTGCACGACGACGAAGAGCTTCAAGTGCTCCAGCGCGAGCGCAAGCGGCGGCTCGAGGCGGCCGAGGCATTCCGAGCCGGCGGCCGCGAGGAGCAGGCCGAGGCGGAGGAGGATGAGCTCGACGTGCTCGAGGAGTTCATGCCCGAGCCGCTGTCCGAGGCCGAGCTGGAGGAGATCGTGGACGACGCGATCGCCGAGGTCGGGGCGACGAGCATGCGCGCGTTCGGCCGGGTAATGGCCGACGTGATGCCGCAGGTCGCCGGCCGCGCCGACGGCTCGGCCGTGAGCCAGCTCGTGCGCGAGAAGCTGGCCTGAGCTCGTTCGAGCAAGTCCACGCGGCCGTCCATGAGCTGGAGGGCTTTCCTCACCCGTGGTTCGTGTGCGGCGGCTGGGCGATCGATCTCTTCGTCGGCGAGGTGACGCGGGAGCACGAGGACATCGAGATCGGGATCTTCCGCCACGATCAGCAGCACCTCAGGTCGTTCTTCGCCGGCTGGGGGCTGTTCAAGTCGGTGTCGGGCTGGCTGCCGTGGGAGGAGGACGAGTGGCTCGAGCTGCCGATCCACCAGGTCCTGCTTCGTCCCCCGGGAAGCGGTCCGCCCCCGGAACCGTGGGATCCGCGCCCCGAGGAGCTCCAGTTCTTCCTCAACGACGTCGAGGATGGGGTCTGGAAGTGCCGGCGCGACCAGCGGGTGACAAAACCGGTCGACGAGGTCGCAACGCGCTCCTCGACGGGTGTCCCGATCGTAACGCCCGACATCCAGCTGCTGTACAAGGCCAAGCACCATCTCGACAAGGACGAGCACGACTTTCGCCAAACGCTGCCGCTCCTCTCGTCCTTGCAAGGTTCGTGGCTGGAGCACGCGCTCGAGATCGTCCATCCAGACGATCCCTGGCTCCACGAGCTGTAGCAGGAGGGTCTTCCGGACCGCCTACACTGGGCTTTCGTGCAAGAGGTTTACCCCGTTTCCAACGACGTCGCCGCGGAGCTCGCCGGCGTCCGGGACGGCGTGCTGGACGCGCTGCGCGAGCGGCTCCGTTGCACGATCCGCCTGCGCGGGAACGTGCTGACGATCGAGGGAGAGGAGGAGCGAGTGTCGGAGGCGCGCGCGGTCGTCGACGAGCTGGTCGAGCTGGTCGAGGGCGGGCACGACATCGGCCCGGACACGGTCGGTGCCGTCGTCCGCGCGCTCGACCAGGCCGAGGACATCCGCGACGTCTTCGAGGACGTCGTCTGGCGCCATCGCGGCAAGAAGATCGCCCCGAAGACGGTGATGCAGAAGCAGTACGTCGACGCGATCCGCGAGCACACCGTCACCTTCGCGATCGGCCCGGCGGGAACCGGCAAGACGTACCTGGCGATGGCGCTCGCCGTCGCCGCGCTCGCCGACCGCCAGGTAGGGCGGATCATCCTCACCCGTCCGGCGGTCGAAGCCGGCGAACGCCTCGGGTTCCTGCCCGGCGACCTCCTGGCCAAGGTCGACCCGTACCTCAGGCCGCTCTTCGACGCGCTCTACGACATGCTCGACGCCGACCGGCTCGCCGCCTATATGGACAAGGGGACGATCGAGGTGGCGCCGCTTGCCTTCATGCGCGGCCGCACGCTGAACGACTCGTTCATCATCCTCGACGAGGCCCAGAACACGAGCCCCGAGCAGATGCAGATGTTCCTGACCCGGCTCGGGTTCGGCTCCAAGGTCGTCGTCACCGGCGACGTGACGCAGATCGACCTCCCGCGCGAGCAGGCATCCGGCCTGATCCAGGTGCAGGACATCCTCGGCTCGATCGACGGGATCGGGTTCATCCGCTTCACGCACGAGGACGTCGTGCGGCACAAGCTCGTGCAGCGGATCGTGGAGGCGTACAAGCGGCACACCGAGGAGACGGGAACGCAGCGGCAGCGCTAGGCGATGACGGTGGCGATCGAAGTTGCGAACCGAAGCGGCGCCGAGGTCGACGAGGAGGCCGCGAAGGAGCTCGCCCGCTCCGTGCTCGCGGCGGAGGGCATCAGCGAGGGCGAGCTCGGCATCTCCTTCGTCTCGCCCGCCGAGATCCGGGAGCTGAAGCGGGAGCACCTCGGCGCCGACGAGGCGACCGACGTGCTCGCCTTCCCCCTCGACGGCCGGGAGGAGCTTCCGCCCGGCGTGCCGCGGCAACTCGGAGACGCCGTCCTTTGTCCCCAGGTCGTCGGCGACGCCTGGCGGCAGCCGCTCGTCCACGCGCTTTTGCACCTGCTCGGATACGGGCACGGAGCCGAGATGGAGGCGAAGGAAGGGGCGTACTCGTGACCACCGAGCTGCGCGACCCCGAAAGCCGAGCCGAGCGCACGCCGATTCCGCGTGAGGGCGCGCCGGGGCCCGTTCGGCGGCCGCCGCCCTCGATCTTCGAGACGTTCAACTACGCCTTCCAGGGCGTCATCCACGTGCTGCGAACACACCGCAACATGCGCATCCACGTCGTGATCGCAGCGGCCGTCCTGATCGCCGCGCTCACGCTCGGAGTCTCGAGGCTGGAGCTGATGGTGCTCCTGCTCTCGATCGCGTTCGTCCTGATCGCAGAGATGATCAACAGTGCGATCGAGGGCGCGATCGACGTCGCGACGACCGCGTTCGACCCGATGGCCAAGCTCGCCAAGGACATCGCGGCGGGTGCGGTCCTGATCGCCTCGGTAAACGCGATCGCGGTCGGCTACCTCGTCTTCTCGGGGGCAATCGCCGATCGCAGCTCCCGCCTGCTCAGCCGGCTCACCGATGCTCCAGCCGAGCTGACGCTGGGCGCGCTCGTGATCACGATTCTCGCCGTGATCGCGACGAAGGCGGTCACCGGCCGCGGGACGCCGTTGCGCGGCGGGCTTCCCTCCGGACACTCGGCGCTCGCGTTCGCCGGCTGGATGGCGGCGACGCTCGTGCTCAAGGACTCGAGCCATCAGTTCCTGATCTCGTCGCTGACCCTGATCATGGCGCTCCTGGTCGCGCAGACCCGGGTGGAGTCGGGCGTCCACTCGACGCTCGAGGTGACCTACGGCGGGCTGGTGGGCGCGCTCGTCACGCTCGCTGTCTTCCAAGTCGCTCAGTGAGAAGCGGCTTCGTCGCCGTGGCCGGCCGCCCCAACGTGGGGAAGTCGACGCTCGTCAACGCGCTTTGTGGCGGAAAGGTCGCGATCGTGTCGGACAAGCCGCAGACGACGCGGCGCCGCATACGGGGGATCGTCAGCGGCGAGGGCCACCAGCTCGTGCTCGTCGACCTTCCCGGATTTCAGCGTCCCCGCGACCCGTTGACCGAGCATATGCAGAGGACGGTCAACGACTCGCTCGAGGACGTGGACGCCGTCCTGTTCGTGCTCGACGGGCGCGAGCGGATCGGAGCCGGGGACCGCTTCGTCGCCGAGCGCGTCTTCGGGCTCGGGGTCCCGGTCGTGATCGCGCTCAACAAGGTCGACCGGATGAAGCCGGCCGAGATCGCGGCGCAGATCGAGATCGCGTCGAAGCTCGGCGACTTCGAGGCGCTGCACCCGGTGAGCGCCCGGACGGGCGAAGGGCTGGGACCGCTCCTCGACGAGCTGGTCGCGCTCCTGCCCGAGGGCCCGGCCTACTTCCCCCCCGAGCAGCGCAGCGATCTCCCGGTCGAGGACGAGGTCGCCGAGATCGTTCGCGAGAAGGCGCTCGAGCTGACCCGGGAGGAGGTCCCGCACGCGGTCACGGTCGAGGTGGACGAACTGGGCGAGAAGGTCGTGCGCGCGGTCGTCTACGTGGAGACGGCGTCGCAGAAGCAGATCGTGGTCGGCAAAGGCGGGCGGGTGATCAAGGAGATCGGGGTTCGCGCGCGGCCGGAGCTCGAGCTGCTGCTGGGGCGGAGTATCTTCCTCGAGCTTCAGGTGAAGGTGAAGGAGCGGTGGAGACGGGACGAGCGGATGCTCGAGCGGCTCGGCCTGTGAGCCCGGGCGCGCCGCGACCGATCAGTAGCTCCCCACCCGGGTGGGGAGTCGTCCACCCGCCGCCCACGGCGATCGTATCGCGGAAATCCATACGTGTCTGTGCCGGGATTGGGTCAACTCCCTCGCGATCCCGGCTACGATCCACGGCGCCGATGGCACCCCTCGCTGCCCGCCCGGTGCTCACCGTATGAATCCTTCCCGCCGCCTCAGCCAGGCGATTTCCGAGGGCGACGGCATCTCGCTGCTCGTCCCCGTCGACAACGTCGAGTCCGCTTCGCAGGCCGAGCAGGAAGGCGCGGAAGGAATCGTCGTCACGAGCCGGCTCGAAGGCCTGCGGGGCGCAACCGCGCTTCCGGTGCTCTGCCGCCTCGAGGGCGCGCAGGCCGCCGTCGACGTCGGCGCGGACGCATGCCTGCTCCGGGTCGCAGCCGCAGAAGACGGCATGCACCTGCTCGACCTCCACGCCGAGGCCCAGTCGCTCGGGGTCGAGCCCGTGATCGGAGTGCGGGACGACGAGGAGCTGGAGCTCGCCCTCGAACAGGTCGATCCCGAGATCTTCCTACTCTCGGCGCCGGGAGAGCAGGAGGACGGGGATCCGCTCGAGCCGGTGCTCGACCTGCTTCCCGACGTGCCCGCCGGAAAGCTCGCGATCGCCGAGGTCCGGGTCCGAACGCGCGAGGACGTCGTCGCACTCGAGCGCGCAGGCGTCGACGCGGTGATCGTCACGCCCGGCGACGTCGCCCGGCTCGTCGGTGGCTCACCTCCGGAGGTTTGACCTCCGGCATCGCTGGGGCGGCGGCGCCGTCCTGCTTGCGATCGTCGGGCTCGCGGCGGCCCTGCGGACGGTGGGGCTCGAGTACGGGCTCCCGTACCCGCTGCTGAACCCGGACGAGCAGACGATCGTCCCCAGAGCGTGGGCGATGGTGCACGGTGGCGGCCCGGACCCGCACTGGTTCAACTATCCGACGCTCGTCATGTACGTGCTCGCCCCCTTCCAGGCCTGGCACGGCCACCCGTCGTACCTCGACGCCAGGATCCTGATCGCGATCATCGGGGTGGGCGCGGTCGCGGCGACGTGGTGGCTGGGCCTGCGCGCCTACGGCCTGATCGCCGCCGCGATCGGCGCAGCGCTCGTGGCGGTCGAGACGACACACGTCGCGTACTCGCACATGGCCGTCACCGACATCCCACTCACCCTGGGTATAGCGGCCGCGCTCGCGCTGATGGTCTCGGGACGGATCGAGCTCGCGGGGCTCGCCGCCGGGCTGGCTATGGGAGCGAAATGGCCGGGAGTGCTGCTCGTCGTCCCGCTCCTGGTGGCCGGCTGGCGGCAGTGGCGCAAGCTCGGCGTCGCCGTCCTGCTCGGTGTCGGCGCCTTCATCGTCACGAGCCCGTTCGTGCTGGTCGACTTCAACACGGCGGTGTCGGACGCATGGAGCACCCAGAGCATCCATCACACCGGCTGGCTCGGATTCGAGCATGACGGGATCTCGCTCGTCGGCTTCCTCCACCGCCTCTGGGGCGGGATGGGGCCTGTTCTGGCCGTCGCCGTCCTCGGGCTCGTCGTTGCGCTCTTTGCGCGCCGGCGCTCCGACCTGATCCTGGCGTCTTTCGTGCTCGTCTACTTCCTCAACCTGCTGACGCTCAAGTCGCACTTCGACCGCTTCGTGCTCCCGCTCGTCCCGCCGCTCGGAGTGCTGGCGGGACGCGTGCGCTGGCTTGCCCCCGTCACCGCCGGCCTGCTCGTCATCCCGCTCGTCTGGTCGATCCAGAAGGACATCCGGCTGACCAAGACGGACACCCGGATCGTCGCCCGCGCCTGGATCGAGGAGCACGTTCCGCGCGGCGCGAAGGTCGCGGTCGAGTCGTCCACGCCGCCCCTGCAGGGCTTCGACGTCCTCCCGCTCCAGCTTCCCGGCCCGGGCCGCCGGTTCGATCCGAACCGCGACGTCCACAACCTCCAGGGCGAAGGCGTCCGCTACGTCCTGGTGACCGGAGTGGTGGCCAACCGGGTGCTGGCCGCCCGCAGCAGCTACCCGAAGGAGGCCCGCTTCTACGACGACCTCGCCCGCGAGACACACCGCGAGTACTACGTCCAGGCGGGCGGCGACCTGGCCGGCCCGTGGGTCGCGGTCTATCGTCTCTGAAGGGGAAGTGTCAGGCAGGTCGGCCCGCCGTCGCCCTTGGACAGCTCGTCACCGCGGTAGGTGACGACTTCGACGCCGGCGCTCTCCATCCGCCTGCGCGTCTCCGGGTTTCCCTCGACAGCGAGCGCGCGCCTAGGCCCGAGCGCGAGCACGTTGGAGCCCATCGTGTCGAACTCTTCCTCCGGGACCTCGACGATGCCGATACCGCGCTCCTCGAGCAGCTGCACGAGTCGGACGGGGAGGAGCGGAAGAAACGCGACCACAAGGTCGCGGTCGAGCGGGCTCAGGAGCGTGAGCAGGTGCATGACCTCGTCCCGGCCGCGGTGATGCGGCAGGTCGAAGGCGATCACCTCGACGCCGGGCAGTAGCTCGGCGAGGACAGTGATCCCGGCCGCGTTCGTCCGGTAGCCGTGCCCCGCCAGCAGCGTCGTCTCGTCGAGGCGGATCAGGTCTCCCCCTTCTGCCTCCGCCGGATCCTCGAGCCGGCCGATCACGGGGACGCCCTCTGCCTCGAGCGCCGCCGGCTCACCCTGCCGGAGCTCCTTGCCCGACCGCAGCAGGACGACGCCCTCGTCGGTGATGAGCGCCGGGTCGAATGCGTACACGTCGTCGAGGTTGCCGCCTTCGATCCTGTCGGCGACCACCACCTCCGCCCCGGCGTCCTCCGCAGCGCCGCGAGCGTCTCGTGCTCTGTGGCGAGCCGCGGGGGGTCCGGCTCCGACCGCCAGCCGCAGGCACGCCACGACGAGACGTCCTCCTGCGGGCGGCGCACCAGCACTCGCCGAAGCGTCGCGGTCATATCACGGCAGCCGTACAGGGAAGCACTCGCCACTTCCATGCGCGGAAGGCTAGCGCTACCCTCTGGACGTGAAGCGATCGGCCATTGTGCTCGCCTTCGCCCTGCTCGCGATCGGTGTGGGCTGCTCGAGCGTCGAGGACAACTCGAAGGCGCAGGCCTCCGCGCGCAAGGCGTCGTGTCCGGCCTCCTGGCGCTCCGGCTGGCAGCGGCTCGCGAACCGGATCGGCGCCCCGGTCTACTGCCCGGCCTGGGTCCCGAGCCCACTGACTGCGCAGATCGGCGGCCGCTGGAGCAGCGGCGTCTCGGTCGACAGGAAGGACCACAGCTTCCTCGCCGGCTTCATCTGGTTCGAGAAGGGAAGCGAGGTGCACATCAACCTGCGCGGCTACCCGGGTCTGAGAAAGGTGCCGACGTGCATCAACGAGGAGCAAGTGAAGAAGCGGCTCGTGCGGACGAAGGTGCCCTGCTTCTCGGACTCGAAGGGAACCCGGCACGCCGGCGCATTCAAGGTCACCCTCTACACCGTCAACCGCGATGCCGACCAGTGGCACCTGCTGTATCTCTGGCGTCACGGCGGCGTGCTGTACACGCTGAGCGAGCACGTGGCGCCGCCGTTCGGCTACCAGCGGGTGCTCAAGAACCTCGATCGGATGATGCAGAACCTCGTCCTGATCGCGCCGACGGCCTGACGTGCGACTGACACGCCGCGAGCTTCTCGCAGGCGCCGCGGTGAGTGCCGTGGCCGGCACCGGGATCTACGAGCTCGTGGATCGCCTGGGTCGGCCGCCCAGCCGGGCCGCCTCGGCCGGATTTCCCCGAGAGCAGCACGTTCTCGACGGCGTGCGGGTCGTACGGGACGACGGCATCGAGGTGGTCGTGCCGCCGCTCCACCACCGGATCGTGACCGCGAAGCTGCGGGTCGGACACGACCGCGCCTCGCTCGTCGCCGCCAGAGACGAGCTCGAGCACGCGCTGGCCGGGATCGAGCGCGGATACGAGCCGACCCCGGCCGGCCTGGGCGTGTCCGTCGGCTGGGGCCTGCCGTACTTCGACCGCTACGTGCCGGGACCCGCCGAGGAGCACATCCCGACCGACCTGCGCGCCTCGCGCGACGAAGGGCGCACCGTCAAGGCGCTCACGCACTCGATCCGCTTCCCGAGCGATCCGGGCTTCCTCGTCCTGGAGGACAACGACGTCGCGTTCCTCGTCCGCAGCGACGACCTCGGCGCCGTCCAGTCCGGAGCCAAGCGGCTGCTCGGCCTCGACCTGCTGGAGCCGACCAGCGTGCGAGTCGGCTTCGCCGGCGGCGGCTTCGAGGGCGGGATGAGCCTGCCGAAGCGGATGGCGCTCGCCGCGAAGATCCCGGGCGCCGACCTCGTGCCGGCCACCGCCGAGCTTTTCCTCGGCTTCACCTCAACCCAGAAGGCGGGGCTCGGCCCAACGCGGATCGCGAACCTGGAGACGCTGCGGTACACGAACGCGCTCGGCGGCTACTTCGACGGCGGCACCCACATGGCGCTCTCCCACATCTTCGAAGACCTCGAGGGCTGGTACCTGACGTTCGACTTCCGCGACCGCGTCGACACCACCTTCAAGCCGGGCATGCAGGCCAAGGACGGCGCGCAGACGATCCCGCAGGGGCCGAAGGAGGTCTCGACCGTCTCACAGGTCGCCCGCGACTTCCACAAGAGCGGGACGATCGGGCACAGCGCGTCGATCCAGACGTCCTCCCGGCTGACCGAGGACGTGCGGGGGACGGACGGCGTTCTCTACCGCAAGGGGACGGCGATTCCGCACCGGGCCGACTTCAACACGTTGGACAACCCCTTCGCCTGGAGCTCGCGCCCCAAGCTGGACGCGATGGCGGACGGGCCCGCAGCGGGGGTCCACTTCGTCGTCTTCAATCCGTCGAGCGACGACTTCCGGCGCAACCGGCTGGCGATGGACGGACTGCTGCCCGACGGGACGAAGCTGCCGTTCCAGCGCGGCGCTCGGGGTCAGGGGCTGAACTCGATCCTCACGACGACGCACCGCCAGAACTTTCTCGTCCCGCCGAGACGCCACCGCTCGTTCCCGCTCGTCGACTTGCTCGCGTGAGCGGCTTCAGTTTCCGTGAGCTCACGCGCGACGATGCACGCGCGATCGCGAACTGGCACTACGAGGAGCCGTACTCGGTCTACAACGCCGACGATCCCGAGCGGCTGCTCAGCTCGGAGTACGAGTACTACGCGGCGGTCGGAGACGAAGGAGAGCTCGTCGGCTACTGCTGCTTCGGGGAAGACGCACGGGTTGCCGGGCTCGAGGAGGAGCCCGGCGTACTCGACGTCGGCGGCGGCCTGCGGCCCGACCTGGCCGGCGTAGGGCTCGGAGGGCCGTTTCTGCGGGAGGTCTGCCGCTTCGGCACGGAGCTCCACGACCCGACGCGCTTCCGGGTCACGGTGGCCGCGTTCAACCGGCGAGCGCAGCTCGTCGCGTCGGCGCTCGGCTTCGAGCGAACGGGTGTCCATGAGACGCCTGAGCGCGAGTACGTGCTGATGACGCGGGATGCTTAGCCGAAGAATGCGCTCGCCACGGCGTACCGGCGCGCAACGCCCGTCCGCGAAGCGGACCGGTGGAGGGGGCTCGGGGGAACCGGGAGGTTCCCCCGGTACGGCGACGAGGCGTTCATCCGAAGAATGCGCTCGCCACGGAGTACCACTCATCCGGCACGGTCTTCAGCTCTGCCGTCGCCTCCTTGAGGGAGACGTCGACGATGCTGTCGCCGTGCAACGCGGCCATGCGGCCGAACTTCCCCTCTTGGACGAGGTCGGCCGCCTTGAGGCCGTACCGGGTCGCGAGCACGCGGTCGCGCGGGGTCGGGCTGCCGCCGCGCTGCACGTGTCCGAGCACCGTCACGCGCGTCTCATAGCCCGTCCGGTCCTCAATCTCGTGCGCGAGCACCTCCCCCACGCCGCCGAACCGGACGTGCCCGAACTCGTCCTTCTCCTCGTGGGCGACCGTCCGCCGCTCTCCCGACTCGAACGCCACTTCGTAGCCCTCGCTGACGACGACGATCGAGAAGTCCTTGCCGCGATCGTGCCGGCGGCGGATCTCGTCGCAAGCCCGCTCCACGGTGACGGGCTGCTCCGGGATCAGGATCATGTCGGCCCCGCCCGCGATGCCGCTCATGACGGCGATCCAGCCCGTGTGCCGCCCCATCACCTCGAGCACCATCACGCGGTTGTGGGACTCTGCGGTCGTGTGTAGGCGGTCGATCGCCTCGGTGGCGATGGAGACGGCCGTGTCGAAGCCGAAGGTGTAGTCGGTCGCGGAGAGATCGTTGTCGATCGTCTTCGGAACGCCGACGACGGGCAGCTCGTGCTCGGCGTGGAGCGAAGCCGCGACCCCAAGCGTGTCCTCGCCGCCGACCGCGACGAGCGCGTCGAGCTTCTGCGTCGCGAAGTTCTCGAGCACGCGCTCGACACCGCGCTCAATGCGGTAGGGATTCGTGCGCGAGGTGCCGATGATCGTGCCGCCACGCGGAAGAAGCCCGGAGATCTCGCGCGGCCCAAGGGGCTCGAACAGCCCTTCGACGAGCCCTCGCCAGCCCTCGAGCACGCCGAAGATCTCGTAGCCGCGGTCGAGCGAGCGGCGGGCAACCGCGCGAATGACCGCGTTCAGGCCGGGGCAATCGCCCCCTCCCGTGAGGATGCCGAGCCTCGAACTCACAGCCCTATCATGACGTTCAGAGTTGTTGCCTAGACCGACGACACAATCGGTCCGAGCCTCTCTCTACAATTCATTATGCGCGGCGGTGGCGAAACGGCAAACGCGATGCCCTCAAAAGGCATTGCCCCATCGGGGCTTGTGGGTTCGACTCCCACCCGCCGCATCCGATGCGGCCTGATGCGGAGAGAAAGATTGTCGCTGACCTCGCTGCGCTCGACCTGAACACCTCACAGATTGCGCGCGCCACAAGGATCCCGCGCGCGACGATCCGCGACTGGTTGAAGCAGCCGGAGCGGGAACCCAAGCTTGGCCGCCCGGTTACGCTCGAGCTCGATTCGCTTCCGAAAAGGCAGTACAGCTACCTGCTCGGCTTCTACCTGGGTGACGGAGCGCTCTCGCAGCATCGGCGAGGCGTCTTCAAGCTCCGAATCATCACTGATGAGATCTACCCAAGAATCGTCGCGGAATGCGTTGCCGCTATGCAGGCTGTGATCCCGCGGAACCGCGTCAGCGTAAACCGCCTCCCATGTCGCGCGGTCGAGATCGGCTGCTATTCGAAGGCCTGGCCGCTGCTCTTCCCTCAACACGGCCCGGGCCGAAAGCACACCCGCAAGATCGAGCTCTCACCCTGGCAGGCCGCGATCGTCCAGCGGTTCCCAAGAGAGTTCTTGCGTGGACTGATTCACTCGGACGGCTGCCGCGTCCTCAACCGAGTCAACGGCAAGGACTACCCGCGCTACTTCTTCGACCAAGTTTCGGACGACATCCGGCGCCTGTTCTGCGACGCGTGCGACCAACTCGGGGTCAGCTACACGTGGAGCAGATGGAAAACCGTGTCGATCGCGCGCGCCGACAGCGTCGCCCTCCTCGACTCGTTCGTGGGGCCGAAGTCGTAGTGGCGACAAGCGCGCGAATCGAAGAGATCCTCCGCAGCTTGCTCGAGCCGGAGTCGGTGACGGCTCGGCTCGACGGCACGTCACACACGATCCTCCCGGTCGGCATCCCTCCCGCTGAGGGCGAGGCCCTGCGGGGCTGGGTCGTACGCGCCGGCGCCGCCTCGACGATCGAGATCGGGCTCGGCTACGGGATCTCGGCCCTGTACATCTGCGCCGGCCTGCTCGCGAACGGGCATTCGAACCCGCACCACCTCGCGCTCGACCCCAACCAGACGTGGCGCTTCTCCGACATCGCGCTCCAGGCGATCGACGACGCCGGGCTCACGGAAGTCTTCGAGTTCCATCCGGAGGACTCGCAGCTCGCGTTGCCGCGCCTCGTCGCCGAGGGCCGCAGCTTCGACTTCGCGTTCGTCGACGGCAATCACCGCTTCGACGGCGTCTTCGTCGACCTGATGTACCTGGCCCGCCTCGTACGTGGGGGAGGCATCGTCTTCCTCGACGACTACGAGCTGCCGGGCGTGAAGAAGGCCGTCGGCTTCTGCACGAGCAACCTCGACTGGACGCTCGAGGAGGAGGGCGAGGGGGACGAGCTCCATCACTGGGCGGTCTTGCGTCTGCCGTCCGCACCCGTCGAGCGCGCGTTCTACCACTTCGTCGAGTTCTAGCCGGCGTGCGGTCCAAGTTGAATCTCGCCCCTCCAGCCCTGATACTTCCCGGCGCAGCGTGCACACTCTCGACGCTAGCGTTCCACAGGCCAACGAGCGACAGAGGAGGAAGAGTGAGAAAACCACTTTCGATCGCGGTACTCGCCGGCCTCACAGGCGCCCTCGCGCTTGTGGCCGCTGGCTGCGGCGGGGGAGGAGGCGGAGGCACAACGGGCGGCGGCGGTACAACGACCACGTCGACGGGCGGCGCGACTGCTCTCCCGGCCTCTTCCTGCGGCCCCATCTACTACGAGGGATCGGGGAGCCCGCAGTACATCGTGGCGTCCGATCTCCCGCTGCAGGGCTCTGGGCGGACGCAGACGATCCAGATGACCGACGCAATCAAGTTCATCCTCAAGCAGCAGAACTTCAAGGCCGGCAAACACACGGTCGGCTATCAGTCCTGTGACGACTCGACGGCGCAGGCAGGCAAGTGGGACTCGGGCAAGTGCTCGACGAACGCGAACGCCTACGCCCGCAATCAGAGCGTCATCGGGGTGATCGGGACGTTCAACTCCGGCTGCGCCGAGATCGTGATCCCGAAGCTGAACACGGCCCCGAACGGGCCGCTCGGGATGGCCAGCCCGGCGAACACGTACGTTGGCCTGACGCACAAAGGGCCGGCGATCGCGCCCGGTGAGCCGGACAAGTACTACCCGACCGGGACGCGCAACTACATCCGCTTGGTCGCAGCCGACGACTTTCAGGGAGCGGCCGACGCCCTCCTGACGAAGCAGCTCGGCTACAAGAGCGTCTTCATCCTGAACGACAAGGAGGCCTACGGCCTCGGCGTCGCCCGGGACTACCAGAACGCGGCCAAGAAGATTGGACTGACGATCTCCGGATTCACCGCCTGGGACCCGAAGGCGTCGAGCTATGAGGCGCTCGCCACGCGGATCAAGCAGACCGGAGCCGAGACCATCTTCGTCGGTGGCCTCGTGTGCGAGAACGGCTCGAAGCTGATCAAGGACCTGAAGAGCGTGCTCGGGGCGAGCTATCCGCTGATCGCCCCGGACGGCTTCAGCGACTTCACTGCGAACGGGCCCGCGGCGGTCGGCACGTACATCAGCGTCGCCGGCATCCCGCCCGAGAAGCTGAAGGGCAAGGGGGCCTCGTTCGTGAAGGACTTCGGCGCCCAGATCGGTACGGCCGTCAATCCATACGCGACCTACGCTGCCCAGACCGCAGTCGTGATGCTCGATGCCATCTCCAAATCGGACGGCACGCGGGCATCCGTGAACGACAACCTGTTCAAGACCAAGATCACGAACGGGATCCTGGGCAACTTCGGAATCAACGAGAACGGCGACACGACCGCCAACCCCGTCACGGTCTACGTCCAGACCGGCTCGGGCAAGAGCGGCACCGGCAAGACGTTCAAGACGATCGTTCCGCCGACCAGCCTCGTGAAGGCCGCCTAGCGGTCGAGGCACGAATTACGACCGGGGGAGGCCTCAAACCCCTCCCCCGGTTATTCTCTCCGGCTTCAGCCGATGGTCACGGAAGCGCGTCGCCAACCGCTACCGCTCCTTCGCAACCGCCCCAGCTTCACGGCGATCGGAGGCCTGACGCTCGTCGGCCTGCTGCTCGTCTGGCTGCTCATCAATCTGGTCAAGGCGCCCGCGGACTTCGTCGAGATCTTCCTGATCGGGGTCACGACGGGCGCGATCTACGGCCTCGTCGCGCTTGGGTACACGCTCGTGTACGGGATCCTCGAGCTGATCAACTTCGCGCACGGCGACGTGTTCATGCTCGGCGGGATGATGTCGGCGACCGCGGCCGCGAGCGTCTTCGGGCTCACGAGCGGTCAGAGCGGGATCGTCGTCTGGTTATCGGTATTCGGGACGCTCGTGATCGCGATGGCTTTCTGCGGCACGTTGAACGTGTCGATCGAGTTCATCGCCTACCGGCCGCTGCGGGGGGCACCACGTCTCGCTCCGCTGATCACGGCGATCGGGATGTCGTTCATCCTCCAGAATGTCGGACTGGCCTGGAAGGGCCCGAACTTCATCGAGGTCGTCGACGTGCTCCCGCATTCCGACGTCTTCAGCATCGGCGGCGTCACCTACACCTGGAACAAGCTGATCGTCGTGATCATCACCGTGCCCGTCCTCGTATTGCTGGTCTGGCTCGTCGAGCGGACACGGCAGGGAAAGGCGATGCGCGCGACGGCGCAGGACCGGGACGCGGCGGCGATGATGGGCATCAACGTCAACCGGACGATCTCGTTCACGTTCCTGATCGCCGGGGGCCTCGCCGGCGCAGCCGGCCTGCTGTACGCGCTCTACGTGACCAACATCCGTTACGACCAGGGGTTCCAGCTCGGACTGATCGCCTTCACGGCGGCGGTGCTCGGAGGAATCGGCAACCTCCCCGGCGCCGTCTTGGGGGCCCTTCTGATCGGGTTGATCCAGTCCTTCAACGAGGGGCTTTCCTGGCACGCCCCCGGCGGCGACTGGACGCAGTCGATCGTGTTCGCGATCCTGATCCTGATCCTCGTCTTCAGACCCGAGGGCCTGCTCGGCGAGAGGACGCCGGAGGGCGGGTGACGTAGCTGATGCCGATCCGCCGTCCCCGCGGCTTGCTGGATCCGGTCCGCGCCCAGGTCGACACGCTCGAGCGGCGCGTGCTCGGCGAGGACGCGGGCCCGGTCGCGCGCCGGGTCTTCAACCGAGCGCTGAGCGCGGTCGTCGTCGGAGTTGTCGCGGCGCTGATCTTCCTGCCGCTCTACGGCTTCGACCTTGCGGCGTTGCTGGCCTGGCTCGTGTTCATAGCGCTCTACGTGCCGCCCTGGGAGGTGATTCCCAGATTCGGGCGCTTCATCAGGCCGGGATTCGCGCTCGCACTCGCAATCACGTACCCGTTCTATTTCGACAGGATGTTCACGATCCCGATCTTCGGCCCGTTTCCGGATATCGCGACGGGCGTGGTGATGCTCGTGTTCGTGATGATGGCGATCGGCCTGAACATGGTCGTCGGCTACGCAGGCTTGCTCGACCTCGGCTACGTAGCCTTCTACGCCATCGGCTCCTACACGGCCGCCTGGTTCGCATCGGTTCAGTTCGCCAACCACAACATCCACTTCGGCGCCGTCGGCATCGCCTCGAACGTCCCCGGTTTCCACATCTCGATTTGGCTGCTGCTCGCCCTGGCGGCACTGCTCACCGCGATCGTCGGCGTCATCATCGGCTTACCGACGCTGCGGCTGCGCGGGGACTACCTCGCGATCGTCACGCTCGGCTTCGGCGAGATCATGCCCCAGGTCGCGCGGAACGGTGACAACTTCTTTGGCACGGGTTTCAACCTGACGAACGGCCCGAACGGGATCACGCCCATCGACTCGCCGGGGTTCGGCCATACGCTCCACAAGGCGACCGGCGGCTTCCTGCCGGACAACTACGCGACCGCCCTCAATTCGGACAATGCCTTCTTCTGGACCGCGCTCGTGCTCGTGCTCTTCACCGTGTTCTGCAGCCTGCGCCTGCGAGACTCGCGGCTCGGCCGGGCCTGGATCGCGATCCGCGAGGACGAGACCGCAGCGGCGGCGATGGGCGTGCCGCTGATGCGGACGAAGACGTGGGCCTACGCCGCGGGCGCATTCTTCGGCGGGATCGCCGGGGCCTACTACGCGAGCTTCAAGCAGTCGACGTTCCCGGGCGACTTCTTCTTCAACATCTCCGTCCTGATCCTCTGCATGGTCATCCTCGGCGGGATGGGCAACATCTGGGGCGTCATCGTCGGAGCGCTCTTCCTCGAGTATCTCGACCGCGAGGGGCTCGCCAACATCGGCGCCTGGCTGAACACGAACCTCGGGATCAACATCGAGGTGCCGAAGTACGAGTTCGGCATCTTCGGCGTCATCCTCTTGGTGGTGATGCTGTTCAGGCCTCAGGGGCTGATACCCAGCGCTCGGCGGAAAGCCGAGTTCGAGGGAGGCGTGTCCGACGAGCCCCTCTACGACGTGAGCCACTGATGGCCGATCTCCTTCGTGCAGAGAAGCTACGAAAGGAGTTCGGCGGGCTCGTTGCCGTCGACGACGTCGACTTCGCGATCCCCGAGGGCTCGATCGTCAGCCTGATCGGTCCGAACGGCGCCGGCAAGACCACCTTCTTCAACATGCTCACGGGCGTGTACAAGCCGACGGCTGGGCGCGTCATCCTGAGGGAACGGGACGTCACCGGCAAGCCGCCGCATGCGATCACTGAGCGCGGCGTGGGCCGAACGTTCCAGAACATCCGCCTCTTCGCAGCGATGACGGCGCTCGAGAACGTGCTCGTGGGCATGCACACGCAGCTGAAGGGCGGAATCGTTCCGAGCATCCTCAAGACGCCGCGGATCAGGAAAGAGGAGAGGGAGGCACGGGTTCGAGCCAGGGAGTTGCTCGAGTTCTCCGGACTGCGGGGGATCGAGGGCGAGATGGCCCGCAACCTCTCCTACGGCGATCAGCGCCGGCTGGAGGTGGCCCGTGCCCTCGCGATCGAGCCGACGCTCTTGCTCCTAGACGAGCCGACCGCCGGCATGAACCCGCAGGAGACGAACGAGTTCACCGACTTCGTCGCGAAGCTCCGAGCGGAGCACGATCTCACTATCCTGCTCATCGAGCACGACATGCGCGTCGTGATGGGGATCTCCGACCGGGTGACCGTGTTCGACTATGGCGAGAAGATCGCGGAGGGGACGCCTGTGGAGATCCAGAAGGACGAGCGCGTGATCGAGGCCTACCTGGGGAGCGGAGCGACGACGCACGCATGACCGTCGCTCGCCTTCGGCTCGCTCCCGTGGGGGAAACCATGTTTCCCCCACGATCCCCCTTCTTACAACCTGATGTGGGGGAACCTCCCGGTTCCCCCACACCCCCTCCACATGGTCATCGGCCAGGAGCTGGCCGATGACACAGGACGCAGAAATGATCCTCGAGCTCAAGGACGTGCACACGTTCTACGGCTCGATCGAGGCGCTCAAGGGCATCTCGATCGACGTTCGCGAGGGCGAGATCGTGACGCTGATCGGCTCGAACGGAGCCGGTAAGTCGACGACGCTCCGCTCGATCAACGGGCTCAATCATCCTCGCCAGGGAGCGATCCGCTTCCAGGGCAGGGACATCACGAACGAGAGCCCGCACGAGATCGTGAAGATGGGCGTCGCCCAGTCGCCGGAGGGGCGGCGCCTCTTCCCGCGCATGAGCGTGTTCGAGAACCTCGAGATGGGGGCGTTTCAGCGCTCGGACCGCCGCGGGATCCGGGAGGACATGGACCGCGTCTTCGACCTCTTTCCGCGGCTGCAGGAACGGCGAACCCAGAAGGCGGGGACGCTCTCCGGCGGCGAGCAGCAGATGTGCGCGATCGGCCGCGCGCTGATGGCCCGGCCGAACCTGCTGATGCTGGACGAGCCGTCGATGGGGCTCGCGCCGATCTTCGTCGAGCGAATCTTCGAGACGATCGTCGAGGTGAACAAGCAGGGAACGCCGATCCTGCTCGTCGAGCAGAACGCGCTGATGGCGCTGGACGTGGCCAGGCGCGGGTACGTGCTCGAGACGGGGACGATCGCCCTCGCCGACAACGCGAAGGCCCTGCGCGAGAACGAGCAGGTTCGCAAGACCTATCTCGGCGAGGACTAACCGCCGAAAGTCTCACGACTTTCGGCGGAGGGCGCACGATCCAAGCGGTATGAGCCGGCACCGGCAAAGCCGGCACCGGCGACCAGCCGATGAGGCATGCTCGAGACTGAGGCTGGCGGACGACGGAGCGTTCTTCGTCGTGCATACCTGGGTCGCCGCGTGGTTCGGACGCGGCTGGCTCGGCGCACGGGTCGAGTGGGCCGCCGGCGTCTATCCCGACGTCGATGATCGAGCCGTTGTGAACGAGATCGGCCCGACGGCCGCGAGCCGGCTCGAGCGCATCGAGTGGGGCGGCAGGTCGGTGCTCGTCTCGCCCCTCGATCTCCAACTCGCTGCGAACGAACGCCGCCGTCTGACCGACCGGGTCGCGGCGATCCGTGCGCACATGGCTGGGTTGTAGCGCGAGTCGAGGCCCAACGCCTCGCGCTTGTGTCTAAAAACACAACGGATTCAGGTGGTGGACGTGACCTGCAACGGGAAGTAGGGCGGCGAGAGCAGGAATCCGATCCTGGGCGGCCGCCCCGCCCGGCCGTGTGCCATCTCGAGCGCGGCGCCGATGCCGTGAGTCGGGACGAAGCCGAGCCTTCGCGCCGCGGCCGCGTCCGTGCACCCCGCCACGAAAACCGCCCCGAGTCGCTCGAGCGCGGGAGCGCACGCCTCCCAGTCCATGAACGGAAGGACGGGGTGGCAGCTCCGCCCCTCGCGGTAAGCCTTGATCGCGGCCGGGTCGACCGCGGCGGCCGCCTCCGCCTTCGCGAGCCGGTTGGGCTCGATCCCGTCGCGGGCGGCTCGAAAGAACGTCCGGTACGGATGCTGCGTCCCGTGACCGAACCTGCGGTGGAAGTGATGGACAAGGATGGCCGTGCCGCCCTCTACGAGCGGAAACTGATCGCGCCACAGCCGGAGCGCGAGCCCCAAGCCGAGATAGGCCGCGAGCAGCGGGTTCGGGCGCTCGCGAGGCAGATGCGGAGTCGTGGCCGGGATCCCGACGCAGATCGCGTCGAGCTTGCCCTCGAGCGTCGCCGAGCGCGCGTCGATCGCCCGAAGCAGCGCTTCGGCGTGCGCCACCGACGGCGGGCCGGCGTAGGCGGACAATGTGTTGAGCTCGATCGGAAGTGACTGCAGGATCTGCCTGCGGACGAAATCGGGGAGTACCCGGAAGACGGAGCGGAGCGGTGAGCGCGCGACGCGCTCGACGGCATCTTGCTCGTGCGGAAAGCCCCTCAGCGCCCCACCCGGCCGCGGATGGTCGAGCACGAGCGAGATTCCGAGCACCTGCACGCGCTCGCCGAGCGCCCGTTCGAGCACGAGCGCGAGATCCCAGCCCTGCGCCGCCGAGGTCTCCAGTAGGGAGTCTCCCCCTGCCTCGCGCAGAGCCTCCGAGCCGCCTGCGGCGAGCAAGGCGGCCGGCCCACCGTGGAGGACGCTCTCCGCCGCGCTGACCGTGACGACGGCGTCCGTCTCGATCAGCGCCTTGTTCACGCGCAGCGGGATCCCGCCGACGCTGCCGATCTCCGCCAACTCGGGGTCCTCGGCGTCATGAACCTCCAGACGCCCGCGAAAGCGACGCGCGAACTCGGGCGAGACGAGACGCTCGCGCTCTCGCCGGCCGGCGCGTCGCTCGAGCCCTCCCGCGACCAGCAGCGTCTGCCGCTCGGAAGGGACGCCGAGGCGCTCGAGCTCGTGTGCGACGGCGGTGAGCGCCTTCTGGCGCGGGTCGTGGACGGCGCTCGGAAGGGGCAACGAGGGATGCTCGACGACGATGGTCGCGGTGCCCCCTGGAGTCACGATCGTCTCGAGCGGCTCGCCGGCGAGCGGGAATCGGAGCGCGTCCCGGACGGCCGCCTCGACGTCGGCGACAGCCTCGCTCGGCGGCGGCGGGCGCAGGATGACGGCGTCGTCGGGCGCGTTCACGACCGCGATCCGCGATCCCGCGAGCAGAGGGATCCTCACGGGATCGAGCGGTACAGGCGCAGAAATGTCGTTCGAAAGCCGCGCTTTGGCCAGAAGCGCGACGCGAGCAGGTTGGTCACGCGCCAGTCGGTCACCATCGACTCGTAGCCTTGCTCGTGCGCCCAGGCGAAAGACGCATTCGTCAGCGCGACGCCGATGCCGGAACCGCGGGCGGCCGGAACGGTTGCAGCAAAGGCGAGATAGCAGGCGCGCTCGGGCCGCCCCATACCGGTGTGCTGACCCGATTGGTCCGCCGCGACGAGGCCCCAGCAGGCGACGGGCTTCCCGTTCCGGTAGCCGATCAGGATCTCTTCGTCGGTGCCGGCGAACGTCTTCAACCATTCCTCGCGGGAGTCCTCGCGGCTGAACAGCTCGACGCCGGAGAAGATCGGCGACTTCTGCTGATGGCTGGGAAGCGCCAGGTCGACCTCGATCAGCTCCTCGAGGTCGTCCGGATCGGGCTTGCGGATCTCGAACCCGCCGGGCACCTCGACCTGGGTCTCGGACGGAACCTCGCGAAGCGCGAGCGCCTGCTGCTGCCCGAAGCAGAGCCGCCACCAGGCATGGACGAGCGCGGGGTCGGTGGCAGGAACGAGCGCGGAGTGACGCGGCCGGCCTTGTTCGACCCATTGCGTCGCTGCCACCGCGTACAGGTCGCGAACGTCCTCGGCCTCCCTGACCGCGTGGCCGGCGAACTCGATCCACATGTTCGCGCCCCAGACCTTGCCCAGGCGGGGCGCGCCGATCAGGTATCCGACCACACGCCCGTCGCGGACGGCCACGCTCCCCGAGGCATCGTCCTTCTCCCAGAGCGCCGCGATCTGCGCGCGGAAATCGACGTTCTCGGGCAGCAGCGGCTCGGCCTCACGGTGGCGCTGGTGGCGCTCCTCGAGCAGCCGGGCGGCGTCGTCGAGGTGCTCGTCCTCGAAGGGCCTGATCTGGGGCGCGGGCATTGGAGCGATCCTATGCCTGCGACGCGAGCTGCTCGCGCAGACGCTCGGCGTAGGGCGCACGCTCGTCGGCGTCGACCCAGAATGTGCGCCGGTCGTTCTCGTAGAGACCGTCGTCGACGTAGCGCGGAAAGACGTGGACGTGGAAGTGCCAGAGCTCCTGGCCGGCACCGGCCTCATTGTGCTGTCGCGTCGAAGTGCCGTCACAGCCGTACACAGCCTTGAGCGCGACAGCGATCCGCTTCGCCGTGGCATAGACGCTCGCGAGGGCCCTCTCGGGGATCTCGTACAGGTTTCCGTAGTGCTCGTTCGGGACGACGATTACGTGCGCGGGGTTCGTCACCCACCACTTCGGCGACACGAATGCAGTCGTCGCGTCGTCGTTCCAGACGATGTCGGTGCTGCGGTTCAGCTCGTTCTCGCCACACGAGACGAGATCGCAGAAGGGACAGGCGCTAGGCTCGGAGGTGATGCCGAAGACACTAACCGGAGCGGAGCTCCAGCTCGACGATGCACCCGCGCGCGAAGCCGAGCTGTTCCTCGTGGACGGGAACAACCTCGCCTACCGCGCCTTCTACGCGCTGCCCGAAGAGCTGGCGACGAGCGAGGGATTCTCGACGAACGCGCTGCTCGGCTTCACGAACATGCTCTTCAAGCTCCTGACGGACTACCGGCCGAAGGGCGTCGCCGTCGCGTGGGACACGCGCCCCGTCCACCGGACCGAGATCTCGGAGGGATACAAGGCCGACCGGCGCCCGATGCCCGATCTCCTGCGGGAGCAGTTCCCCTACTTCCGCCCGATCGTCGAGGCGTTCGGCTACCGCAATCTCGAGTTCGAGGGCTGGGAGGCCGACGACGTGATCGCCACGCTCGCGACCCGCGCCGACGCTGCCGGAGTCAAGACCTGCGTCGTGTCCACGGATAGAGACGCGTTCCAGCTCTGCTCTGAGAACGTCTGCCTGATGATGACTCCGCGCGGGGTCTCGGACGTCCACGTCTACACGCCCGAGCGGGTGGAGGCGCGCTACGGCATCCCGCCCGAGCGCGTTCCCGACTTCATCGGGCTCAAGGGCGATCCATCCGATCAGATCGAAGGAGTGCCCGGGATCGGCGACAAGACCGCCGGGCAGCTGATCGCGCAGTTCGGATCGCTCGAGGAGCTGCTGGAGCGCATCGACGACGTGTCCGGCGCGAAGCGGAAGGAGACGCTGCGGCTGTACGCGGACCAGGCGCGGCAGTCGAAGCTGCTCGCGACGATGCGGCGCGACCTCGAGATCGACTTCGATCCCATGGGCCTCGTGCTCGAGCCTCCCGACCGCTCGGCGCTGAAGGAGATGTTCCGGCGCTTCGAGTTCCGCAACTTGCTCCAGCGGGTGGACGAGCTCGACGCCGCCTTGCCGGCCGCGACGCCCGCCGTGGTCGGCGTCGAGGTCTCCTGGCGTGAAGCTCCCGAGCCCCCAAGTAACACTGTGTTACAAGGCCCGGTTGGGATCGCGGTCGACGACGGGCGTATTGCTGTGGCCGACTCGAACGAGGTCGTCGTTTCTCCGCGGCCAAGTAACACTGTGTTACTTGGCTCAGAGGTGGTAGTCCACGACGCGAAGGCGGCCCGCGTCGAGGCGGTGGACGACACGATGCTGCTCGCCTACCTGATCGAGCCGGGCCGCGCGTCCTACGAGCTGGACGAGCTGGCGGCCGAGTACGGGGTTGAGCTGCAGCCGGTGCCGGAGGCCGAGGAGGAAACCGCCGCGCTCGTCCGGAGGGCTGCGGCAACCCTGCGGCTCCGTGATCCGATGCTCGAGCGCGTTCGCGAGCGCGGCGCCGAGCAGCTCTACCGCGACGTCGAGCTCCCGCTCGTCGGCGTGCTCCGCTCGATGGAGGAGGCCGGCGTCAAGATCGACACCTATCGCATGGGCGAGATCACCGCGCGGCTCGCCGACCGGGTCGAGGAGCTAGAAGCTCGTGCGCACGAGCTCGCCGGCGAGGAGTTCATGGTCGGCTCAACGCAGCAGGTGGCGCGGATCCTGTTCGAGAAGCTCGAGCTGACGCCCGGCCGCAAGGGCAAGACCGGCTACTCGACGGACACCCGCGTCCTGCGCACGATCAGGGGCGAGCACGAGATCGTCCAGGTGATCGAGGAGTGGCGCGAGTACTCGAAGCTCCTGAACACGTACCTCGGGCCGCTGCCGAGCCTCATCTCGCCGGAGGACGGCCGCCTGCACACGACGATCAACCAGACCGTCGCCGCCACCGGCCGGCTCTCGACCTCGAATCCGAACCTGCAGGCGATCCCGATCCGGACCGAGCTGGGGCGGGAGATCCGGTCGGCCTTCGTCGCCGAGCCGGGACGGCGCCTGCTCTCGGCCGACTACTCGCAGATCGAGCTGCGCATCCTCGCGCACGTCTCCGGCGAGCCGAAGCTGCGCGAGGCGTTCGCGCGCGGGGACGACATCCACACCGCGACCGCTGCTGAGGTGCTCGGGAAGGATCCGGCGACGCTGACGACGGGCGAGCGCTCGATCGCGAAGATGATCAACTTCGGGATCATCTACGGGATCTCGGCCTTCGGCCTGTCCGAGAACCTGGAGATTCCGCGCGAGGAGGCCCAGGCCTACATCGACGCCTACCTCGCCCGTTTCCCCTTCGTGCAGGACTTCATCCAGCGGACGATCGAGCAGGCGAAGCGCGACGGCTACGTCACCAGCCTTCTCGGGCGCCGCCGACCGGTGCCGGAGATCCGCGCCTCCAACCGGCAGACGCGCTCGCTCGGCGAGCGGCTAGCCGTCAACTTCGTCATGCAGGGCTCGAACGCGGACATCATCAAAGTGGCGATGATCGGCATCCATCGCCGCTTGCGGGAGGAAGGCCGCGGCGCCAAGCTCGTGCTCCAGATCCACGACGAGCTGCTGCTCGAGGTGCCCGAGACGGAGGTCTCGGCCGTCCGCGAGCTCGTGCGCGAGGAGATGTGCGGCGCCTATCCGCTCGACCCGCCGCTCGGGGTCGACGTCGGCGTCGGCGACGACTGGAACGAAGCGAAGTAGTTCAATCGCTCAGAGCGGAGGAGGCGTGACACGCTCCGGTAGCTAGGCAGGCGATGGAGCTGCGCGGGCCTCGCGCGCCAGCCGCCGCGCGTGGCGCAGCGGCTCCGGCGTCCGCCAGCGAACCGTACCGAGGACGACCTCTGCGGCGATGTCGGGGCTCGTTCGCCACCCCGCGTGGACGGCCAGGGGGCGTGTCCCGGCGCGCGTGCGCACCCAGTAGCCGACGAGCTCGCCTTCCAGTACGAGCGGGCTGCGCGCCCCACGGTCGCCGGCCGGCCACGCGCCCGCCGCGACCAGCGGGCGGTGAGTCACGCCGACGGTCGGAAGGTCGAGGATGGTGCCGAGATGGAGCGCGACGCCCGCGCGCCGCGGGTGATCGCGGCCGGTGGCATCCACGATCACGACGTCAGGCGTTTCAACGAGGGCGCGTACAGCCGCCTCGAGCAGCGGTCCCTCCCGCAGCGCGAGCAGGCCCGCCTCGTAGGGCGCACCGGCGCTCCCACGCACGACCGCGGATGCGACGGCGCGGTCCCCGCGAACGAGCACGGCCGCGACCCAGGCCGGGTCGCCGGCCGATCCGGGCCCGGAGGGCCCTCGAGGGAAACAGACGAAGCAGCCCGCCACCGCGAGATCGCCGGGAGGCTTCCAGGGCGGCGGCTCGATGGCGGCCAGCTCGTTCTGAGCCTCGACCAGCGCGGCCGCGTCCGCCGGCCAGCTCAGCTGATCGCGACCATCCGCTCGATCGCGCCGCGGGCGCGCTCGGCGATCTCCCGCTCCACGGTGACGACGTGCTTCCAGTCCCGCAGCGAGTCGCGCAGCTTCTCGAGCGTGATCATCTTCATGTACTTGCAGATCGCCCGCTCCGAGACGGCCTCGAAGCGCTTGCCCGGAGCCTCCTTGTTCAGACGGTGGATGATCCCGGTCTCGGTCGCGACCAGGAAGCGGTTCTTCTCGGAGGCCTTGGCGAAGTTGATCATCCCTTCGGTCGAGAGGATGTGCGTGCGATCGTTGCCGAAGGCCATGCACTGGCTCGCGCAGCCGCACTCGGGGTGGACGAGCAGCTCCGCATCTGGAGCCTCGTCCTGCCAACGCTCGATGTCCGCTGGCCGGATCCCGGCGTGGACGTGGCACTCGCCCATCCAGATGTTCAGCTTGCGCCCGGTGACGCGCTCGAGCCAGATGCCGAGGTACATATCCGGCAGGAACAGGATCTCCCTGTCCGCCGGGATCGCCTCGATCACGGCCTTCGCGTTCCCGGACGTGCAGCAGTAGTCGGTCTCGGCCTTCACCTCGGCGGTGGTGTTCACGTAGGAGACGACGACGGCGTCCGGGTTGTCGGCCTTCCACTCGCGCAGCTGGTCGGCGGTGATCGACGCGGCGAGCGAGCAGCCGGCGTCGAGGTCGGGGATCAGCACGGTCTTGTCCGGCGAGAGGATCGCCGCCGTCTCGGCCATGAAGTGGACGCCGCAGAAGACGATCGCTTCCGAGTCCGTCGAAGCGGCTTCGCGCGAGAGGCCGAGCGAGTCGCCGACGTAGTCGGCCACGTCTTGCACCTCGGGCACCTGGTAGTTGTGGGCGAGGATGACGGCGTCGCGCTCATGCGCGAGCGCCTTGACCTCGTCCTGCATGGTGGTGACGGCGATCGAGCTCACAGGACCTCCAGCGAGACGTCGAGCGAACGGGCGGAATGGGTGAGAGCGCCGACGGAGACGAAGTCGACCCCGGTCCCGGCGATCTCCTTGATCGTCTCGAGCGAGACGCCGCCCGAGGCTTCCAGACGCGCGCGGCCTTCGATGAGGGCGACCGCCTCGGCGAGCTCGGGCGGGCTCATGTTGTCGAGCAGGATCGAATCGGCGCCGGCCGCGACCGCCTCGCGCACGTCGGCGAGCGTCTCGGCCTCGACCTGAACCGGCACGCCGTTCCGCGCCCGCCCGACGGCGGCGGTGATCGACCCGGCCACCTTCAGGTGGTTGTCCTTGATCAGGATCCCGTCGTAGAGGCCGAAGCGATGGTTCTGCCCGCCCCCGCAGCGCACGGCGTACTTCTCGAGTCCGCGCAGGCCCGGCGTCGTCTTGCGGGTGTCGAGGATCGCGGCGCCGGTGCCCTCGACGGCATCTACGAACCGGCGCGTCAGGGTGGCGATCCCGCAGAGCCGGCCGAGGAGGTTGAGCGCCGTTCGCTCTCCGCTCAGGATCGCCCGCGTCGGTCCGCCCAGCTCGGCGATCCGTCCCGGCTCGATCCCGTCCCCGTCGGCGACGATCGGCTCGAAGCGGACCTCCGGGTCGAGCGTCGTGAACACGGCCTCCGCAAACGAGAGCCCGCAGACGACGCCCGGCTCCTTCAGCAGCAGTTCGGCCTCGCAGGTCGCACCCTCCGGAACGATCCGGTCGGTCGTCAGGTCGCCTGACCCGAGATCCTCCTCGAGCGCGAGCCGGACGACGTCCACCGCGGTCGTGCTCAGCTCCATCGCTCCAGCACGGGCTCCTCGCCCGGTCGCAGGACGACGTGCGCGGCGAAGCTCGCGTCCTCCTCGGGGAAGTCGGCGCGGAAGTGGGCGCCGCGGCTCTCCTCGCGCACAAGCGCGCTCTCCGCGATCAGGCGGGCGAGCAGATGCTCCGAACGGCGGAGCCGCTCGAGTCCTGCCCCGTCGCGCACGAGCCCTGCGTCGCTCCAGAACGCCCGCCGCAGCGCGGGCGTGACGGGCACACCGGGCTCCGGACGCTCCGGCGGTGGGGCGGCCGGGGGCTCCGGCTCACCGAGCGCCGCGAGGGCAGCCCGCCGGCCGAAGACGAGGCATTCGAGCAGCGAGTTCGAGGCGAGCCTGTTCGCGCCGTGGACGCCCGTGCAGGCGCACTCGCCCGCGGCGTACAGCCCCGCGACCTCGGTGCGTCCATCCAGATCGGTGACGATTCCGCCCATCGTGTAGTGGGCCGCGGGCGCGACCGGAATCGGCTCGTCGCCCGGGTCGTAGCCTGCCTCCTCGATGCTCGCCATCAGGCTCGGGAAGCGGCCGCGCTCGATCGGCCGCAGGTCGAGCAGCGCCGTCCCGCGGGCGTCGATCGCGCGTGCGACCACGTCCCTCGGCGCCAGCTCATCGGTGAACCGCTCACCGTGGTCGTCGAGGAGCAGCGCCCCCGCTCCGCGGAGCGCCTCGCTCAGGAGCAGGCTCGAGCCCGAGAGCGCCGTCGGATGGAACTGGACGAGCTCGAGGTCTGCAACCGCGGCGCCTACGCGATACGCGAGCGCGATCCCCTCGCCGACCGCGCCCGGAGGATTCGTGGTGCGCTCCCAGAGCGCAGCCGCTCCCCCTGTCGCGAGCAGCGTCGCGCGGTCACGGATCGAGCGCCGGTCGGTGAGGACGCCCACGCAGCGATCGCCGTCGCGCCAGAGCCCGACGACGCGCTCGCCCTCAGCCACCTCGATTCGCGGGTGCGCCTGAACGCGCTCGGCGAGGGCGCGGGCGATCTCGCGGCCGGTGGCCGCCCCACCCGAGTGGAAGACGCGCGCGACGGAGTGCCCGCCCTCGCGGCCCGGTTCGTCCTCGAACTCGACCCCGAGGTCGACCAGGTCGACGATCCGCGCCGGGGCCTCGGTGGTCAGAAGGGTGGCCGCGCTCGGACGGCACAGTCCGCGGCCCGCGCGGATCGTGTCCTCGGCATGGAGGGCCGGAGAGTCCCCCTCCCCGGCTGCCGCCGCAACCCCGCCCTGGGCGAGGTAGCTCGCCGAGGAGACCAGCGGACCCTTCGAGAGCACGAGCACGTCGGCCTCGGACGCCGCGCAGAGAGCCGCATAGAGGCCGGCGACCCCGGTGCCGACGACGAGCAGATCGGTGGAAGTTGGCGACATTCCCAAGTTTGCGACTGATAGTCTAAAACTTGTGGCGGAGTCTACCAAAGTTTCGGCCCCTCAGGCGAAAACACCCGCGCGCCCGAGCCCGACCCACGTCGCGCTCGCCGTCATCCTCCAGGTACGAGGCGGACGGCTGCAGGTCCTGCTCTGGGAGCGGGCCAAGGATCCCGACCGTGGCGCCTGGTCCCTCCCGGGCGGCTACCTCGAGCCCGGCGAGACGCTGGAGCAGTCGATCCGCCGCCATCTCGCAGCGAAGGTGGACGTCCGCGAGGTCGCCCATCTCGAGCAGCTCGAGACGCTCAGCGATCCCGGCCGAAACGCGCGCGAGTGGCAGCTGGCGACCGCGTATCTCGGCCTCGTGCCGCGCGATCTCGATCCGGCCCTGCCGGCCGATACCGCCTGGCACCCGGTCGACCGGCTCCCGCGTATGGCCTTCGACCACGGCGAGATCGTCCTGGCGGGACGAGAGCGCCTGCGCGGCAAGCTCTCGTACACGAACGCCGGGTTCGCCCTCGCCCCCGAGACGTTCACGCTCTCGGAGCTGCGCGAGATCTACGTCGCCGCGCTCGGCCACGGCGTCTCGGCGACGAACCTGAAACGGGTGCTCGTCCGGCGCGGCGTGCTCGAGCCGACCGGCGAGGTCCGTAGCCCCGGACCGTCGGGGGGACGCCCGGCCGCGCTCTTCCGCTTCCGCTCCCGCGAGCTCGAGATCACCGACCCGTTCGCCGTGCTGCGCCCGCCCGCGGTCACCTGATCGCCCAGAGGTAGACCTTGGCGAGCCGGGTCCGGCCTTCGCTCTTCTCGACGAGGGGTCGCAGATGCTCGTACAGGCGCTCGCGCTCCTCTTCGGTGAGCGCCTCGCGCGCGGCCTCCTCGACCGTCGGCTCGAGCGGGTTCCCCGAGAAGCTCAGAAACGCATCCCAGCTCATCCCCGCGAGCATCGGGCTGGGCGAGATCTCGGCGCTGTAGTCCATGTGGATCTCGGCGAACCCGGCTTCCTCGGTCCAGGCGAGCAGGTCGCGCTCGTCGAAGTCGATCAGAGTCCCGGCGCCGGCGTCCAGCTTGCGGTACCCCTCGAGCAGCTTGTCGGCGATCCCCTGGACGGGCGAGACGTCATAGCCCCAGAAACGATCGGGGCGCTCGGGACAGTCGAACTTGTTGATCGGCTCGAACAGCGAGATCCGGCCGCCCGGCCGGAGTACCCGCCCGAATTCCTTCAAAGCGCTCAGCTTGTCCGCGAGGTAGATGAGGACGGAGCGAGTCGTCACCACGTCGACCGACTCGCTCTCGATCGCGGCCAGATCGCCGGCTGATGCCTCCACGAACGAGCAGTGGTCGGCGACGTCGAGCGCCGCGGCGAGCTCGCGGCACGTGGCCAGCAGGTCCTCCGAGATGTCGCTGAAGACCACCTGCCCCCTCTCCCCCACACGCTCGAGCGCGCCGAAGCCGATCAGCCCGTCGCCGGCCCCGATGTCCAGGACGACGTCCCCCTCGGCGAGGTTCGCGTTGTCAAGCACGCGGTCCCGGACGGGGACGAGCTTCTCGAGCGTCCTCGTCCGCCAGGCCGGATCGCCGCCGAAGCGCCGCTCGGCCAGCCACTCGGCCCAGCGATCGTGGCTCACGCAGCGACCATCTTGTAGCCGACCCCGCGGACCGTGACGATCCGTTGCGGCTTAGAAGGATCCTTCTCGACCTTGCGCCGGAGGTTCGAGACGTGCACCTCGCACGCGTGCTGGTCGCCGACGTAGGGGCTCTCCCACAGGTATTCCATGATCTGGCGGCGCGTGAAGACGCGTTCGGGCTGCTGGGAGAGAAGGGCGCAGAGCTTGAACTCGGACGGCGTCAGCTGTGCGGGCTCCCCGTCGACGACCACCTGGTGCCTGCCGAGATCGATTCTGAGCCCGCCCACCTGGCGGATGACCCCGTCGGCGTCCTCCCGGTCGAGCTCGCGGCGGCGCAGGATCGCGCGCACGCGGCTGACGAGCTCGGGGACCGAGAACGGCTTCGTGACGTAGTCGTCGGCGCCGATCTCGAGGCCGAGGACGCGGTCGAGCTCGGCGTCCTTCGCGGTCAGCATCACGATCGGGATCTTGCTCTCGCTGCGGAGTCGCCGGCAGACCTCCAGGCCGGACATTCCCGGCATCATCAGGTCGAGGATCAGCAGATCGTAGGAGTCGTGCCTGGCCGCCTCGAGCGCGGCCTCGCCGTCGGAGACGCCCTCGGCCTCAAATCCTTCGTTACGGAGAGCGTAGCTGACGACGTCCAGGATCCCCGGATCGTCGTCCACGATCAAGATCCGGGCCATTACGCGGCCTCCGTGTGCGCCCCGGCGAGCGTGATCCGCACCGTCGTCCCCGTCCCCACCGCCGACTCGACCTCGAGCCGTCCGCCGAGCGCCGAGACCGCCTGACGGACGATCGCCAGCCCGAGCCCGAACCGCCGCGGGTCGCGTCCGTCCTCCCGGTAGAAGCGGTCGAAGATCCGCTCCTGCCGCTCCGGAGCGATGCCGCGCCCGGTGTCGGTGACCTCGAGCACGACCGAGCCGCTCGCGAGCGGCCTCGCCGCAATCTCGATCCGGCCGCGCTCCGTGTTCTGGAGCGCGTTGGCGGCGAGGTTCGCGAGCGCCTGCTCGACGAGATCCCGCTCGGCGAGCACCTCCAGCCCGGGCGGGCAGCTGACCTCGATCTCGACCTCCGCGGGCGGCCTGACGTCGGCGGCGATCGTCTCGAGCAGCGGCTTCAACTCGACCGGAGCGAGATTCGGGGCTTCCTCCCGTGTCTGAGCACGGGCGAGAACGAGCAGCGAGTGCGTGAGCCGCCCGAGCCGCGCCGCCTCGCGCTCGATATGGGCGAGGAAGCGGTCGCGTTCCTCCGGCTCGTCCTTGGCCCCGGCCTGCAGGACCTGGATCGCGCCGGTGATCGTGGCAAGCGGGCTCCTCAGCTCGTGAGCGGCGTTGGTGACGAACTCGCGCTCGGCACGCTCGCGACGCTCGCGCGCGGAGACGTCGGTGAGCACGAGCACGGCCGTCTTCGCACGCCCGCGCGGCGGGATCCCGACGATCGTGTAGGCGCGCCCGGCTTTCGTCGAGATCGTCTCCTGCAGCACCCCGCTGCCGGATTCGAACAGGCCGGCGGCGAGCTCGCGCAGCGACGCCTCGCGCCACGGCTCCGGCAGCTCGTCGCCGTCGGACAACGGCGCGCGCATCAGCCGCTTCGCGGCCGTGTTGCTGAACTCCACGCGCAGGTCCTGATCGACGGCGATAACGCCGTCGTGGAGCCGTTCGAGCAGCCGCCGGAGACGATCGCGCTCGGACTCGAGCCGGCCGAAGGTCTCGCGCAGCCGCATCCGCATCCGGTCGATCGTCTCCGCGAGCACTCCGAGCTCGTCCTTCAGCCAGGGATGCAGGCGCGTCTCGAAGCTTCCGCTTTCGATCGCGTCGGCGGCGGTCACGATCCGGCGCAACCGGGAGGCAATCAGCATCGCCACGAGCAGCCCGGCGAGCGCGCCGGCGAGTGACGCGAACAGCGCAGCCTGCACGATCTGGCGGTGGACGATTCCGAGCTGCCCTTCGAGCTCGGGCCGCGGCGAGTAGGTGAGCACGGCGCCGCCCACGCGCGGGATCGGCAGCGCCACGAGCGTGCCATTGCCGTTGTCGATCGTCGAGATGTACTGCCCGTGGCTGAGCGCCGCCCCGACGGCGGGGTCCCTTGGCGCGATGTAGCGCAGCTGGATCTGACGCGAGTGGTTCGGCGAGATCAGCTTGCCGTTCTCGTCGAAGACGAAGATCGCGAGCCGACGGCGCTCCGAGATCGCCTGGAGCGTCGCGGCCAGATTCCCGTGCTGGATCGCGGTCGCGACCGAGTCCCTCGCGCCGAGCGTGCTCGCGACCGCGAAGTCCTCGGCGCTGCCGCGCAGCGCGTGCTCCGACCGGGCCGAGAAGACCCACGACACGATCAGCGCGGTCACCGCCGCGATCGCCGCGAACGCGAGCGGGAGCCAGAAGCGCATGCCGATCCCGATCGAGCGAGCGCGGAGACGAAGCCAGTGAGAGCGGAGGTTCGGAGAACGCACGAGGAAAGTATCGCGACAGCGCAACACCGCTGGAAAGCGGACGGTTTTTTGCTCAGCAGATCTTGAGGTAACCCTGACTCGTCGCTGAGCAGCGTTGGCGATGCTTTCCGCGATGGCCTTCCATCTGGTCAGCGGCACCCTGAATCCCACCAACGCTGCGCTGCTCGAGGCGTTCCGCAATGTCGGGATCGATGCCAGGCTCACGCCTGGCGCCGATCTCGCGGGCGCCCGCCCCGGCGACGTCGCGCTGGGGAGGCTCGACGTCCTCCCCACCCTGGAGGGAGTCGAGACCGGAATGTGGGAGCTTCGCCGGGCGAAGAACCGCGGCGTGCAGGTCCTGAACGAGGCCGGCACGCTGCTCGCCGCCCACGACAAGCTGGCGACCGCACTTCGGCTGGCCGCAACGGGCCTTCCTCACCCGCGGACCGCCCACCTCGACGGTGGCTCAGCGCTTCCCAAGCTCACACCTCCCCTGGTCGTCAAGCCTCGCTTCGGCAGCTGGGGGCGTGACGTGTTCCGGTGCGAGGACGCGATCGAGCTGACCGCGTGCCTCGCGTCGCTCCGGGGCCGCAGCTGGTTCGAGCACCAGGGCGTGATCGTCCAGGAGCTCGTCCCTCCCTGCGGCTACGACCTGCGCGTGATCGTCGCCGCTGGACAGGTCACCGGAGCAATCGAGCGCGTCGCAGCCGACGGGGAGTGGCGGACGAACGTCGCCCTCGGCGGCTGGCGGCGGCGCACCGACCCACCGGCCGGTGCCCGCGCGTTGGCCGTCGAGGCGGCCGCGGCGATCGGCGGCGACCTCGTCGGCGTCGACCTGCTGCCCGACGGCACCGGGGGATGGACCGTGCTCGAGCTGAACGGGGCCGTCGACTTCACCGCCGAGTACTCGCTCGACGGAGAGGACGTGTTCGAGCAGGTGGCGGACGCGCTCGCCCCCGCCCAGCCGCTCGAGATCGCGGCCGTCGCGGCTCCCTAGAGCAGGATTAAGCTCGGATTGCGGTAATACTGCTGGGCGGTGCGTGGGGTCGTCCTGGCAGCCGGAGCGCTGGTAGCGCTCGTCCTGTCCGCGTCTTCGGGCGCGGGTAAGAGCCCCTTCCCGATCGCGAAGCCGCGCTGGCTGGCGGCAGTGCAGATCACGGAGTACTACTCGGCGCCGGAGCGGTGGTTCGTCGGCCGCAAGGTCGCGGCGCCTGGCCTGACCGGGAATCACCGCGTCGACTGGCTCTACTCATCGGGCGGGATCGCGATGGAGGGGGACGGGGTCGGGCTGGACGGCCTGCGCTACCACCTCTCCGCGATCGGTAAGCCGGGCTGGGTAACGGCGGAAGGAAAGACGACGGCTCCGGGCCCGAGCGGCTGGACGAGAGGATGGCCGTTTTGGCGTTTCGGCGGCTGGCGCAATGCCGACGGTGCCGTCACGTTCCCGCTCGAGGCGGGCGGGTGGTACAAGGCGAAGAGCGCCCGCTACATCAAGGCTCAGGGAGTGCTGTTTGCCGACGGCCAGTCGCAACCGCTCAAGCCCTGGCGCAGCATCGCGGTCGATCCCGCGGTGATCCCGCTCGGAAGCAAGGTCTTCGTCCCCGCCTACTGCGAGAAGCTGGGCCACGCCTGGTTCAAGGCCGAGGACACCGGCGGCGCGATCTCGGGCCGCCACATAGACGTCTACCGCTCGGCGCCGAAGCAGAGGGGCGGCGACGAGAGCTTCTCCGGCGAGCGCATTTACGTCATCCCGCCGACGGCCAACCCGCCGGCCGAGACGGGGCCAACCTGCGCTAACCCAAGCTAAGCGCCTGAAGTGGCGGAGCTGTTCGGCGGCCAGTGGCCCGGCGTGGCCCTGCCGATCCGGTCGAGCTCCGGGAGCGTGACGGGCACGAAACGCCGTCCGAGTAGGCGGTGGATGAGCGAAGGTAGCTGCGCCGCGGTCTGGTTGATCACGTGCATTAGCACGATGCTCCCCGGCCGCACGTGCGTGAGGATCCGGTTCTCGATCGCGGCCGAACCGGGCCGCGACCAATCACGCGGGTCGACGTCCCACAGCACGACCGCGCTGTAGCCCGCCCGTCCCGCCGCAGCCATCGTCGTCGCGGTGTAGGCGCCGTACGGCGGCCGGAAGTACGGCGTCGGCGCGACCCGCGCCAACTTCCACCAGACATCGCGGTCCAGGTCGAGACGGCGCTCGGCCGACCCGAAGGAGAGCGCGCCGAAGTTGGCGTGGTCCCAGCCGTGGCTCCCGATCGCGTGGCCGTCGTGAACGGTGCGGCGTGCGATCTCCGGATTCGCAAGCACCTGCCGCCCGGGGCAGAAGAACGTGCCCTTGATCTTGTAGCGCGCGAGCGTGTTCAGGATGCTCGTCCAGGCACCGCCGAAGTTGCAGTCGTCGAACGTCAACGCAATCCGCCGGCCGACCCCACGGAAGCGCCCATAGACCCGCGCGCGGACCGATCGGTCGACCAGGAACGAGCGCGCCGCCGAGGTGCTCGAGTTTCCGGCTTCGTCGGTTCCCTCCAGCGAGATCCGGTAGCTGCCGGGCGCTAGCCGAGCGCCGTGCGTGCGGGGCCAGCGGAGCTCCACCGGCCCGGGCACCGCGGAGCTGCCGGCTCCGGTGCGCACGGAGTTGCCGCTCTGACCGAGCAGCCCAAGCTTCAACTGGACGCGGGTGGCGAGGTCGGCGAGCCGGAACCGCAGGGTGAGCGGTCCCTGCTGGAGCACCGTTGGCGAGAGCTCGCCCCAGATCATCACCGGCGGCTTCGTGTCGAGGAGGATGCGCGTCTCCGCCACCGACCTGCCACCTGCGGCGTCGACGACCGTCGCACGCAGCGTGAAGTGCCCGTCCTTTGCGATGTGGCCCGTCCCTCCTTTCCGCCCGTTCCAGCTGAACCGGACCGGGCCGGGCTGAACCAGGACGCCCGGCGCATCGGTGAAGGCGACCACGCCTTGCTCGCTGACGATTTCGATCGTCAGGGTGACCGCCTGATCGACCCGGATCGTGGCCCGGAGCGTGTCCTTGACGGAGTCCGCATTCGGGCTGAAGGCAGGCGGCGACACCTTCAGCTCGACCTTCGGCGCAGCAAGGGCCGAAGCCCGGCCGGCGGCCGACCCGGAAAGGGCGAGCATGCCCGCGAGCGCGGCAGCAGCAAGGAGAGAGATCGCTTTCACGAGCGGAGGAGCAGCGAATTATGCCTTCGGGGTCAGCTGGTCTTGCGCCGGGCAGCTGCCAGCTTGCGCTCGCCCAGCTCCAGCTCCCGCTTCCGCTGCTCGAGCGACTCGGCCAGCGCGTCGAGCTCCTTCGCCCGCTTGTCGAGCTCGAGCTCGCGTTCGTTCAGCTCTCTGCCGGACCGCCTGCCCTTCCGGCCCCGGCCGTCCTCGCGGTGTCGCTGGCGGCGGATCGCCTCGGCCAGCTCCTCCTCGCGGGCCGCGACTTCCTCGACGCGACTGCGGAGTGACCGCTTCAGCTCGTCGAGCTCGCGGGCCCACTCGTCCCGCCGGCGCTCGGCTTCGCGCGCGTGGTTGCGCAGGGCCGCCTTGAGGCGCTCGACGGAGTCGTCCTCGCGCTCCTGTTCGCGCCGGCGCTCGAGGCTGCGCCGCTCGGCCGCGGCCGCGGACCGGCCGTCGGCCCGCTCGCGCTCGCGCGGCTTCCGCTTCTTGCGGCGCCTGGGCTTGAACAGTCCCACCGGCGCGATGATAGAACCCGCGCGATGCTTCAGCGCCTCACTCCCGAGGATGCCCGGATCCTCGCGCTCGAATCCGGCGCGATCGTCGGGCACACCTGCAAGGTCGTGATCGCCGATCGCGAGGACGATACGGTGGAGCGCCTGCGCGAGCAGATCGCGCGGCGCATCGCGCTCGCTCCACTCTGCCGGCGGCGGATCGCGCCGACGCCGTTCCATCTCGCGGCGCCCGCCTGGGTGGACGACCCGGAGTTCGACGTCCGCCACCACGTCCGCCGCCATCCCACAGAGGGACCCGTCGACCGCGTGCGCCTGCGGGAGATCGTCGCCGCCCTGATGTCGGAACGCCTCCCGCGCGACCGCCCCCTGTGGGCGATCGACGTCGTCGAGCCGCTGGACGACGGCCGGGTCGCTGTGATCTGGCGCATCCACCATGCGATGGCGGACGGACAGGCGACGATGGGGATCGGGTCGGCACTGCTCTGGAGCGAATCTCCCGAGTGGCCGGAGGCCGTCGCACCTCCGCCGCCCGCCGAACCCGTTCCGCCGGCGGCCTCGCTGCTCGCAGCCGCCGCGACGGATCACGCCCAGGCGCTCGCCGAAGCCGCCTTTCGCGTCGGCCGGGGGCTGCTGTCGGGCGAGCGCTGGCGCGAGAGCGTGGCGGAGCTCGCCCGCGCGCCGCAGACGATCGCGCGCGAGCTCCGCCCGAGCCATGGGCCTTCTCCGCTCGACGCGCGAATCGGCCGCCGGCGAAGGGTTGCGTTCCTCGACCGTGAGTTCGAGGAGGTCCACCGGGCCGCCCACGCCTGGGGCTGCGACGTCACCGTCAACGACCTCATCCTCTCGGTGGTCGCGGGCGGGCTCCGCGGCTGGCTCGAAGCCCGCCACGGAAAGATCGGCCCGTTGCGGGTGCAGGTGCCGGTCAGCATGCATCACAGCGACGAGGAGCCTGGGGCGATCCCCAACCGAGACTCGTTCATCAACGTCGAGCTGCCCGTGCAGGAGGAGGATCCCGTCAGGCGCGTGCTGGCGATCAACGAGCAGACGCGGGCGCGCAAGGCGGAGCACGACGCCGAGGAGCTGTACGCGCTCTTCGCCGACGTCTCACATGTGTCGAATAGCCTCTTCCGGCTCGCGCACCGGCTGGCATCGAACCCGCACGTCTTCGCGCTTTCGATCTCGAACGTGCGCGGACCGGCGGATGAGCTCTATCTCGCCGGCGGGCGCATCCGCGAGTTTTACTCCCTTGCCGAGATCGCTCCGCATCACGCCCTCCGCGTCAGCGCCGGCTCGTTCGGCGGCCGGATGTCGATCGGACTGTGCGCCGATGCAGACGCCGTTCCCGACCTCCCGCTGCTGGCTGAGGGGATGGAGCAGGCCCACGACGACCTGGCCGTGGCAGCGAAGTAGGCTTGCACCGTGGCCACGGTTCGTGAGGAGCAATTGATCGTCCACAAGGACGGGCCGTCCGCGTCGATCGTCCTCAACCGGCCCGAGAAGCGAAACGCGCTCAGCCTCGCGCTGATGTCGGAGGTGATCGAGGCGCTCGACGCGCTTGCCGCCGACCCCGAGGTCCGGGCGATCGTGATCGAGGGCGCCGGACCGGCATTCTCGGCCGGGCACGACCTCGGCGAGATGATCGGACGCGACGCCGACTTCTATATGCGCCTGTTCGAGACGTGCACGGTGATGATGGAGCGGATCCACTCGGTGCCGCAGCCCGTGATCGCCAAGGTCCACGGCGCCGCCTACGCCGCCGGCTGCCAGCTCGTCGCCGCCTGCGACCTCGCCGTCGCCGCCGAGGGGACGAAGTTCGCTACGCCGGGCGTGAAGATCGGGCTCTTCTGCTCGACGCCGATGGTCCCGGTCTCGCGTGCGGTCGGACGCAAGCGCGCGCTCGAGCTGCTGCTGACCGGCGAGCCGATCGACGCGGCGACCGCCGCCGACTGGGGGCTCGTCAACCGGGTCGTCCCCGCCGAGCGGCTCGACGCCGAGGTCAAGCAACTCGTGGCCGCGATCGCCCGCTCGAGCCCGCTGACGGTCGGGATCGGCAAGGAGGCGTTCTACCGGCAGATCGACCTGGACGAGCCCGGCGCCTACGAGCTCACGAAGGACGTGATGGTCTCGAACTCCGCCGCCGAGGACGCCCAGGAAGGCATCTCCGCCTTCGTCGAGAAGCGCGCGCCGACGTGGAAGGGCCGCTAGCCCCGTCCAGGAGCCGGCCGCGGCCGTAGCGAGCCTCTAGGGATTCGGCGGGTAGAAGTAGCTCTCGCCCGGAGTGACCGCGCGCACGGGCAGGACGGAGTAACTCCCGTGAGGATTAGGAGGGGTAGCCGCGTCGGTGCGAGGCGCCGTGCCGGGTAGCGCGGCACGTCCTCGCTGTCGATCGAGAATCAGCCTACCGGTTTGCTACAGAACGATCGATGCTGAGGCTGATCGTCCTCGTCGTCCCGCTCTGCCTGGACACATTCGCGGTCTCGCTCGCGCTGGGGACGGCCGGGCTGACCCGGAGGCAGAGGCTCCAGGTCTCGATCCTGTTCCCGCTCGCGGAGGCGGGGATGCCGCTGCTCGGGCTCGTGGCCGGCGCCGGACTCGCCCGGGCGATCGGAAGTGCGGCGGACTACATAGCGGCCGTCGTCGTGATCGCAGTCGGCGCATTCCTGCTTGCCGAGGACGAGGCCGACGAAGCGAGGCGGGTGGCGCGCGCCGGCGGCTGGACCCTGCTCACGCTCGCGGTGGGGATCGCGCTCGACGAGCTGGCGCTCGGCTTCGGCATCGGTCTCCTGCGCCTGTCCTTCGTCCTTGCATGCATCATGATCGCCGTGCAGGCGGTGATCGCATCGCAGCTCGGGCTATTGCTCGGGAAGCGTGTCGGCAGACGCGCCCGGACGAACGCCGGGCGGCTCGCGGGCCTGCTGCTGGTCGTGATCGGGATCTTCCTCTTCTTCGAGAGCCTGTCGGGGGGCTTCGCGGCCGCCCGCCCGGCGCCCGCGCCGAGCCTCGACGCCTACCGCGGCCTCGCCACCTGGGTGGACATCTACGACACGAAGGACTGGAGCCGGCCCGAGGCCGCCGTCGCAGCAATGAAGGCGCGGGGCGTCCGCACGCTCTTCCTCGAGACCGCGAACTACAGCCGGATCGTCGACGTCGTCCGACCCAGGGTCACGGGCCGCTTCATCGACGCCGCGCGGGCGCAGGGCCTGAAGGTGGTCGCCTGGTACCTGCCCTCGTTCGCCAACGGCGACCGCGACTACCGCCGCGCGCTGGCCGCGATCCGCTTCCGCTCCGCCAAAGGACAGCTGTTCGACTCGTTCGCGCTCGACATCGAGGCGAGCGTGGTCAAGAACGTCGGCCTCCGCAACCGCCGCCTGCTCGCCCTCTCCGCGCGGATCCGCTCGGCGGTCGGCCGCTCGTACCCGCTCGGCGCGATCATCCCCTCGCCACGCGGGATGCAGCTGCTGCCGAAGTACTGGCCCGGCTTCCCCTACGCCGACCTGGCGCTGACCTACGACGTCTTCCTACCGATGGGCTACTTCAGCTACCGACCCACCGACCTCGGCGGCGCCTACGGCTACACAGTGCGCAACGTCTCCTTGATCCGCCGCGGCACCGGCAACCCGAACGTCGCCGTCCACACGATCGGCGGCCTGTCGGAGGACTCGAGCGTCGCTCAGGTGCACGCGTTCGTGCGCGCCACGCGCGACTGCGGCGTGATCGGCGCGAGCATGTACGACTTCTCCACCACCGGGCCGAAGGGCTGGAAGCAGCTGCTCGGCGTGCGCATCAACCCGGTGCCGAGCAAGTCAAGCTGTTCTTAGGAACTCCAGAACGAGCTCGTTGAACTCCTCCGGCTTCTCCATGCTCGGGACGTGGGCCGTCCCGGGGATGAAGGCCTTGCGGGCTCCGGGGATGCCCTCCGCCAGCAGGTCGGCGATGCGGAGGATGTCAGGCTGGTCGAGCTCGCCGACGACGACGAGCGTCGGGCACTGGACCTCGTCCAGCCTCGCGGTCGCCGGCGGCTCGAACGGTGAGTCCGGCCCCGCCTCCGGGACGGGCAGCTGAACCTCGAACGCTCGGCGCTGCATCTCCCGGACACGCTCCCGGACGTCGGGATCGACCTCGTCGGGACCCCGTGACGGCCCGTCGACCCACATGCGCAGGTTGAGCTCGACGGCCCCGTCGACGTCTCCCGCCTCGAGCAGGCGCTCTTCCTCTTCCCCGAAGGTCTCCATCTCGCCCGACCAGTCCGCATCGCGGAGACCCGCTCCGACGAGCACCAGAGCCTCGACGAGGTCCGGGTGGAGGATGGTGAACTCGAGCGCGATCCGGCCGCCGTACGAGACTCCGACGAGGCTCGCGCGCTCGATCCCCAGGTGCTCGAGCAGAGCTTCGAGATCGCCTGTGTTCGAGAGCGGGCCGCTCAGCAGCTCCGAGTCGCCGTAGCCACGCAGGTCGTGGCGAACGACGCGGTAGCCGGCTTCGGTGAACGGCCCGATCTGAGGCTCCCACATCCGCCGGTCGCAGATTCCCTCGTGCAGGAGGACGACCGCCGGTCCATCGCCGTCGACGTCGTACGCGAGGCCGGCGGCGGTGGAGCTCACAACTCTGTGAGCGTGACTCGGTACTCGGGCACTGCGCCGGGGTTCTTCGTTCCGCTGATCTCGAACGTGACCTTGGCTTTGAAGGTTGCCTCATCCCACGTATCGGCGGCCTCGTTGAGTGCCTTTTGCAACGCTTTCTCGAACCCCTCCATGTGCCGGTCCTTACGCGGTGGGTGCGCCTGTTCCTTGCCCGTGACGCTGCGCGGCATTGTTGCCTCCCTTGCTCGGAAACTCGCGGACTGGACGATAGAGCACTTAGACGCGTTCTTCCAGGAGGACGGCGACCCGGCCTACGGCTGCGACGTTCCCCTTCCGCTCGTACAGCTGACGCGCTCGCTCGAATGCCCCCACTGCGTCGGCAGGGCGTCCTGAGCTCCGCAAAGCGTGGCCGAGATCCACGAGTGCATCCCCGTGCAGATTGAGAGCATCCGTGTCCTCCGCGAGAGCCACCGCCTCCTCGGCCAGCGCAAGAGCGGCCGCCGACTCTCCCCGCCACGCCTCGACCCTCGACTCCAGGCCCAGACAGACGATGCGTCCCCAGATGTCGTCACCGCAAGAGTCGCGACTCGTTCCGGCGAGCTCAGCCGCTTCCTCGTTTCGCTGCTGCGCCAGGAGCGCGCGCCCGATCTGAGCGGCAAAGAGGGCGGCCGTGGCCCCGACGGGGTCGACGGTCCCATAAGCTCGTCGCAGCGACTGCTCGGCCGCGACCGGCTCGCCGGCGAGTAGCTCCATCTCGCCGCCGATACCCCAGAGTCCCGCGAGCGGAAGCCGAAGGCCGAGACTCTCGTAGATCTCCTCGGCGCGCCGGAAGGCCGTTCGCGCATCGTCGAACCTGCCGCGCATCGCCAGGAGCCCAGAGAGCGAGCTAGCGATGTTGGCCTGCATGAGCAGGTTCCCCGACACTCGGCGGAGCATCTCCAGGCAGCGGGAAACAGCCTCATCGGCCGGTGTCGGCCCGTACAGCAGGCAGGTGCAAAGGCGGTCGATGCTCCGTGCTTCCTCCTGGGCGTCGGAGGCCGCACGAGCGTGATCGAGGGCACGCAGGGCTGCGTCCTCGCCCTGTCCGAAGTGACATCGCGCGGTGGCCACGAGCGACATCCGGCGCCACGCGCGGGCGAGACCGAGCTCGTCTTCGAGCTCCTCGAAGACCTGGATCGCAGACTCCGCGACGTCCAAGAGCTCGTCGGCGCTCATCGCGGCCTCGCTGACGTAGCGACGCCCTGCCTGCTCCAGGAGCGCATACCACTCGATGCGGCGATCGCCGGCGGCGCCGGCAGCCTCGATCAGACCATGCAGCAGGGACTCCGCTCGTGCGACTTCGCCCATGGCCCAAAGCGCGTTGCTCAGCTCCCGTACGAGCTCGAGACGGGCCGGGTCCTGGTCGTTGACGAGCGACACGGCCCGGTCGAGTAGCGTCAATGCCGCAGGCATGTCGTCGCGCGCGAAAGCGCGGCGGCCGGCCCGTCCGAGGAATTCACCCGCTCGCGCCGCCAGGGACACTGCCCGGTCGTCCGCTGGCCCGAGCTCGACACGGCAGCGATACGCTCGCTCGAGGTGATAGCCGAGGACCTCGTCCTGGCCGGCGCGCTCTTCCAGCCAGCGCGCGAACCGCTCGTGCAACTCCGCCCTCGCCTCCTTCGGCAGCGACTGGTAAGCGGCGTCGCGAATGAGCAGGTGGCGAAAACGGAACGCGTCCTCGTCGGCGAAGCTCGAGCGCGCGGGCCATACGAGCTCCTTGTGCACGAGCCTGGCAAGCTGGGCGCCGACCTCCCCGCGCAGCCGTTCTCCGAGCAGCTCGGTGACAGCTCCACGATGGAAGATCCGGCCCTCGACCGACGCAGCCTCGAGCACCGCGCGCTCCTTGGCGTCGAGGCGGTCGATCCGCGCGGCAAGCAGCGCCTGGATCGTCGGCGGCGTCTCGGCGAGCACTCCTTCTTCGAGCAGCACCGCGGCCATCTCCTCGAGGAAAAGGGGATTCCCCTCGGCCGCCGCGAGGACCTTCCTGCTGCCATCCTCGTCCAGGGCGCTGCCGAGGGCGTTCTCGATCAGACGGAGGGACTCGCGCTCCCCGAGCGGCTCGAGCAGGACCGTGGTGCTCATCCTTCCCGTCCCCCAGGCCGGCCGGAGCTCGAGGAGCTCGGGCCGGGCAAGGCACAGGAGCAGAATCGGCGCGTCACGCGACTCGTCGACGACGTGCTCGACGAGGTCGAGGAAGGTGGGCTCGGCCCACTGAATGTCGTCCAGCGCGACGACGAGCGGGCCGGAGCGGGCCAGAGCTTCGAGAAACCGCCGCACCGCCCAGAAGCTCTCTTCTCCGCCCGCGAGCGAATTGCTCAGGCCGATGAGCTGGCTGATCCGCTCCGCGATCAGCGCCGCGTGCTCCTCGCCGGCGAGCAGCAGCTCGATCTTGGCACGGGCGGATTCCGAAGGCTCGTCGGCGTTGAGACCCGCCGCGTCGCGCACGATCTCGGCCAGTGGCCAGAATGTGATTCCCTCGCCGTAGGGAAGGCAGCGGCCGCGGATCGACCTCGCCCCGTCGCCGAGTCCGTTCAGGAATTCGCCCGTGAGCCGCGACTTGCCGACGCCCGCCGAGCCCTGAAGCGTGAACAGGTGGCCGGCACGCTTCTCGACCACCCACGCGAGTGCTTCCTGCAGCAGGCCGAGCTCGTACTCGCGCCCGACGAGCGGCGAGCGCTGCCGGTCGGGCCGCCCCGGCTCCAGCCCGAGCACGCGATACGCAGCCGTCTCCTGCTCCTTGCCCCGCAGCGAGAGCGGCTCGAGCGGCTCGGTGGCGACCGTGTCTCGAACGAGGCGCCATGTCCGGTCGCCCACGACGATCTCGCCCGCCCCGGCCGCCTCCTCCAGGCGCTTGGCGGTGTTGACGGCATCGCCCGTGACGAAGCCCTGCCCGGAGCCCGGATCGCCGGCGACGACCTCGCCCGTGTTGATCCCCACTCGAGGCTGGAGCCCGAGCGCGGACACCGCATCGCGAAGCTCGAGCGCGGCCCGAACCGCCCGCAGGGCATCGTCCTCGTGCAGCACGGGAATCCCGAAGACGGCCATCACCGCATCGCCGATGAACTTCTCGACGACGGCGCCGTGGCGCTCGAGCGTCGTGCGCGCGTCGTCGAAGTAGCGAGTCTGCAGGCGGCGCAGCGGCTCGGGGTCGAGCCCCTCACCTCGCGCCGTGTAGCCGGCAACGTCGCAGAAGAGCACGGTGACCATCTTCCGCGTCTCGCGCGGCCCTTCCCCCAGCCTCGCGCCGCAGCCGTTGCAGAAGCGGGCGGCCGGAGGATTCTCGACTCGGCAGTGCGGACAGGGCGGCATTGGGACAGGGTACGACTGTCGAGCCTGATCTTCTAGGGTGGGCGGCGTGAAGGAAGCACCGTACGGATCCTGGTCATCGCCGATCAGCTCCGAGCTCGTCGCCGCGACGGGCGCCATCTGGGCCCGATTCGAGCGTCCCGAGCCCGCCGAGGAGGGCGTGTACTGGCTCGAGTCGCGACCGGACGAGGGGCGGACGGTGCTCGTCTCCAAGCCCTGGGGCGGAGAGGTGGTCGACGCGGTCCCGGCGGGCTTCAACGTCCGGACCAGCGTCCACGAGTACGGCGGATCGGCCTACTTCCGCCACGGCACTACGCTCTTCTTCACGAACTTCAACGACCAGCGGCTCTATCGCCTGGACAGTGTCGGGTCGGAGCCGCGCCCGATCACGCCGGAGCCCCCTGCGCCCAAGTCCCTCCGCTACGCGGACGGGGTCGTGACGCCGGACGGCGGCAGCGTGATCTGCGTCCGCGAGCGGCACGAGAGCGAGGAGGTGGTCAACGAGCTCGTCGCGCTCCCCTCGGACGGGTCGGCCGAGCCGGCGGTGATCGCCTCGGGACACGATTTCTACTCCGATCCGCGGATCAGCCCGGACGGCAGCCGGCTTGCCTGGATGAGCTGGGATCACCCGCAGATGCCGTTCGTGGGCACGGACCTGTGGGTCGCCGACCCGTCCGGAAGCGATCCGCGTCACGTCGCAGGCGGGGAATCGGAGTCGATCTTCGCGCCCCAGTGGAGCCCCGACGGGACGCTCCATTTCGTCTCGGACCGCTCCGGCTGGTGGAACCTCTACCGCGAGCGCGACGGCGCGGTCGAAGCCGTTGCGCCCGTGGAGGCGGAGCTCGGGTGGATGCAGTGGGTCTTCGGGCAGTCGAGCTACGCGTTCCTGCCCGACGGGCGCATCGCCTGCATCGTCAACCGCGGCAGTACGCAGCCGCTGGCGTTCCTCGACCCGGAGACCGGCGTCTACGAGGAGGCCGGAGCTCGCCTCGACGCGGTGCGCGTGCCGCTGCTCCGCGCCCACGGCAGCCGGCTCGTCTGGGTCGCCGGAAGCCCGAACGAGCCCTTCTCGCTCGTGACCCTCGGCGCCGACGGGGGAGAGCTCGAGGTGCTGCGCTCCGGGATGAGCGAGGAGATCAACCCGGGCTACGTCTCGACGGCTGAGCCGATCGAGTATCCGACCGACGACGGCGGGACGGGCTACGCCTTCTTCTACCCGCCGGCAAATCGCGACTTCTCCGGCCCCGCGGACGAGCTGCCCCCGCTCGTCGTCTACGTCCACGGCGGCCCGACCTCTCAGGTCGTCGCCGGCCTCGATCCCGGGATCCTGTACCTGACCAGCCGCGGGCTCGCGGTCGTGGACGTCAACTACGGGGGCAGCACCGGCTACGGCCGCGCCTACCTCAACCGCCTGAAAGAGCAGTGGGGCCCGGTGGATACGGCCGATTCGATCGCGGCGGCACGGTACCTCGTCGAGCGCGGCGACGTCGACGGCGACAGGGTCGGGATCACGGGAGGAAGCGCCGGCGGCTACACGACGCTGTACGCGCTCGTTTTCGAGGATTTCTTCGCCACCGGGGCGAGCTTCTTCGGCGTGACCGACCTGATCGCGTTCCAGCAGACGACGCACAAGTTCGAGTCGCATTACGACCGCTGGCTGCTCGGCCCCTATCCCGAGCGGAAGGAGGTCTACGAGCAGCGCTCGCCGGTCAACGCGGTCGATGAGCTGAAGGTACCCGTGCTCCTGCTTCAGGGTCTCGACGACAAGGTCGTGCCTCCCTCCCAGGCCGAGCTGATGGTCGAGGCGCTGCAGCGGAACGGCGTTCCCTATTCCTACATCGCCTTCGAGGGCGAGGGCCACGGATTCCGCCAGGCGGACAACATCCGCCGCGCCAGCGAGGCCGTCCTCTACTTCTTCTCGCGCGTGTTCGGCTTCGAGCCCGCCGACGAGATCGACCCGGTCGAGATCGAGAACCTCTAGATCCTCCCGTAGTCGGCGAGGATCTCCCTGGCCGCACGCTCGCCGGAGGCGACCGCGCTCGGCCGATCCGGTCACGGACGTCCGCGACGAAACCCCGCACGAGTGGTGTGTCGAGCACGTATTGGTCCTCCGGCAGCGGCAGCGACTGCTGCGTGTGGAAGTCGCACATCAGAAGCCGAAGCGAACCTGGGTGAAGTACCAGAAGCTCGACGTCGCCCAGAGCGTCGCCAGCGTGGTGAATAGGACTCCGCCGACGAGCGGCAGCGTCCAGCGCGGGTGGTCGCGGTCGTGCACGAAGAACAGCTTGACCGCGATCACGCCGTAGACGAACGAGCCGACAATCGAGTGCGCCAGCACCCGTGCGTCGGTCGACTGGAAGCCGAGGATGAAGATGCAGTGGAACGCGACCGGCAGCGTGAACAGAACCGCGAGTCGGCCCGACCAGCGGTGGATCTGGTTCACACGCGGGGGCGCGATCGGGACGAAGCGCTTGATCTTCCCGAAGATCCGGGCGCCGGTCAGGATCTGGACGATCGCGAAGAGACCCGCGATCGAGGCGAGCCACGCCTTGGCCGCGATCGTCGACGAGAACACCGACGTCAGGATGTCCGTGTAGGTGGACGCGACACTCGCGATCATTCGGCGCGACCCTACTCGTTACGATCGCGCCGTGTCCAGGCCGCGTTTCGTCCGTCTCGTGGTCGTCCCGCTCGTCCTCTTCGCCGCGTTCTCGGGCGCTGCCTTCGCGCTCGCGAAGCTCCATTTCGCGAAGCCCGGGGTCCCGCACGCGAACGGTCCCGTGGCGCTCGGCGACTCCTATCGGGGCGAGACGCTCTTCTCCCAGAACTGCGCCTCCTGCCACGGCAAAGGCGGGAGCGGCGGGATCGGGCCCAGGCTGATCGGCCTGCCGATCACGCTATCGGCCGCCAAGGCCCAGATCGACGTCGGCAGCGGCGGCTCGATGCCCGCCGGTCTCGTCAAGGGGCAGCAGGAGAAAGACGTGCTCGCGTACCTCGCCACGATCCTCGCGACGCCGTAACGAATCGCGTCCGTCCGAGACCGAATGGACATGAAGACACTCATCACATTGTTGGCAGTGCTCGCCTTCGCCTCCGTGTCCGCAGGCCTCAGCTCCGCGGCTCCGCAGTCGAAGGCAACACTGACCGTCGGGAAGTCGAGCTACGGCCGGATCCTGTTCGACGGAAAGGGCAGGGCGCTCTATGCCTTCACGCGCGATCGCCGCAGCGGCAAGAGCCGGTGCTACGGCGCCTGCGCCTCGGCCTGGCCGGTGTATTACAAGTCGGCCGCGCTCAAGGCCGGAAAGAGCGTCAAGCAGTCGCTGATCGGGACGACCAGGCGCAAGGACGGCAGGCTGCAGGTGACCTACAACGGGTGGCCGCTTTACTACTACGTGCACGACGTGCACCCGGGGCAGGTCAGTTGCCAGAACGTCTCGCAGTACGGGGGCTTGTGGCTCGTCGTCGCGCCGAGCGGCCGGCTCGTGCGCTAGGCTCGCCCTCACGATGACAAGGCCGCTCGGCCAGACGCGTGAAGACGCCTGGCGCTCCAGCATCTCCAGTCAAACCGGCTAGACCGCCGCTTCCAGCTCAAGCGTCCGACGAAGCGGCGGGATAGGGACGCGACCCACTCCGGGCCGGCGCTCACTCCTGCACGCACGATCGAAAGGAGGAGCCCGCGATGCCAATGCCCCATCGCGTTCAGATGCAAGTGATCAAGCGCCGCCTGGTCGGGAAGGAGGGCGCCGAGCGGATCCGCGAGCTGCGGCGGATCCTCGAGGAGCTGCCCGGCTACCGGAGCGGCCCGTACGCCGACATCCGCAAGTGGGTCAACGCCCAGATCGAGGAGAGCCGGACCCGAGCTCGCGTCGTCCATCGCGATTCGATCGCGGTCCGGCGCGAGGGGTCCGCCCAGATCGCGCTCGTCGGCCCGCCGAACGCCGGCAAGTCCTCCCTGCTCCAGGCCCTCTCCAGCGTCCAGATCAAGACCGGGGACTATCCGTTCACGACCACGCGGCCGGTCCCGGCCCTGACCCGATTCCGCGGCGTGCTCGTCCAGCTCGTCGAGATTCCCGGCCTGATCGAGGGCGCGGGCGAGGATCGCGGCGGCGGCCGCGCGCTGCTCGGCGTCCTGCGAGAAGCGGACGCCATCGTCTTCTGCCAGGACGCCTCCGCGCCGACGGGCGAGCTCGCCGCGGTTCGCGCCGAGGTGGAGGAGGCCGGGATCGAGAGGCCGGCGATCCTCGCCGCCACCAAGATCGACGAGGCCCCTCCCGGCGCGGTCGACCGGCTGTCGGACGCCGGGCTCGAGGTCGTCGCGGTCTCGATCCTCGACGACGCTAGCGTCGAAGCCTTCCGCGATGCCGTTTGGAAGCTCACCGGGCTGATTCGGGTATTCCTGCGCAAGCACGGCGAGGCCGAGACCGAAGCGGTCGCCCTTCGGCCCCCCGCGACGGTGACGGATGCCGCGCGCTCGATTCACAACGAGCTGGAAGAGCGCTGCCTCGGCGCCCACGTGTGGGGACCGTCAGCGCGCTTCGAGGGCCAGCGCGTCGGCCGGGATCACGTCCTCGCGGACGGCGACCTGCTGGAGATCATCTCTCCGCGGTAGCGAGCCGGATGCCGAAACCGACCAGCACCGCGCCCGTGACGGTGTCGAGCGCGCGCCGGATCCTCGTCCGGCGCAGGAAGTCGCCTGCGCGGGCGACCGCGACCGCGTAACAGGTCAGCCAGGTGAGCGTCATCGAGCAGAACACGAGCCCGAGCAGGAGGAGTGCCGAGAAGGAGGTGCCGCCGAACTGCGGCAACAGGCTGGTGAAGAACACCGCCATCTTGGGGTTGCCGAGGTTGCTGACCACGCCCTGCCGGAAGGCGACGCGCGGGATGAGCCTCGCGCGCGAATCGAGTGCGGAAACCTCGCGGCGGCGAAAGGCTCCCCAGAGCGTCTGCAGGCCGAGGAAGATCAGGTAGGCGGCTCCTGCGATCTTGATCGCCGTGAAGGCGGGCGCCGAGGCTTGCAGCAGAGCGGCGAGCCCGAGACTGGCGGCAAGCGTCCAGAAGGCCTGGCCCAGAGCCACGCCTCCGGCCGTCAATACGCCACTCCTGCGCCCGCCGAGCAGCGTGTTCCGGATCGTCAGCGCCGTGTCCTGACCGGGCGTAACGATCACGACCGTGGAGACGCCCAGGAACGCTAGAGCGTGGCCGACCACGCTCCGGATTCTGTCAGGCGCCGATCGAGCGACCACCGGCCTGGGCCGATCCACAGTAGGGCGAGCATTCCGGCCAGCAGCGCCGGGGCGAGGACGAGGTTGATCGCGCCGCCCTCGACGCGGCCGGCGGTGACGATCGCACCGACCATGTCTCCGGCCAGGGCGAGCGCCGCAAGCCGAGTACCGAGCCCGAGCACGAGCAGGATCCCGAAAACGATCTCGACGACCCCGATCGTGTAGGCGAACTCGCCCGGGAAGGGCAGCCCGTAGCTGTCGAAGGAGTCCGTCTCCTTCGAGTGGTCGGTGAACTTGCCGATCCCGAAGACGAGGAAGATCCCGCCCGCGGCGATCCGGATCGCGAAAGCGGAAGCGGCGGCCCGCAGGCCGCCGCGCGTCTCCGTCAGAAGAGCTGCTAGCTCGCCCGGGCGAGTGAGGTGGTGCACGAGGCCCGGCCCTGCTTCTCGAGGTAGCGCTGGTGGTAGTCCTCGGCGCGGTAGAAGGTCTGCGTCGGCTCGATCTGGGTCACGACCGGCTTGCGGTAGCGGCCCGAAGCGTCGAGCTCCGCCTTGGAGCGCTCGGCAGCCTCGCGCTGCTCCTCGTCGTGGAAGAAGATCACCGACCGGTACTGGTCGCCGATGTCCCAGCCCTGACGGTTCTTCTGGGTCGGGTTGTGCTTGCTCCAGAACACATCCAGGAGCTGCTCGTACGAGATCCGCTCCGGGTCGTAGGTGACCTCGACCACCTCGGCGTGCCCCGTCGTGTGCGAGCACACGTCCTGGTAGGTCGGATTCTCGAGGTGTCCGCCCTCGTAGCCGACCGCGGTCGCGGTCACGCCCTCGAGCTGGCGGAACGCCGCCTCGACGCCCCAGAAGCAGCCTGCGCCGAACGTTGCCTTCTTCTCCACTACTCCTCCTCCAGTTTCAATGCAGCCGAGTTGATGCAGTAGCGCTGCCCGGTGGGCGCGGGCCCGTCCGGGAAGACGTGGCCAAGGTGGCCGCCGCAGCTCGCGCACATCACCTCGGTGCGAATCATGCCGTGGCTGATGTCGGTCTCTTGGTCGATCGCGTCGTCGCTGGCGGGCGCGTAGAACGCCGGCCAGCCGCAGCCCGAGTCGTACTTCGTGTCGGAGACGAAGAGCTCGGCTCCGCACCCGGAACAGCGATACGTACCGGGTTCGAAGACGTGGTCGTACTCGCCGCTGAATGGCGCCTCCGTCCCCTTCTGCCGCAGCACCTGGAACTGCTCAGACGTCAGTTCCGCTCGCCACTGTTCCTCTGACTTCTTGATCTCTTCCATACTCAATAGTCTTGCGAATCGGCGAGGTGTTACGGCGGAGAACGGCGACGGCCGGAGCCTTCGCCCCGGCCGTCCGTCGTCACGGTCCTGTCTGTTAGGCGCTGGGTCCCCAGTCGGGCATGGTGTCTCCGGACATCCCCGGCGGCGTGCCACGCCACATCCCCGGCGGACCTCCAGGCCCGAAGCCGCCGGGAAAATCGCCGTTGACGAAATCGGTGATGTGCTGTTTCACATTTGCCAGGATCGACTGCTCCTGGTCCTGGGTCAGCCGTCCCTGCGAGACCGCGTCGTCCAGGTGCTTCTTGGCGTCGTCGACAAGGGCCTGAATCAGGCCGTCGACCGACTTGCCCTGATCCTTGGCGACGTCGGCGAGCGACTTTCCGCTCTCGAGCTTCGAGCGCAGGTCCGAGACCGACAGCCCGAGGTAGGACGCCGCGGTATCGAGCCCGCGGAACCCGACCTCGAAGTGCCCCATGGGCGGCCCTCCGAACTGGCCGCGCGGTGGGCCGGTGAAAAAGAGCGGAGCGTCGCCCGAGTCGATCCGGGCCTTGATCGCGTCGCCCTCGTCCTTCGTCAGATTGCCGGCGGCGACAGCGGCGTCGACCCGAGCCTTCAGCGACTCCTTGAGAGCATTGCTGAGGGCGCTCGGCTGGATCCCGAGGCGCTGGGCGGCATCGTTGATGATCGCCTGGTTCTCCTCTTTGGGACTGCCGATCTGTGTCGCTGCGAGCGCCGCGCCGCCGCCCGCGACTGCGAGACCTGCGACCGCGCCGATGACGAGCTTACGGTTGAGGCTCATCGTCTTTCTCCTTCCGGCCGGCTCGCGTCGACGCGGATCAGTCGTGCGAACGGACCTCGCCGCTCCCAGCGTTCGTCGCGGGCGGCGAGCTCGGCGGCGGTCGGGGGAACCGCGCTTGCGCCGGTCAGCGGTTCAGTGCGATACATGGAAGCCTCCTTGCGGTTGGAAATTGCCATGGACGCAGGGAATCACGCTGCGGTGAGAGCGGGCTAAGAGCCCCCTAAGAAGTGCCTAAGACGTGGGCTCCCGGCCGTTCAGGCGCAGGATCATCCGCGTTCCCCCGCCCTCGGCGCGCTCCGCGACGACCTCTCCCCCGTGCGCCTCGGCGACCTGCCTGACAATTGCGAGGCCAAGGCCGGATCCCGGCATTTCGCGCGCCGACCGGGCGCGGTAGAAGCGGTCGAAGACGTAGGGGAGATCCTGCTCGTCGATTCCGGGCCCGTGGTCGCGAACGGTCACGCTGGAATCGTGGACGCCGACCTCCACCTCACCGCCCGGCGGGCTCCACTTGGCCGCGTTGTCGAGCAGGTTTCCGACCGCGCGCTCGATCGTCGCCGGGACGCCGCGAATGAGCGACTCACTGAGGTCGGTCTTGAACTCGACGCCCGGGCTGTTCCGGCGGGCGCGCTCGACGGCGTCCGCGGCGACGAGGTCGAGGCGGACGTCCTGCGCCTCCTCCGGCTGCTGCTCGCCGCGCGCGAGCTCGATCAGCTCGGCGACGATCGCCGTCATCTCGCCGAGCTGCTCGACGACGTCGGACAGCAGGCGCTCGCGCTCGCCCGCGGGCAGCGTCCGCTCGCTCGCAAGCACCTCGATGTTCGTCCGCAGGCTCGTCAGCGGCGTCCGCAACTCGTGCGATGCGTCCTCGACGAGCTGGCGCTGCACGTGGCGCGACTCCTCGAGCGCGGCCAGCATCGTGTTGAAGCTGCCGGCGAGCCGGCTGAGCTCGTCACGTCCCTCGACGTCGATCCGCTCGGAGAGGTCTCCTGTCTCCGCCACCTTCTCGGTCGCCCCGGTCAGGCGACGGACGGGGGCAAGGGTCGCGCGGGAGACTGCCAGCCCGAGCGCGGCCGCGACCGCGACTCCGGCGGCGGCGATCAAGACCAGGAACAGCCGGATGCGCGAGAGCGAGCGGTCGACCTCGGTCAGCGGGCGCGCGACCTGGACCGCAAAGCCTGGGGCGTAGGGGAACGTGAGCACGCGCAGATGCGTGTCGGAGACGTCGGTGTCGGAGAGGTACGGGCCGCTCTTTCCGCCGGCAACCGCGAACACCTTCGGACCGGCGGTCAGCAAACAGTTGGTCTGACCCTGGCCCCGGCAGGTGTGATCGGCCCCGACTAGCTGCACGTACCCGCCGACACCGAAGTCCTCTCCGGGAGCGAAGAACACCCGCTCGATCGGCTCGTGTGAGATCTCGACCTGCCTCGCGCGAAGGGCGTCGTCCACCGATCCGCGCAGCTGTCCGCGGACGACGAAGTAGACGACGACGGACGCAACGACGACCGCGAGCGCGACCGCGGCAGCCGCGACCAGCGTGAGACGCGCGCGAAGACTCACGGCTCTCGCAGCGCGTAGCCGACGCCGCGCACCGTCTGGATCAGCCGCGGCTTCCCGCCCGCCTCGGTCTTCCGCCGCAGATAGCCGATATACACGTCGAGCGAGTTCGACGCGTATCCGAAGTCGTAGCCCCAGACGCGCTCGAAGATGATCGAGCGCGTCAGCACCTGGCGCGGGTTGAGCATGAACAGCTCGAGCAGCGCGAACTCGGTCCGCGTCAGCTCGATCTGCTCGTCGCCGCGCTGAACCTCCCGAGTACCCGGATCGAGCTCGAGATCGGCGAAGCGCATGGCCCCGTCGCCGGTGGTGCGCCGGAGCAGCGCCCGCAGACGTGCGAGCAGCTCCTCGAGCGCGAACGGCTTGGTGACGTAGTCGTCCGCCCCGGCGTCTAGGCCCTCGACCCGGTTCTCGACCGCGTCCCTGGCGGTTAGCATCAGCACGGGCAGGCTTCGCCCTGCGCTGCGAAGGCGCCGGCAGACCTCGATTCCGTCCACGCCGGGCATGAGCACGTCCAAGATGACCGCGTCGGGCTCCGACGCGTCGATCCGTTCCAGCGCCTCCTCGCCACCGGGAGCGAGCTCGATCTCGTAGCCCTCGAGCTCGAGCGCACGGCGAAGGGACTCGCGCACCGCGCGTTCATCGTCGACCACAAGGATCTTCATCGCAGCAATTGTGCGCGATGACTCTATGGCGAGGCTAAGAAAGCGCTAAGGCTTTGAGATCGTGAGGCGAAACGAGCCCGAACCGCTGACCCGCACGCGCAGCGCCCGCTCGCCGCAGACCTCGGCGGAGAGGGACGTGGCCTTGCCGGCCGAGTGCCCGAGCCGCCTCGAGGAGGGCGCGAACAGGTCGAGCCGGAGACTGGCCGAAGCGCGCAGCGTCAGGTTGATCCTGCCGTCGCGCGGCGTCGAGACGATGAAGGTCCGAGCCTTCTTGACCGAGCCCTTTTGGAGCTTGGTCGTGGCCTTGGCCCACGGAGACCTCACGTCCTGCTCGGCCAGCGTCAAGGCTCTCCAGTCGGGATAGAGACTGGTGGTCACGATCTGCCAGGGGGCCTCGACCAGCCCCGCTCTGCGCTCGTTCAGCACGCGATAGGTCTCCGCCCAGCCTTCGCCGGGATTGAGCTGGTAGTGCTCCTCGTCCTCTGCGCCCGGGTAGAACTGGCCGGCTTCCGCCTTCGCGCACACCTGCTCGTACGACGCCCACCGCTTCGGGCCGGTGTCGATCGCCACCCACGGGTTGTTCCGGCGGTGGGCGGCGACGTGATGCCCGTACTCGTGCGTGACCACGGCTTCCGACGAGAGCTCGAAGGAAGGATCCTCAGCCGGTGCGAAGAGCTGGTCCTGCCCGTAGCAGGCGAGCGCCTGCGCGCCGCAGACACGTCCTACCTCGGTGGAGGTCAAGAAGTAGGCAGACAGATGGGAGAGCTCGGAGCCGTGAACGAGGCTGCCGAAGAAGTCCGCCCATTCCTGGGCGGTTGCGGGGTCGCTCGTGGGGAAGATGACCTTCGACAAGTGGATGGAAACCGTCTGTCCGCCGGCGACCGTGTCCAGATAGCTCCACGTTTCCGGGATGCTCGCCGCGACCTTCCTCGAGAACGCCGGCAGCGTCGCGTCGCGAAAGGCCGTGCCGCGCGCGATCTCCGAGAGCCGGGGAGCGTCGAGCCGAGTCGACGCGGGCTGAGCCCCGGCCGCCGCCGATCCAATGACGGCGGCGGCCGCGACAGCGGAAAGGAGGAACCTCACGTCGGGCACGAGCCTCGCATCCTGCCCTAAGAACGGGGTAAGAGAGCTGTAAGAACTGTGTGAAAGAAGAGTCTTAGCGTGTTCTTAGCCGGATTTTCATCAGGTTCTTAGGAACCGTTGCTCTCATCGAGCCCATGAAACCAACACTCCCCTTTGTCGCAGTCCTCGGGGCGGTGCTCGTTCTCGGTGCGGGCGCGGGAGTTGCTGCCTACGCGGCGCTCTCGAACGACGGCACCAAGACCGTCGTCCGCCAGATCACCGTCTCGAACGGCCAGCCGGCAGCTAGCGGGCCGGGCCTCTCGGTCGGCGCGATCTACCGGCGCGCCCACAAGGGCGTCGTCGAGATCACGGTCAGCTCTCAGTTCGGTCAGCAGTCGCAGGGCTCCGGCTTCGTCTACGACGCGAGCGGAGACATCATCACCAACGAGCACGTAGCCGCGGGCGCCTCCAGCATCTCGGTGAGGTTCTCGAACGGCGCGAGCTACGACGCCCGTTTGGTCGGCAGCGACCCCTCGACCGATCTCGCCGTGATCAAGGTGGACGCGCCGCGTTCCGTTGTTTCTCCGCTCACGCTCGGAGACTCGGGTGGGCTTTCCGTCGGTGACAGCGTCGTCGCAATCGGCTCGCCGTTCGGACTCGAGGAGACCGTCACGAGCGGAATCGTTAGTGCGCTTCACCGCCAGATGAGCTCGCCGAACGGCTTCGCGATCAACGACTCGATCCAGACGGATGCCGCGATCAATCACGGCAACTCGGGAGGCCCGCTGCTCAACACACAGGGCCGCGTCGTCGGCGTCAACGCGCAGATCAAGAGCGACTCGGGCGGCAACGAGGGCGTCGGCTTCGCGATCCCGTCGAACACGGTCCGCTCGGTCGTTTCGCAGATCCTCGCAACCGGGAAGGTCGAGCACGCCTATCTCGGAGTCAGGATCGACACGACCGCCCAGGGGGTGCGGATCGGCGCCGTGGTGCCTGGAATGCCGGCAGCTGCCGCCGGCCTACGGAGCGGCGACGTGATCACGGAGATCGCCGGACGGAAGGTCACTTCCGCGCAGGGTTTGCAGGTCGCAATCGCGGCGAAGCACCCCGGAGACACGATCTCGGTCACATACACGCGCGCCGGCCAGAGCCACACCGTCCAGGTCAAGCTCGCGAACCGGCCCTTGCAGCTTCCCTAGCCGCCCCGGCCTGCCCGTTGGTTATCGTCCGCGGCCGTGCGTTCGTACGCCCGCCTGCTCGTCCCGCTCGCCGTGATCGTCGGACTGCTGCTGATCGCGGTCGCAATCGTCTACTGGGTTGAGCCCGCCAAATCGCTGCCCGGGTTCTTCCCGGGCCACGAGGCCCACTCGACCCACCATCACGTCAAGCACGGCATCGCGGCGCTCGTCGTCGGCTTGGCGGTGCTCGTTTTCGCCTGGTTCCAGAGCGGACGCGGTCGCGCGCCGGCACGTCCCTCTTGATCGTCGCCTCGCTCATCTCCTACGGGCAAGCGATCGTGCTCGGACTGCTGCAGGGATTCTCGGAGCTGTTCCCGATCTCGAGCCTCGGCCACAGCGTGATCCTGCCGCGGCTGCTCGGCTGGAACATCCACCAGAACGACAGCTACTTCATCACCTTCCTCGTCGCCACGCACCTCGCGACCGCGCTCGTCCTGCTCGGGTTCTTCTGGCGCGACTGGGTGCGAATCGTCAAGGGGATCGGCCGGAGCCTCCGCGACCGCGGGATCGCCGAGAACGACACCGACGCCAAGCTCGGCTGGCTGCTCGTGATCGGGACGATTCCAGCCGGGCTCCTCGGTTTGCTGCTCGAGCACAAGCTCCGCCACGTGTTCGCGTCACCACGCTCCGCGGCGATTTTCCTGATCCTGAACGGCTTCCTGCTCGCCGGCGCCGAGGTGCTACGGCGTCGCGCTGCGCAGGTGGAGAAGGACGACGACGCCCGCATTGCCCGTCAGGTGGGTTGGCTCGGCGCCTTCGGCATCGGAGCCGCACAGGCGCTCGCGCTCATCCCGGGCTTCTCGCGCTCGGGAGCGACCATGGGCGGCGGTCTGCTCGTCGGGCTTTCGAACAAGGACGCAGCCCGGTTCGCGTTCCTGCTGGCGACGCCGATCATCGGCGCCGCCGCCGTGCTCAAGCTGCCGGAGCTGTTCGGGCACCAGGGAGACGGCGTGCGCGGCCAGGCGCTCGTCGGCGCCCTGTTCTCCGCGCTCACCGCCTACCTGGCGGTCCGGTTCCTGATGCGCTTCTTCGAGACGAACACGCTGATCCCGTTCGCCGTCTACTGCTGTCTCGCGGGGCTCGGCGCGACGCTGTACTTCGCTATTTGACGGTGAAGGATCCCTTCATCAGCGTGGGGTGCACCGAGCAGTAGTACGTGTACTTCCCCTTCTTCAGCGTGACCGAGACGGTCTTGTTGCCGACGAAGCCGACGCCGGTCAGGTGCTTGTTCATGCCGGGGCCCTTCAACGAAAAGTCGTGGGCGTTCGACTTGTCGGCGATCTTGAACTTGTACTTGCCTGCCGTGAGCTTCGTGACCTTCACGCCGCCCTTGGTCAGCTTGATCGTGAAGGCGGGGCCGACGGTGCCGTTGAGCGTGGTCACAGCCGGGCGGCTCAGCGCTGTGGACGCGATCGCAAGAGAGGCGGCGACCACGACGAGGCCGGCGAGGAGTGTTCGGAACATGATGCTCCTTTGTCGAAGGGGTTACAGCGATCTTACGACGGCGCGGACGCCGCGGATTAAACGAGAAGGGGCCCGGCGGTACCGGGCCCCTTCCGTCAGACAGTCTTGAAGCAGCCCATGGCGGGAGCGCGGAGCCTGGATACGGGTTGAGATCGGAAACTGCAGGCAGCATCTAGCGGCGTGTTTCAGGCGGAGCTGTGCCGTCCCACGAACGCGACCACTCGTGCCCAGGCGTCGTCGGACGCCTCCGCGAACTCCGCTTGCCGCCGGTCGAAGAAGCTGTGCGGAGCGCCGTCATACGTGACGATCTCGTGCTCCACCCCCGCCTCGGATAGGGCCTGCTCGAAGGCGGCGTTGTGCTCGGCCGTGATGTTCTGGTCCGCACCGGCCTGCAGCGCCAGAATCGGCGCGTCGATCTCCGCTGCAAGGCTCGCCGGGCCCGGCGAGCCGTCCCGGTCGCCGGAAGAGCCGTAGAAGCCGACGGCGCCCGCCAACCCGTGTCCGGAGGCGGCCGCGAGCCAGGACTGGCGCCCGCCGAAACAGAAGCCGACCGTGAACACGGACCGGCAGCCGCGCGCACGGAGGTGCTCGACGGCGGCAGCGACGTCCGCTTGGACGCCCGCCGTGGTCGTCTGCTGGACGTGTCCCATGTAGTCGAAGTCGTCGTCCCGTTTCCCGACGCCGGCCGTCCGGCCGAAGTAGTCGATCGCGACGGCCGTGATCCCTCGCTCTGCGAACCGCAGCGCGAGCTCTTCGTAGAAGCTGTAGAGACCCCGGACGTCGGGAAGGATCACGACGCAGGCAGCGCCGGGCTCGTCCAGGATCGCCTCGAAGGCGGCCAGACGATTACCGTCGCGAGCCTCGAGGACCAGGTCTTCGTGAGAGACCGCCGCGCCGGCGATGACGGGGATCGGCGGAACCGAGTCGAGCTCGAAGCACACGGCGGCACGATAGCCGCCGTGTGCTGCGAGGATCAGGCCGCCCGGGCGAGATCGAGCTCGGCCGCGAGGGTCCGCATCGCGGCCCCCTCGAGCTGGCGCACGCGCTCGCGCGTGAGCCCGAGCTCCTTGCCGATCGTCTCGAGCGAAGCCGACTCGCCGTCGAAGCCGAAGCGGAGCTCGAGAATCCGGCGCTCGCGCTCCGGCAGGCGCTGGAGCGCCCGCCGCACCTCGAGCCGCTGCACGGCGTCCGAGGCCTCCTCGGCCGGGTCGCTGGCGGACGGATCGCCGAACAGGTCGCCGAGCTCGCCGCCGTCGGCCTCGTTGCCGATGCCCTGGTTCAGGGACACGGGCGCGTCGGCCGCGTCGAGCGCCTCCTCGACGTGCCGGAGCTCGAGGCCGGAAGCCTCCGCCAGCTCCTCGCGCGTCGCGGATCGTCCGAGCTTCGTCTCGAGCCGCGTGGCCGCCCGCGACAGCTTCAGCCGCCGCTCGTGGACGTGCGTGGGCACGCGGATCGTGGTCGACTGGTTCGAGACGGCCCGCTGGCATGCCTGGCGGATCCACCACGTCGCATACGTGGAGAACTTGTAGCCGCGCCGCCAGTCGAACTTCTCGACGGCGCGGTTGAGGCCGATCACGCCCTCCTGGACGAGGTCGCCCAGAGGCAGGCCATGGCCCTGATAGCGCTTCGCGATCGAGATCACGAGGCGGAGATTCGAGTTGATCATCCGCTCCTTCGCGGCCCGGTCGCCACGCTCGACGCGCTTCGACAGCTCGACCTCCTCGGCCGCGGTGAGCAGCGGAAAGCGCCCGGCGTCGCGCATGAGCAGTCCCAGCGAATCGGTGGGGACGTGGGAGTGCACGGCCGCAGGGCGTGCCTCGGGTGCGACGATCTCGACGTCTCGCTCCTCGAGCTCGACACGCAGCGCCGCGACCTCCTCCTCACCGAGGTCGTGCTCGATCGCGAACGCCTCGAGGGCGCTCTCCTCGATTGTCCCGCGCTCCTCGACCTCGTCGAGAAACTCGGGGACGGGCAGGTCAACGAAAACGTTCAGTTCAGTCACTTCCTTCCTTCGATCGTGCGGCGGCGACGCCTTGCTTCGCGCGGTCGCCAGGCCGCACACATAAGAACGCTCGCAGCGGCTCGATTATTCCGCCGGCTGCAGGAGCAACAAAGAAATAATTGCAGATTTGGAGGGCTTCGTCGAGCCCGAACCTCAGCGGGCCTTGCGAATCGCGTCGATCAGGCCCACTTCCCCATCTTCGAGCGGCCCGCGATGTTCAGCTTCCGAGCCGTCTCGTAGAGCTGCTCCCGGTCCGATCCTCGAGCGCGCGACCCGGGCGGCCACCGCGCTGCCGTCCGCGTGCAGCCTGCTGACCAAGCTCGCGGCGGGTGCTCTTCGGAAGGATCGCGATCGTCCGCTTGCTCTTGGCGGCCCGCTGGGCCTTCTTGACGTTGCTCTTCGCCGGCTGGACCTGCTTCCTGGTTGCCATTTCCTTACCCCCGCCGCCGGTACCCGTCGGGTAGTGCCCGCAAACCGAAGCCGTCTGCGCTTCACTATCGGACCACGTGACCGTCGAGCCTCGCTCGCTTCCGATGTCCGAATCCACGCGGACCGTCCTCCCCTGGCGGGTGCCGTCGCGCTTGCTGCTCGCTCCGCTGTACAGGCTCTACACGAATCGCCTCCGGCACGAGGTACAGGGCCTGCCGCTCCCTGACCACGTGGCCGTCATCCTCGACGGGAACCGGCGCTGGGCGAGCATCGTCGGGCTGCGCGAGCCGGCGGAGGGCCATCGCGCGGGCGCCGACAAGCTCGACGAGCTCCTGGACTGGTGCGTCCGGCTCGGGATCGGACAGGTGACGGTGTGGGCGCTCTCGAACGAGAACCTCACGCGCCCCAGGAAAGAGCTCGAGGGCCTGCTGGAGGTGGTCGCGCGCAAGCTGGAGTTCCTGGCCGAGCTGCACGGACGGCAGTCCGTCCGGATCCGCGTCTACGGCCGTGTCGACGACCTCCCCGAGCCGCTTCGGCAATCGATCCGCGCCGCGGAGGAAGCGACAGCCGGAAACGACGGCCTCCGGCTCAACATCGCCCTCGGATACAGCGGCCGCGACGAGCTCGTCGACGCGGCGCGCGCGCTGGTCGACCGGCTGGCCACGGAGGGCCTCGGCCCGCAGGAGATGGCCGAGCGGATCACGGCGGAGGCCCTGGCCGGGCATCTCTACACCGCCGGCGAGCCGGACCCCGACCTAATCATCCGCACGAGCGGCGAGGTCCGGCTGAGCGGCTTCCTCCCCTGGCAGGGTGCGCACAGCGAGCTCTACTTCACGGACGTCTACTGGCCCGAGCTGCGCGAGCTGGACTTCCTCCGCGCACTGCGGACGTACCAGCATCGCCGGCGCCGGTTCGGTCGCTGAGCTGTTCGTCATGTACCTCGACAACCACCACGACGACGGCCGCCTGGCGATCTGGTGCGCGGCCCCGACGGGATGCAGGCGGCTCTCGTCGAGGCCGACCCTGAGCCCTTCTTCGTCCCGCCCTACGTCGGGTACCGCGGCTGGCTCGGTATGCGCCCGACCGTCCCTTCGAGTGGGACGAGCTCGCCGGGATCGTCGAGGACGCCTACCTGACCGTTGCGCCCAAGCACCTCGCCGAGGCGCTCAGCACTGAGACGGGCGCTGGCCCGGGATCGGCCCGAGCTTGAGCCCGTAGCGCTTCCCGAAGCTGTGGAGCTTTCCGCGGTAGATCGTCATGTCGGCGTAGTTCCAGTCCCCGTGGGTCTGGCAGCGCCAGGGCTTGTAGAGCTCGTGGTGGTACGGGCTCGTCAGGCTCTCGTTGTGGCCGATCACGTTCTTCAGCTTGACCTGGAACTTCTGCATCAGCCACAGCGTCAGCTTCAGCGACGAGGACATCTGGCGCGAGTTCGCGAGGATCTGGCCGTCGCTCGTCCCCACGTGCTCGATCCCGATCGCTGTGTAGTTGAGCCCGACTGTGTGCCGGCACATGATGCTCGTGCGGACGAGTTGGTAGATCGTCCCGTCCGAGTCGATCACAAAGTGCGCGCAGATGCCAGGGCGTTCATGCAGCTCGGGGTCGGGCGCGTCCGAGGAGAAGTAGTTGAACACGGACGAGAACGAGCTCGTGCCGGTGTAATGCTCGACGATCACGTGCGGGTGGACTAGCTGCCAGCGGTTGATGCCGTAGTGCTTTCTCGCGTAGGCGGCCATCTCCGTCCTCCGTTTGGCCGGGAAGGGAATCGGCTTCCAGACGATGTGCGGCCGCGGAACGGTCGCCGACGGCGCCGCCAAGCCGGCGGCGGCCAGGACGAGTGCGAGCCCGAGGGCGAGGAGGAGGCGCTTCCGCAAGCGACCTAGCTTAGACACACGCGTCGGCCGGACCGATTTGTGAGGAAATTGTTCGGGTAGTCACGTCGGCACCTGATCTGTGGAACCATCGGACCGATGCGAGTACCTCGATTCGGAGTGGCCATGATGGCTCTCCTGGTTGTCATCTCGACGGGTATAAGCCCAGGTGTCGCCGGGGCCGCTCATCCGCGTGGGGCGAATGTCGCAGTGAACCTGATCGGGCCTGACCTCATCGTTGGCGGGAGGGCCTCGTACCGCCTACTCGTCACAAACACAGGCTCGCGGAAGGCGACCGAGGTGACGGCTTTTCTCTCGCTTCCCCCGGGCGTCGAGCTCGCACCCTCCGCGAACCAGCTTTGCCGGGCGACGAGTGCAGGCGCCCGCTGCAGCCTTGGAGGTCTCTCGCCGGGCCATTACAAGAACACGCCGCTGACGCTTTCGGCCACGAACGACGTGATCGGCCACGTCATGGTGAGCGTACTCGCACGGCAGCTAGACCCCGATCTCTCGAACAACCTGATCGTGCTGCCAATGATGGCCCAAGCCGGCCCAGCGCTGGCCGATATCGCGGTGGCGATGGGCCCCGGCGACCACTACGGACTCCCAATGGGTCAAGTGACGATTACCAACAGAGGCCCTGGGCCGGCGATTCGTGTTCTGGTCGACTACCGGTTGCCGTTGGGAGCGACGATCAAAGGCGGCTCGACGACAACGAGCACGAACTGCAGCACCGAACTGCGAGATGACAACCCCATGTACACCATGTCCTCCTCGACCGAATTCCAGTTCTGCATAGCGCGGATCGAGCCGAACGAGAGCGAGAAGTTCCTGATCGGCTTGGTCCTACCGGATTCCGCCAGCTGGTCCGCGGTCGCAACCCCGGCGACGCCGGACCCCGATCTCAGCAACAACACCGCGCAGGGAACCGTCGGCTAGCTTCACGAGGTGGCCGTCGAGCGCACGCTCACGCAGCGCGAGCTGAACCGCGCGCTGCTCGCGCGCCAGCTGCTCCTCGAGCGCGCCGATCTCCCTCTCCCCCGCGCGCTCGAGCGGATCGGCGGAATCCAGGCGCAGTACGCGCCCTCGATGTACATCGGGCTCTGGTCGCGCCTGGAGGGCTTCGAGCGCGACAAGCTGACGAGAGCGCTCGAGCGCCGGAGCGTCGTCCAGGGGACGCTCATGCGCACGACGATCCACCTCGTCTCCGCCCAGGACTACTGGCCCTTCGCGCTCGCGATCCGGCAGGCCAGGCGCGCGCACTGGCTCAAGAACCATCGCGACGTGGACGACGCCGCGATGGCCGCCGCCGCGAAGCGGTTGCGCCGGGCGATCGCCGGCAGATCCCTGCGCGCCGCCGAGATCGAGGAATTGCTCGGCTGGCAGCACGGGATCAGCGTCGGGCTCTGGCACGAGCTCGTGCGCGTGCCGCCGTCGGGGACCTGGGAGCGCCGCCGGGCCGACCTGCTCGCGGCGGCCGAGGACTGGATCGGGCCTCTGGACGGCACCCCTGCGGAGGCGCTCGACCTGCTGGTGAGGCGCTACCTCGCCGGCTTCGGCCCGGCCACGCGAAAGGACATCGCCGGCTGGGCCGGGCTTCCGGTCGGCGAGATCGCGCCGGCGCTCGACCGGCTCCGCCTGCGCCGTTTCCGGTCGGAGAGCGGCGAGCTGCTGCTCGACCTGCCCCGCGCCCCGCTCCCGGATCCGGAAACCCCTGCGCCCGTCCGGTTCCTACCGGTCTGGGACGCGACGCTGCTCGTGCACACGCGCCGGACGGGAATCCTCCCCGAGCGCCACCGCCCGCGAATCTTCAACACGAAGACGCCCCACTCGGTGAACACCTTCCTCGTCGACGGAGCCGTGGCCGGAACGTGGAAGCACGAGCGCGGCGGCATCCAGATCGAGCCGTTCGAGCGCCTCGACCGCGCGGTTCAGAAGCAAGCACACGAGGAGGCGGAACGCCTCAGGAGCATGTTTACGGATCCACAGACAGGCAATTAGGATCCCAGAACAGCCTGATCTTGCAAATTTGGGCCAATTATTCTATACTTCGGATCCGAAATCCGAGGAGAGGGGATCCGAGATGAACCGCATCATCGCGAAGCTCCTGAACAAGTCGGGACAATCATCACGCAGCGAACAGCCGCGCCGGTCGAGCTACATCGTCACCCGCGCGGAGCTGGCGCCGTGCACCTGCCCGGACTTCTGCGAACGCGACCACGAGAACGACTGAAGCCGCGTTGACAGTCGCAACCCGAATGAAGACCGCACCGGCGGTCGAGGGAGCCGAGCACGTCCTCAGCCCCGAGGCGCTCGGCTTCGTCGGCGAGCTCCACCGGCGCTTCGACGGCCGCCGCCTCCGGCTGCTCGCCGCGCGCGCAGGGCGCCAGGAGCGCCTCGACGCGGGTGAGCTCCCCGACTTCCTCCCCGAGACGCGCGAGGTTCGCGAGAGCGACTGGACGATCGCCCCGGTCCCGGCCGACCTGCTCGACCGTCGCGTCGAGATCACCGGCCCCACCGACAGGAAGATGGTGATCAACGCGCTCAACTCGGGCGCCCGCGTGTTCATGGCCGACTTCGAGGATGCGAACTCCCCGACGTGGCAGAACATGGTCGAGGGGCAGGCGAACCTGATCGAGGCGATCGACCGCACGCTCGAGCTCGACACGCCGGAGGGCAAGCAGTACCGCCTGAACGAAGAGATCGCGACCCTGCTCGTCCGGCCGCGCGGCCTCCACCTCCCCGAGAAGCACGTGCAGGTCGGCGGCAGCCTCGTCGCCGGCTCGTTCTTCGACTTCGGCCTCTACCTCTTCCACAACGGGCGACGACTGCTCGACCGCAGCACGGGCCCCTACCTCTACCTCCCCAAGCTGGAGAGCCGCCTCGAGGCCCGGCTCTGGAACGACGTCTTCACCTTCACCGAGGAGGCGCTCGAGCTGCCGCACGGCTCGATCAAGGCAACCGTCCTGATCGAGACGATCCTGGCCGCATTCGAGATGGACGAGATCATCTATGAGCTGCGCGATCACGCCGCCGGGCTCAACGCGGGGCGCTGGGACTACCTCTTCAGCGTGATCAAGAAGTTCCGGACGCGGCCCGAGTTCGTGCTCCCCGACCGCAACCAGGTGACGATGACGGCGCCGTTCATGCGCGCCTACGCGACGCTGCTGGTGAAGACGTGCCACCGCCGCGGCGCGCATGCGATGGGCGGGATGGCCGCGTTCATCCCCAGCCGGCGGGATCCGGAGCTGAACGAGCGGGCGCTCGCGAAGGTCCGCGAGGACAAGGTGCGCGAGGCGAGCGACGGCTTCGACGGCACCTGGGTCGCCCACCCCGACCTCGTCCCGGTCGCACTGGCCGAGTTCGACCGGCCGAACCAGCTCGACCGTCAGCGCGACGACGTCCACGTCGACGCCGCCGATCTCCTCGACGTCGCCTCGACACCGGGCGACGTGACAGAGGAGGGCCTGCGCAACGACACGAGCGTCGGCCTGCTGTACATCTCCTCCTGGCTGAACGGCGTCGGCGCGGCGGCGATCTTCAACCTGATGGAGGACGCGGCGACCGCAGAGATCGCGCGATCGCAGGTGTGGCAGTGGATCCGCCACGGCCGCTTCGAGCGCAACCACGTGTCCCAGGTCATCCGCGAGGAAGCCGGCGACGGTGTGACCACCGAGGCGCGCGAGCTGTTCGAGCGGGTCTCGCTCGGAGACGACTTCATCGAGTTCCTGACGCTACCGGCCTACGACCACCTGGACTGAGGAGGGAGCATGAGTCACAACGGGAAGCCGCAGGACGATTCGCGCTGGCAAGGCATCGACCGCGTCTACACGCCCGAGGACGTCGCTCGCCTGCGCGGAACGGTCACCGTCGAGCACACGCTCGCGCGGCTCGGCGCCGAAAGGCTCTGGGCGCTCCTCGCCGAGCGCGAGCACGTGCCGACGCTCGGGGCGCTTACGGGCGGCCAGGCGGTGCAGATGGTCAAGGCCGGGCTGGAGGCGATCTACGTCAGCGGCTGGCAGGTCGCGGCCGACGCCAACCTCGCCGGCGCGACCTATCCCGACCAGAGCCTGTATCCGGTCAACAGCGTGCCGGCGCTCGTGCGGCGGCTGAACAACGCGCTCCTGCGGGCGGACCAGATCCACGCCGCCGAGGGCGACACCTCGACCCACTGGCTCGCGCCGATTGTCGCCGACGCCGAGGCCGGCTTCGGCGGCCCGTTGAACGCCTACGAGCTGATGAAGGCGATGATCGAGGCGGGCGCCGCCGGCGTCCACTTCGAGGACCAGCTGGCCTCCGAGAAGAAGTGCGGACACCTCGGCGGCAAGGTGCTCGTCCCGACCGGCCAGTTCGTCCGCACGCTGAACGCGGCCCGGCTCGCCGCCGACGTCTGCGGAGTCCCAACCGTGCTGATCGCGAGGACGGACGCCCTGAGCGCGACGCTGCTGACGAGCGACGCCGACCCCGCTGACGCGGAGTTCCTGACCGGCGAGCGCACCCCGGAGGGCTTCTTCCGCGTCCGTGACGGGATGGAGCCGGTGGTCGCACGCTCGCTCGCCTACGCCCCCTACGCCGACATTCTCTGGTTCGAGACCTCGACCCCCGATCTGGAGGAGGCGCGCACGTTCGCGGAGGCGATCCACGACGAGTTCCCAAGCAAGCTGCTCGGGTACAACTGCTCGCCCTCGTTCAACTGGCGCTCCCACCTCGACGACGCGACGATCGCGAGCTTCCAGCGCCAGCTCGGCGAGATGGGTTACAAGTTCCAGTTCGTGACCCTCGCCGGCTTCCACGCTCTCAATGCGGGCATGTTCGAGCTCGCCAGCGGCTACGCGGCCGAGGGGATGAGCGCCTACGTCCGGCTGCAGGAGCGCGAGTTCGAGCTCGAGGAAGCCGGCTATTCGGCGGTGCGCCACCAGCGCGAGGCGGGAGCGGGCTATTTCGACCTGGTCACGTCCGCGGTGAGCGGCGGCGAGAGCTCGACTCTCGCGCTGCACGGCTCGACCGAGGCGGCCCAATTTCGGCGCTGACGGCGAACGGCGACGCGCACGGCACCAAGGCCGACGAAATCGCGCTCGCCCTCGAGGACGCGATCGTCTCGGGCGAGATCCCGCCGGGAACCGTGCTCCGCCAGGAGCAGCTGTCGGAGCAGTTCGACGTCAGCCGGACGCCCGTGCGCGAGGCTCTACGCCGACTGGCCGCGACGGGGCTCGTCTCGTTCGTGCCGAACCGGGGCGTCCGCGTCCGTGAGATCTCCCGCGGGGAGCTGCGCGAGGCGTTCCTGATCCGCGCCGAGCTCGAGGCGCTTGCGACCGAGCTCGCCACTCCCCGGATGACTGCCGACGACCTGGTCGCCCTCGAGCAGGTGGAGCTGCGCTTCGCCGAGCTGACCGCCGCGCTGCTCGATCGCAGCCGGGGCGAGACCGAGCGCTTCAGGCTGACGGGCGAATGGATGCGGGCGAACTACGCCTTTCACGACGTCATCTACGCGGCGGCGGGCGCGCCGATGGTTGCCCGGGCGGCCAAGAGCGCGCGGCGGACCTTCCTGAGCCAGTGGCGGCCGGGCGGGCCCGAGATCGACGAGCTGTACGAGCAGAATGTCCGCCAGCATCGTGCGATCCGCGACGCGATCGCGGCGGGCAGCGCCGCGGGGGCGCGCGCCGTCGCGCACGAGCACGTCCTCCACTCCTGCCGCATGCTCGAGCTGATTCTCGACCACGTGACTGCTTCTTAGACGACGAGATCGCCTGCTAACTGCGGGAAAATCGAAGTAAGATCGCCGCGTGTCGGCTCGAACGCCTGAATCCGAGCTCGGGCCTTCGTCCGATCTCGAAACGCTTCAACAAGAGCTCGAGGCCTTCAAAGGCCGCAAATCGGCGCTCGCCAAGCTGATCGAACGCGAGCGAAAGCTCCGTAATCAGGCTGGACAGATCGGCTCCCGGGACCGGGAGCTTTCGGCGGCCCGCCAGGAGCTGCATCAGCACGAACGCGGCCTCACCGACGAGCTCGAGGCACTCGTCGTCGAGCAGCTCGCCCTGGTCGAGCAACAGGAACGACGTGCACAGAACCTCATTGCTGTGCTGAAGGAGCGGAGCACGATGCTCGTCCAGCGCGAAGACGCGATCGCAGCCGCGGAAAAGCGGCTGAGCAGCGCCCTCGACGAAGTCGGACGGCGAGAGGCCGCTGCCGGCGCCCGAGCAGAAGAGCTGGAGGCGAGGGAACGCCGCCTCGTCCAGAGCTCGGAACAGGTCGGCGAGGATGCCCGCAGAATCGCTGCCGAGCGTGCCGCGCTCGAGGAGCGCACGAAGCGGATCTCGGAGCGCGAGTCCGAGCTCGCAGCCCGGCACGAGGCCTTCAGCGAGCAGAAGCAGGCCCTCGCCCAGACGGCAGAGCAGCAGGCCGAGGCGGCCGCGGCCCGTGAAGGCCGGTTGAGCGAGCGCGAGCAGGAGGCGGGCACGCTCCTGGCCGAGGCACGCGCCCGGATCGAGCGCGAGCAGCTTGCGCTTGG
>DASWEE010000119.1:0-3890 GCA_036394915.1 Gaiellaceae bacterium | reverse complement strand
CGCCCCCACCACCGCCTCCGCCACCTCCGCCACCTCCGCCTCCACCTCCACCTCCACCTCCACCTCCGGCGACCAAGGTCCGCACCTTCGAGGCGTTCAAGAACGGCCACGTCGCACGCGGGCTCAAGATCGTCAGCACCGGGCAGGGCGACTGCTGGGGCGGGGCGCTCGCCGTCCGCCGCGCGGACGCATGGCGCTGCCACACCGCCGACCACATCTACGACCCGTGCTTCTCGAGCCCCACCGGAGCGGCGAAGGTCGTCGTCTGCCCAACCTCGCTCCCATGGGTGCGGCGGGTGGTCGAGATCAAGCTCTCGTCACAGCTGCCGTACAAGTTCGGCAACGCGCGGGGCGTAGCCACGAGTGGCCGACCTTGGGTGATTCAGACGATCGAGGGCAAGGCCTGCACGATGCTCACCGGCGTGACCAAGTTCATCCACGGCAAGCGAATCGACTACGCGTGCTCGGGCGGCGGAGGGCTGATCGGAGACGTGCGCAAGAAGGCGAAGCTCTGGACGATCCGCTTCCTCGCCAAGGGGTCGACAAAGCCCGCGTGGACTGGCGTCAAGACCGCGTGGTGGTAGCCGCCTAGGAGCCGAACGGCGTTACGTTGAGATCGGGCGGTGGCTTTAGCGGGAAGGCGATTGACTTCGCCCCCGAGACCCGCGCCCGCATGAACGCGGACGGCGGGAGTCGCAACGACAGCGTCTTCGTGAAGATCCCGAACGGGTTCGTCCGCAGCGCCGTCACTCGCTTCCAGCCGTGCTTCGCCGACCGCTCGATGAGGACGGTGTCGGGCTTCCCGCCGGGAGCGCGGCCCCAGACGAACGTCCCCTTCCGCTGCCGGAACGCAACGAAGGGGAACCGGAACGCATCGAGGGCCGGCTTTGGCTTCCAGTTCTGGAAGTAGAGCCCGGACTGGAACGACGTCGAGCGCGGCTGATCGCGGAGGATGAACCAGGTTACGAGGCTCACTCCTGCCTTCCACATCTCGTACAGCCCCTGCGAGATCCATTGTGATTCGAGCTTGAGCGGGACCCCTTTCGGATCCGGAGGCTTCGAATCCCAGCTGAACTCGGTGATCCAGAGCCGGACCGGACGGGACGGGAGGACGTGGCGGGCTCGCACGGCGGCGTCGAGCAGCCGGCGCACCTCGGAGAGGTCTCCGAGCGAGATGTCGTTGGCGCCGAACGCGTGATGCTGAGGGCCGCCGGACGTGTACGGGTGCACCGACCAGACATCGAAGCTCATCCGCGCGCTGCAGGTCGGTTTCGGCCTCTTTCCCGCCGACATGCAGAGGGCGGCGCGCATGAAGCGAAGCGGGCCCGGATCCTTGTGGTAGGCGAACGGCGACAGCAGCCCGGCGACGACGACGTTGTCGTGGTGGACGGAATGGACGGAGGCGGAGAACGCATTGACCATCGCGCGATATCGCTCCGCGCCGACCAGCTTCTTCCCCGAGATCTGCGGAGCGAGATAGCTCGACAAGTTCGGCTCGTTCCAGACGAGCCAGGAGCGAACGCGCGGTAGGCCTTCGAACGAGCCTCCGTAGCGAGTGGCGATCGCCTTCGCGAACTGCCCTAGATACGCGCTGTCGACGCGCATGTTCCCGTGGCCCACCTTTGACCCGTGCTCGGCCCAAGACGGCGCGGATACCACCGTCACGAGGGGCTCGAGCCCGTTGGCGACTGCGAGCTTGATCCCGCGGTCGGCTACGGTCCACGTGTAGGCAGGATCCGAGGGGTCGCCCGCCTTGAAGCCGCTCGGACGGGTCGCCGGGGCGACGTCCTTCCAGGAGACCAAGAGCCGCACGGCGGTTGCCCCGCCGAGCCGGATCCGCTTCAGGAGGGCGTTGGCGTCGGCGGTCGAGCCGGAGAGGTCGCCCGGCTGGACGTAGACGGCGGTCTGCAGCGGCCCAGCGGCCAGAGCGGGAGCGGCGGCCCCGAGGGCCGCCGAAAGGAGGGCAAGGAGGAGCGCCTTCCGCACGTCCGGCACGGTACCTGGAGACCTGTGAAGAACGCGTAAGGAGCTAAGCGGCGAGTCGATCGGCACAAGCCGCGAGCGGCAGCACCGTCAGCTCGGGCGGGGGTCGGCGGATGAAGCCGCCGATCAGGAACAGCTCGTCGACGGCGTCCGGCTCGAAGGAGGGCTCGGCAGCGCGCGTCGCTGCGAGCCCGGCCGCGACCTCGAGCGCCGCTCCTGCTCCCGGCGGAAGGGTGCGTGTCGCCTGCAGCCGTCCCGCCGAGACGAAGAACGCACGACGCATCCCGGGCTCGACCGCGGGCGCCAGCACGCAGACCTCGAGCGCCCGCAACCGCTGCAGTGCGCGCAGATGGCCGATCACGCGCTCGAGTGCCGCGATCCGATCGCGGAGGCGGGCCGCGTCCTCGAAGCGGAGACAGTCCGAGAGGTCGTGTAGCCGGGAGCGAAGGCGGGGGAGAGGGCCTCCGAGCCCGAGCAAGTCGTCGAGCTCGGCGGGATCGGCTCGGGCCAGCGCCCGGGCGGCGAGCTCCGCCTGCCTGCGGCTGCGGATCGGCCCGAGCTCCGTGGGTGTACGCGAGACGACGATGCCTTCGGCGCGGCGGCGCAGGTAGACGTAGCGATCCGGCCGCGATTGCCGGGCATTGGCGGGCGGGCGCAGTTCGCGGATCAGCCGCAACTCCTCCAGGCCTGCCTCGAGCTCCGATCCGAGGACACGCCATTCGATCCTTTCGACCGCGCCCAGCGCCGCCTCGACGGAAGGGCGCTGCCTGTCGGAGCGAAAGTACGAGCGGAGCCTGGCGCGCAGATCGCGCGCGCGGCCGACGTACAGCACCTGGCCGTCCGGAGCGTGAAACAGATAGACACCGGGGCGCGTGGGCGCGCCGTGAGCGAGCGACCGCTTGTCGTACACCCGCCGTTTGCGGGGCGCCGTCAGCTCGTACAGGTCGCCGATCGTCCGGGCTCCGCGCTCCTGGGCGAGCCCGATCAGCGCGAGCAGGATCTCGGCCGTCGCCCGGGCGTCCGGGAGGGCGCGGTGGCAGGGCCGGACGGCGGTGCCGAAGAAGTGCGAGAGAGCGGCGAGGCCCGTCCGCTTCGCCCGCCCCGCGAGCAGCGTGCGGGCGAGCGCGAGCGTATCGAGCACTGGCGCCGCGAGCCGCCTCCCGGCGAGCCGGTCGAGGTCGCGGTCCAGGAACGAGCGGTCGAAGCGGGCGTTGTGCGCGACGAGCACCGCGTCGCGGGCGAAGCCCATGAAGCTGCGGACCGCCACCGAGGACCGGGGCGCCCCACGCAGGTCCGCGTCCCGGATACCGGTCAGCGTGCTGATCCCCGCGGGCAGCGGGCCGAGCGGGTCGACGAGCGTTTGGAACTCGTCGGCGAGCTCGAGTGAGGCGACCCGCACCGCTCCGATCTCGCAGATCCGCGCGCTGCGACCCAGCCCCGTCGTCTCGAGGTCGAAGACGACGTATTCCGCCTCCTCGAGCAAAGGGTCGACGGTGGGGCGGGCCAGTCCGACCGCGGGGCCGATCCAGGAGAGCCGCGCATCGCCGGCGACGACGTCGTCGAGCAGCGAGCGCGCAAGCCCTTCGGGCGCCGACCGGAGCGCGAACAGGGTGCGCGCGGCCTCCACCACCCCGATCGGAGCGCCCCTTTCTTCGAGGAGCTCCACGAGCCGGTCGGCCGAGTCGAACGCGAGCTGCACGTGCGGATGGTAGGCGAACACGTGTTCGCGTGCAAGCAGGGGCGTCCGCAACCGTTAGGATCTTTCGCTGCGCGATGAGGCTCGCGCCTAACCGCCCTTCGGGCTGATGGCCTCTACCAACCCGTCGTTCGAGGTTCGTGGAGGTCAAGGTGGACCCGGTCCAACTCGCCGCTGTACTGGCCGCAGTCGTCCTCGTCGCCAGCATGGC
>DASWEE010000118.1:0-3641 GCA_036394915.1 Gaiellaceae bacterium | reverse complement strand
AGACCGATGAAGAGCCGGATTCGCTCATCGCCGCCGACGCTAGCAGCGTAAGTGCTACTGGAGTGCGCCAAGAACCTGACGAATCACATGAAGAGCAGATACCGCGGCCCGACGCCTGATCACGCCCCGATCTCCCGGGGTCACGAAGTGCAACCCACTCCGTGCTCCCGGAAGCGCAGCCTCGATGTGCACGGTTCCCACGGGCTTATCCGCCGTACCCCCACCGGGACCTGCGATTCCGGTCACGGCGACCGCGACATCGGCCCGTAGATACTCTCGCGCACCGTCGGCCATGGCCCGGGCGACCTCCTGCGAGACTGCGCCGTGCTCAACAATGAGCTCGGCCGGAACGCCCAACTGCTCCACCTTGACGTGGTTGGAGTACGAGACCAGTCCGCCTACGAAGACATCGCTCGAGCCGGGAATTGCTGTCAGCAGCTCCGCCACGAGACCGCCCGTGCACGACTCCGCTGTGGCGAGCGTGAAGCCCCTCTCGCGACACTGGGCGAGAACGAGCTCGGCGATCGGTCGCTCGTCCTCGGCGAAGAGATACTCGGCGAGCTGGCGCCCCAGCACGCCGGCCAGCTCGTCTCCGCCGCCGACGAGATCCACGTGCACCTCGAAGTCCCGAGCGCAGACGGTCGCCTCCACCCCGGTCCGCTCGCCGCCGGCCTCGGCGAGCACGCGCGCGACCGCAGACTCGCTGACCCCGAAGAAGCGGAGGACGCGGCGCTCGGGCGGATCGGCGCGCTCCAGCACCCTGCGAACGGCCTCGGCTTCGAGCGCCATGCCCCACAGGCGCCGGAGCTCGTTGGGAGGCCCCGGAAGCGCGACCACCACGCAGCGGCCGGTATCGAGGACGATGCCGGGCGCGGTTCCCGCCAGCCCGAGCGAAAGCGCACCTTCGGGAAGCGACGCCTGCTTGCGCACGCCTCCCGCGAACTCGCCGTATGGCCGCCGAAGGCGCTCGGCGACGCGGCGCGAGACGCCCTCGATCTCCTCTTCGAGGCCGGAGTCGACGACGAGCTTCCGTCCGGCCACCCGGGCGAGCACCTCCACGGTCCGGTCGTCGTGCGTCGGACCGAGGCCCCCGGAGATCACGCACAGATCCGCTTCGAGCCCCTCACGCAACGTCGCCTCGAGCTCCTCGGGCCGGTCGCCGACGATCGTCACGCGGGCCGGCTCGACCCCGAGCCGGTGGAGCTCGTGGGCGAGGAACGGCCCGTTCAGGTCGCTGCGGTCGCCGCGGACGAGCTCGGTTCCGGTGACGACGACCGCGGCGCGCGGCTGCGTCAACCGGCCGCCGAGGCGAGCTTCATCTGCCCGCCGGGCAGCGCGACGACAACCCGGGGGTACCCGTAGCCGGGAAGCTTGCGGCGGACGCCGTTCACGCGCACGACGACATTCGCGGGTGCGGCGACCCTGAACCAGAGCTTCGAGCTGCGGAAAAACTGCTTCTGCCCGGGCTGGACGGTCCCTGCGAAAAGCTGCTTGCCCCCGGCGGAGCCGACACGCACCTCGAGATACGAGCCCGAGCCGTGGGTGGCACGGAGGTCGAGCGCGACGGACGACGGGACGTGCCGCTGCTTGTGAGGACGCATCGTTTGATGCTTCTTGGTCTGCTGCTTCGCCGGCTGGGGGTTCGAGCCGCCGCCGAACTTCCAGGCCGCGATCACGAGCGCCGTCACGACCGCGATCCCGCCGAGGACCGCGAAGACGACGCCGGACTGGATTCGCCGCTCATGGCCGCCGGCCGGCTGGCTCGCGCGTAACGGGCTCTCCTCCTCCCCCGCGACGTAGCGCGAGTTGTACTCGTCGACGTAGAGCTGGCCGTCCAGCCCCAGATACTCGGCGTAGGTGCGCAGAAACCCCTTGACATACGTCTGGGCCGGCAGGACGTCGAACTGCTCGTCCTCGAGCGCGCGCAGGTACTTGCTGCGGATCTTGGTCCCGTGCTCGATCTCGGGGAACTCGAGGCCCTGGCGCAGCCGCGCCTCACGCAGGCTGTTCCCGATCTCGAACACGCCGGGATTCTAGGCTAGCCGACGCTGTATCCGAGGTTTCTCAGGTCCAGAATCGCATCGGCGAGGCGTTTCTCGGCCGCAGAGGCCTTCGCGCGCGCCGCCGAGTAGCGGCTCGAGCTCTTGGCCGCCGCAGCCGTCGCGAGTGAGCCATAGGCGCCGGCGGCAGAGCCCATCGCGGCCACGATCTTGTCGTTCGCGGGCCGCGCGTACGCTGGTGGAGCGGAAGCGCGGAGGCGGGCGCCTGCGGCCTTGTACGCCTTCGAGAGCGAGCGGGCGGCCTTGGCCTGAGCCGCTCCGGTCTTCGCCAGCTTAAGCGCCTTGATTCCCGACGCTCTCGACGTGTTGAGCGTGCCAAGCGCCGCGCTGACGGAGGAGGCGTACGCCGACGAGGGAACGAGGTCGTAGAGCTTGGCATCCGAGACCGAGATCCCGCTCACGACCCGCTCGCAGTCCTCGAGCGCGCTCACGGAGCTGGTCTTCGAGTAGCAGACGGCCGCCGGAACCTCGGTCGCGCCCTGCTGCGGGAACGTAAAGATCGTGTAGAGACCGGTGGCGCTGCCGAACTTGAGCCCCGACGTCCGGTGGGCCTGGACCTTCCCGATCTTCACCACGTACGCCCTCGTGTTGTAGGCGCTGCGAGGCTGCGCGGACTCGTGTCCGATCAGCGCGAGCGGGAGGAGATACGGCCAGGTCAGATGCGCCTTCCCAAGGACCAGACCGTCCTTGTCGCCGGCGCTCGGCGACATCCCGACCGCTTCCTTCAACGGTAGGTACGGAACATCGGGGACGTTCTTGATTTCATGCCAGCCCGAGGGAATCGCCACGGTCGCCTTGCCTGCGGAGATCCCGCCCGCCGGCGCGGCCGCCTTCGCCTTGCCGCCGCTGTGGCCGACGAGGTACCCGCCCACCGCCAGCGCGACCACCACGACCGCCGCCAAACCCCAGACGAGCCCTCCGGGAAGCCCCCGGGCTGCCGGCGCGGCTACGGCACCGGCTTCTGCGGGCGGCGCCCCGGCGGTCGTAGGCGCGGCAGGCGGCGCCCCGGCAGCCGTCGGGGCTGCCGCAGGGACGCCGGCGGCCACCGTGGCGGAGCCGACGGTCGCGCCGGCGGGCAGCGCCACCTCGTCTTCGGCCGGCGCCGGCTCCTCGGGAGCCGGGACGGCGGTCTCGGGCTCCGAGACCTGCTGCACCGGGGCCGCCTTCGTCTGGTCGGCGCGCGTCGCGCTCGGAGCGGTATCCGGTTTCCGCTCGGGAGCCTCGTCGTCACGAAGGCCGATCTCTTCCGGCGTCTCGACCGGTGGAGGAATCGCGACGGCGGCCTTCCCTCCGTCGCCGAGCGCGGCCTCGAAGGCCTCCATCATCCGCACGGCCGACGCGTAGCGCTCTTCGGGGGTCTTGGCCATCGCGGTCGAGATGACGGCGTCGAGCTGCGGCGGCAGCTCGGGCCGCTCCTGGGTCAGCTGTGGCGGGGGATCGGCCAGGTGCGCGTACATGACCGCGACATCGGAGTCCTTCGGGAACGGGACGACGCCCGAGAGGCACTCGTAGAGGACGGTTCCGAGGGCGTAGATGTCGGTCTCCCGGGTTGCCGGCTCGCCGCGAATCTGCTCCGGGGCC
>DASWEE010000117.1:0-33653 GCA_036394915.1 Gaiellaceae bacterium | reverse complement strand
CCGGGGACACTCGTCACATTCGAGCCCGACGAGCGGCGCTCGGTCGCAAGCGTGGAGGGCGCGCGCATCCTCCTGCTCCTTGCACCGTGGCCGGGCGCGGGCCACTACCGCGCCGAGGAGAAGGCCGAGGCCGGGGCCTAGTCCTCCCGGTTCGAGGCTTTCGCTTTCTCCTTCGGCTTGCGCGCCGGCCGCTGCGGCCGAGGAGGCGCCTCCCCGATCTGGCGCAGATAGCGGCGGTACATCATCCGGTCGATCAGGTAGCTGAAGGGGACGAAGAGCAGCAGCAGCCACAGCGTCTCGATGATCTTCGCCTGCCACGTGAGGTTGCGGCCGAGCAGCGAGATCGCCAGGAACATGAACGGCGCGAAGATCGCACCGCGCTTCGCGACGCGGCGCCAGTTCGGCGCCGGCACCGGCCGGATCCCCGCGCGGGCGTTCTTACCCGCCGGCTGTTTCGCGCTTGCTTTCGCCGCGGTCCCCTGCTTGCGCGGTTTCGGCGCCTCCGCTTCGAGCTCGGCCGGGTCGACCTCGACCTCCTGCCCCTTCTCGTCGACGTAGACGTACTCGTACTCGTGGCGCCGCTCTTTCGCCCGGCGCCGCCGCTGCTTCTTCGAAGGCATCCGGAGCTAGCGTAGCGCCGCCGGCTCAGCGGCCATCCGCCAGCACGATCTCCATGAAGGCCGTGCCGGGAATCGGGTTGAAGCGGTAGGGCTCGATCTCGGTGAAGCCGAGCGAGCGATAGAGCCTCCGGGCCTCGCCCATCTGCGGGACGGTGTCGAGACGCATGCGCGCATAACCGGCGGCGCGACCGGCGTCGAGCGCCGCCTGCGCGAGCGCCCGCCCCGCGCCGGCTCCCCGGAACGCGGGCCGGACATACAGGCGCTTCATCTCGCAGCAGTCACCTTTCAGAGGTCGTACCGCCACACAGCCCGCGACCGCTCTGTCGATCCGGGCGAGAACGAGCCGGCCTCGTGGAGGCGCATAGTCCCCGGGGAGCTCGCTCAGCTCGCGCTCGAAGTCCTGAAAGCCGAGGTCGAAGCCGAGCGAGCCGGCGTACTCCTGGAAGAGCTCGCGGACGGAGGCGAGCTCGGCGTCCGAGACGGCGTCGACGAGCTCGAGCCGGCTTTGCCCCTGCGCCTCGGCGCCTGTCATCGCTCCCAGACGATCCGGCCGTCCTTGACCACGGTTGCGACCACGTCCCCGCCCAGGTGGTAGGCGAGGTGACGCCAGTCCGATGCGTCGAGCAGGACGCAGTCGGCTGCGAAGCCGGACGCCAGACGGCCGATCCGGTCGGCCCGCCCCAGCACATTGGCGGCGTTGACGGTGCACGCCGCGAGCGTCTGAGCGGGGCTCATTCCGAGCTGGGTGGCCGCGAGCGAGCAGACGAGCGGGAGACTCTCGCAGTACGCGCTCCCGGGATTGAAGTCGGTCGCAAGCGCGATCGCCGCTCCGGCATCGATGAGCGCACGCGCGGGCGGCATCGGGCGGCCCAGGAACAGCGCGCTGGCCGGGAGCATCACGCCGACGACGTCGCTCTCCGCCAGCGTCCGCACCCCCTCCTCCCCCGTCGCCTCCAGGTGGTCGACCGAACGCGCACCGAGCTCGATTGCCAGCGGGATCGCACCGAGCTCGCTGAACTGGTCGCCGTGCAGGCGCAGGGCAAGCCCGGCCTCACGGCACGCCTCCAAGTACCGCCGCGCCTGCGCCGTATCGAAGGCGCCTCGCTCGAGAAAGACGTCGGCCGCCTCCGCGAGCTGCGCCGCACCCGGGAGCACCTCCGCGAGCGCGAAGTCGAGGTAGGCGTCGGCGTCGTCGAACTCGGGCGGAACTGCGTGCGCGCCGAGCCAAGTCGGAATCGCCCCTTCGGCCCGGATCGCGCGCAGCGACGCGAGCTCCGTGTCGTGGTCGAGCCCGTAGCCCGACTTGGCCTCGGCGGTGGTCGTCCCGAAGCGCAACATCCACTGCCGGTGGCGCCGCACGGCTTCGCGAAGCCCCTGCTCGCCCGCCTCCCGGGTCGCCCGGACCGTGGACAGGATCCCGCCTCCGGCCGCGTGCAGCTCTTCGTAGCCCGCGCCGGCCGCGCGCAGCGAGAACTCCTCGACACGGTCGCCGGCGAAGCACGCGTGCGTGTGGCAGTCGACGAGACCGGGAATCGCGCACTTGCCGCGTCCGTCGATCTCCTCGACCTCGCCGCCGATCGGCGCGAGGTCGCGCATCCGCCCCACGGCTGCGACGACGCCACCCTCGACGAGGACGTAGCCCTCCGTGGTCACCTCGACCTCGCCGAGCGACGGCCCGCGCAGGGGCGCCTCGACCCCGGCGGGGCTGACGACCTGCTCCAGGTCGCGGATCAGGAGCCGGCTGCCGGCCGGCGGCGCTGTCATTCGGCCGGGGTCGCCGGCATCGGCGGCTCGAGCCCGTGCTCGTCGGCGGCGGCTCGCGCCTCCTCGTAGCCCGCGTCGAGGTGGCGCAGGACACCGGTCGCCGGGTCCGTCGTCAGCACCCGCTGCAGACGCTCCGCCATCTCGTCGGTGCCGTCGGCGACGACCACCATGCCCGCATGGATCGAGTTGCCGATCCCGACCCCTCCGCCGTGGTGGACGCTCACCCACGTCGCCCCGGCGGCGACGTTGACGAGAGCGTTGAGGATCGGCCAGTCCGCAATCGCATCCGAGCCGTCGCGCATCGCCTCGGTCTCGCGGAACGGCGAGGCGACCGAGCCGGAGTCGAGATGGTCGCGGCCGATCACGACCGGCGCCTTCACCCTTCCCGAGCGGACGAGGTCGTTGATCGCAAGCCCCGCACGGGCCCGCTCGCCAAGCCCGAGCCAGCAGATTCGCGCGGGCAGCCCCTGGAATGCCACCCGCCCGGGTGCCAGCTCGAGCCAGCGCTGCAGCGCCTCGTCGTCCGGGAAGAGCTCCCGCAGCGTGGCGTCGATCGCTGCGATGTCCTCGGGATCGCCCGAGAGCGCCGCCCATCGGAAGGGGCCGACTCCGCGGCAGAAGAGCGGCCTGATATAGGCCGGGACAAAGCCCGGATATGTGAATGCTTCCTCAACTCCTGCCTCGCGTGCCTCCCCTCTCAAGTTGTTGCCATAATCGAAAACATAGCTGCCGGCCCGGACGTACTCGAGCAGGCCTTCGACATGACGCGCGATCGAGGCGCCAGCGCGGCGCAGGTACTCGTCGGGGTCGGAAGAACGCAGGGCAGCCGCCTCGTCGACCGACAGCCCCACCGGGACGTAGCCGTTCAGCGGATCGTGAGCCGCGGTCTGGTCGGTTACGAGATCGAAGTGCTCGCCGCGCCCGGCGAGCTCGGGTACGACCTCGGCAGCGTTCCCCAGCAGCCCGACCGACAGCGGGCGCCGCTCGGCGGCCGCCTCTCGAACACGGCGGAGCGCATCGTCGAGCGATTGCGTCGCCTCGTCCAGGTACCGGGTCTCCAGGCGCCGCTCGATCCGCCCGGGATCGACCTCGATGCACAGGATCGCCGCGCCGGCCATCGTCCCCGCGAGCGGCTGGGCGCCGCCCATCCCGCCCAGCCCGGCGGTGAGAATCGTCCTCCCGCTCAGATCGGCCGAGCCGAAGTGCTTCTCGCCGGCCGCGGCGAAGGTCTGGTAGGTGCCCTGGAGGATCCCCTGAGTCCCGATGTAGATCCAGCTGCCCGCCGTCATCTGTCCGAACATCGTCAGCCCTTCGGCCTCGAGCCGGCGGAACTCCTCCCAGGTCGCCCAGCGCGGGACGAGCAGCGAATTCGCGATCAGGACGCGCGGAGCGCCGGAGTGCGTCCGGAGCACACCGACCGGCTTGCCGCTCTGAACGAGCAGCGTCTCCTCGTCCCCGAGCTCGAGCAACGTGCGGACGAGCGCGCGCAGCGCCTCGTGATTGCGGGCCGCCTTGCCCGATCCCCCGTACACGATCAGCTCCTCCGGCCGCTCGGCGACCTCGGCATCGAGATTGTTGAGGAGCATGCGCAACGGAGCCTCGGTCGACCACGAGCGCGCGTTCAGCTCCGTCCCCCGCGGAGCTCGGATCGACGACAGGTCGCCGCAGAGCGCCTCGACGCTGGTCTCGAGCGCCGTCGCCGTCATTGCCGGTCTCGCGCCTCGATCTTCTGCCGGAATCTCCACCAGCTCCAGCCCGTGGCGATGACGAAGAAGGCGACGGCCACGATCACGCCGCGGACGACCCCGCCGCCCGTTGCCCACGTGACGGCGACGAGCGCCCCCGAGAGGACGCCGTAGAAAATCGCACTGCCCAGGAATGGGCGCCGGGGGATGTCGTTCAGCGGTCTCACAGGAGCTCCCCCACCTCGGCCTCGATCGCCCGCAGGGCGGAGCCGTCGCGAATCGCCTCGGCGACGAGCTCGATGTCCGCCGCCAGCGGCCGGTCGTCTTCGAGCCGGGGCGACAGCCCGCGCACGAACGACCTCGTCGCGCGTCCTCCCACACCCGGCTGGAGAGGAGCGAGGAACTCGATCGCCTGCGCCCCGGCGAGCAGCTCGATCGCGAGCGCCCGCTCGGCGTTCGCGAGCACGGTCCATGCCTTCAATCCGGCCGCGTTCCCCATCGAGACGTGGTCCTCCTGCCCGGCGCTCGTGGGGATCGAGTCGACGGACGCCGGGTGGCAGAGCACCTTGTTCTCGCTCACGAGCGAAGCGGCCACGTACTGCGGGATCATGAAGCCGGAATTGAGCCCGCCGTCACCGGTGAGGAAAGCCGGCAGACCGTCCGAAAGCTGCGGGTTGACGAGCCGCTCGATCCGCCGTTCGGAGATATTCGCGAGCTCCGCGACCGCCATTGCCATGGCGTCGAGCGCGAACGCGAGCGACTGCCCGTGGAAGTTGCCGTTCGAGACGAGCAGGTCGTCCTCGACGAGCACGAGCGGATTGTCGGTCGCCGCATTCAGCTCGACCGAGACGGTGTAGTCGACGTAGTCGATCAGGTCGCGCGAGGCGCCGTGAACCTGAGGAGCGCAGCGCAGCGAGTAGGCGTCCTGCACCTTGTCGCACCAGCGGTGCGCCTCGATCACCGCCGAGTCCTCCAGCAGACGAAAGATGTTCCGAGCCGAGTCGATCTGCCCCTTGAGCGGGCGGAGCGCGTGGATCTGCGGCATGAAGCTCGTCCGCGATCCCTGTAGCGCCTCGACGGAGAGCGCACACGAGAGGTCGGCGATCCTCGAGAGCCGCCGTGCCCGAACGAGGCCGAGCGCCCCATAGGCGGCCATGAACTGCGTGCCGTTGATCAGCGAGAGGCCTTCTTTCGCCTCGAGCCGGATCGGCTGGAGGCCGACGCGTGCGAGCGCCTCGGACCCCGGCAGCCGATCGCCGTCGACCGATGCCTCCCCTTCGCCGATCAGCGGCAGCGCCAGATGCGCGAGCGGAGCGAGATCTCCGGAGGCGCCCACCGAGCCGCGGCTCGGGACGAAGGGCAAGACGCCGCGGTTGAGGCATTCCACCAGCAGCTCGACGGTCTCGATCCGCGCGCCGGAGTGCCCGTTGGCGAGCGCGTTCGCGCGCAGCAGCATCGACGCGCGAACGATCTCGTCCGGGTACGGCTCCCCCACGCCGCAGGCGTGGCTGCGGAGAAGCCGAAGCTGCAGCTCCTCGGTGTGCGCTTCGGGGATCGAGATCGAGTGAAAGCGGCCGAAGCCGGTGTTGACGCCGTAGGTGTGCTCCTGGAGCCCGTACACGGCCCGCTCGACGAGCTCCCGGGCCGCCTGCATCTTGTCCCGGGCGACGTCACCGAGCGCGATCGGCGCACGCTCGACTGCAACGCGCCAGACGTCCTCGACGACGAGGTCCTCGCCTGTGAGGACGCGCGTCTCGATCATGCGGCGAGTCTACCCCGGGCCGGATTGGCAGACTCAGGTCGTGGCCGCTCCCGAGCGCGCGCTCGGCCTGCTTCGTAGGCGCGATTTCCGGCGCGTCTACTTCGCGATCGCCGCCAGCGAGCTCGGCGACGCGTTCCAGTACGTCGCGCTGATGTGGTTCGCGCTCGTGTCGGGAGGGCCGCTCGGCGTGATGGCCGTGCGCCTGGCCGACAGCGTCCCCGCACTTGCTTTCGGGTTCCACGGAGGAGTCGCGGCGGATCGCTGGGATCGCAAGCGGACGATGGTCGCCGCCGACCTCCTCCGCGGTTCGATCCTGATCCCCATCGCCGTACTCGGACTGACGGGCGAGCTTCCGCTCTGGGTGCTGGTCGTCGCCGCCTTCGCCCTCACCGCCGCGACGAGCTACTTCGCGCCCGCGTACGGGGCGCTGCTGCCGGGGCTCGTCGACCGCCAGAACGTCCAGAAGGCGAACGGGATCGTGCGGGCCACGACCGAGGCGCTTTCCGTCGGCGGCTGGGCCGCCGCCGCAGGCCTGCTCGCATTCATGCCGATCAGCGGGTTCTTCGCCATCAACGCCGCCTCGTTCTTCCTCTCGGCGGCGCTGCTGGCCGGCGTGCACGCGCGGCGGTCCGGGCCCCTCCACGCCGCCGCGCCTCGGATCCGGGAGGGGTTCGCGGCGCTGCGCCCGCTGCCGATGCTCGCCGCGGGGGTGATCGCGATCGGCGTGGCGGTCACGATCTCGTCCGGAACCTGGATCGTGGGCGTTCCGACGCTCGTTCGCGACACGCTCCACCGCGGTGCGGGCAGCTTCTCGCTCGTCGCGGCGAGCTACGCGCTCGGATCGGTGATCGCGGGCGTCGTCCTGACGAGATGGGAAGTACGGCGCAAGGCGCTCGGAAGCCTCGCGGCCTGGAGCTTGTACCTGCCGGCTTATGCGCTGTTCGCGTTCGCCGGCTCGCTCGGGATGGTGCTCGGAGGCGCGGTGCTCGCCGGACTGGCGCAAGGGTCGGCCTGGGTGCTGGTGAACTCGGCGGCACAGGAACAGGTCCCGGACCACCTGCTCGGGCGCGTGATGGGACTGATCTCGCTCACGCACCGGGGCGCGCATGCGACCGGGCTCCTGTTCGTCTCGCCGCTGTTCGCGATCCTCGCCCCGGGAACCGTCTTCGCCGCGGCCGCGCTGGCACTCCCGCTCGTGGGGCTGCTCGGCGCAGCCGTGGGGCTTCGGCGCGAGCGGGAGCTCAGTCCTCCAGCAGGCGAAGCTCCAGCACCCGCGACGGCTCGAAGCCCTCGATCCTGAGCGCCGCACCAGCCGCGGCTGCGGCGGCGGCGGCCGGCATCAGCCCGACGAGCTCCGAGCCGACGATCCGGGCGCCGCGCGCCGCGGCCTCGATCTCGATCCGCGCGACGATCTCGTGGAGAGCCGCGGCCTCGTAGTCCTCCACGTTCATGCTCACCTGGACGAGACCCACGCGCGGGAGGTCGAGGCCGAGCGCCCGGACTCCGGGAAAGCCGCCGTCCTTCTCGCGGACGGCGCTCGCGATCGCGCGCGCTGTCTCGAGTCCACCGTGGAGGTTGACGTTGAAGGCGATCAGCGGCCGCCTGGCGCCGACGAGCACGGCTCCGGCCTTCGGGTCGAGGCGGCCCGGCCCGAAGTCCGGCTCGAGCTCGCCGGCGTCGATCCGGCGCTGAAGCTCCTCCGGCCCCCCTTGCCTGAAGAACGCGGGCCCCCGGCCCGGCGCCAGCTCCCCGTACAGGAAGACGGGAAGCTCGAGATCGCGGCCGATCCGCTCGGCGAGCGCGAGCGCCGTCCTCTTCGCCCGGTCCATCTCCTCGGGGAGAAGGGGAACGATCGGAACGACGTCGGCGGCGCCTACACGTGGGTGGGCGCCCTCGTGCCGGCGCAGGTCGATTCGATCGCGCGCACACGCGACCGCGGCGAGCAGCGCGGAATGGAGCTCTTCCTCGTTCCCGACGAGCGTGAAGACGGACCGGTTGTGATCCGGATCGGCGTGGACGTCCAGCAACCTGGCCGGGGACGAGAGCGCTCTGGCCAGCGCGTCGATCGTCTCCCGCTCCCGCCCCTCCGAGAAGTTGGGGACCGACTCGAGCGGGAGCACGGACGTAGTCTAGGAACCGTGAAGGCCTACTACCATGCGCGCGCCCCTGAGTACGACGACTGGTGGCTCGGCCGCGGTCCCTTCGCAGACCGCGATCGCCCCGGCTGGGACGAGGAGCTCGACGAGCTGCGGCGCGTCGTCGCCTCCCTCCCGCCGGCGCGCACCCTCGACGTCGCCTGCGGGACAGGCTTTCTCACGCGACACCTACGGGGAGAGGTGGTGGGGCTGGACCAGAGCGCGGCGATGCTGGAGATCGCGCAGGGGCAAGCGCCGGACACGACCTTCGTCCAGGGCGACGCGCTCGCGCTGCCGTTCGACGACGGGGAGTTCAACCGTCTCTTCACGAGCTACTTCTACTGTCATCTCGAGGAGCCCGAACGGATGCGCTTTCTCGCGGAGGCGCGTCGGGTCGCCGACGAGCTCGTGATTGTTGGGACGCGCTGGCGAGAGGGCGAGCAGGTCGAGCGTTACGAGGAGCGCAAGCTCGGCGACGGCTCTTGCTGGCAAGTGTTCAAGCGTGTGTTCGTGGCGGACGAGCTGCTCGCCGAGCTCGGCGGCGGCGAGGTGATCCACGAGGGCAATCGGTACTTCCTCGTCGTCCGTTCTCCGTGACCGGGGTCGTCCGGCCGAGCCGGCCGACCCCTCCATTCGAGGGGGAACCTACGGTTCCCCCTCGAGCTCCCCCTCCTCGGAGGCGGTCCAAGATGTTCCTGTGACCAGACGCCGCTCGAGCTATCGCTCGCTCGCCTCTCTCCAGCGTGACAATCGCCGCTGCCGCGCGTGCGCCGAGGCCGGCTACCCGCTCGAGTCGCTCCCCGTCCTCGAGGGCCACGCGGGGCAGCGCGCGTACATGCTCGGCCAGGCTCCGGGCGTGCTGGAGGGCCGGGAACGCCGCCCCTGGCGCGGCCGCGCCGGGCAGACGCTCCGCCGCTGGCTCGAGCTGGACGAGGAGGAATTCTACGCGACCTTCTACTGCGCCTCGATCACGCGCTGCTACCCGGGGCGGGCGCCGTCGGGCCGCGGCGACCGCACGCCGACTCCGCGCGAGCAGGAGCTGTGCGCCTTCTGGCGCGAGTGGGAGCTCAGGCTCTTACGCCCCCGGCTGATCGTCCCAGTCGGCGGGCTCGCGATCCGGCATCTGCTCGGGACGCGGCGGCTGGTCGAATGCGTCGGCAGCCGCTTCGAGCTGGAGGGGGCGGTCGTCGTCCCGCTCCCGCATCCCTCCGGCGCGAGCTCGTGGCTGAACTCGCCTGCAAACCGGGCGCTCGTCGCGAAGTCCGTCGATCTGATCCGAGCCGAGCTACGCGACGGCAAATAGCCGCCATTCGCCCGGGACGCCCTTCAGCTCGGCCGCCCCTCGGTCCTCGAACTCCAGGCCCGAGCCGGCGACGAGGTCCTTGACCGTCTGCGAGACGAGCACCTCGCCCGGCTGGGCCTGCGCGGCGACCCGCGCGCCGATTGACACCGCGATTCCGGCCACCTTGTCGTCCAGAAGCTCGCATTCCCCGGTGTGGAGGCCCGCCCGAATGTCGAGGCCGAGCTCGTACAGCGATTCGCGAATCGCGCAAGCGCAACGGATTGCCCGCGCCGGACCGTCGAACGAGGCGAAGAACCCGTCGCCCGCCGTGTCGTGCTCGCTACCGCGGAAGCGCCCGATCTGACGGCGGACCGACGAATGATGCCGTTCCAGCAACTCGCGCCATGCGCGATCGCCCAGTTCCGCTGCGCGCGCCGTCGATCCGACGATATCGGTGAACAGCACTGTCGCGAGCACGCGCTCGATCTCCGGGGCGCGCTCCCACTCACGTGCCGCCCAGGCTTGTTCGGTGAAGGACTGCACCTCGCGCAGAAATGCGTCCGCGGCGACGAACAGCGGGATGTGATCCGCGCCCGGTGTCAGGACGAGGCGCGCGCCGGGGATGCGGCTAGTCGCGTCGCGCGCTTCCTCGATATCGGGGCTCTCCTCGCCGTGGAGAACGAGAGTCGGGGCGCGAATCGAAGGCAACGCCGCACGGACGTCCATCTGCGCGTGTAACCGCTGCATCTCAGCCGCGCCTGATGGGCTCACACTCAGCCTGAGCGGCCGCACGAACTCCCGGAATTCCTCCGCCGTCGCCGAGGGCGCGAGCGCCGGGTGGAGGCGCTCGACCCATTCGCGTTTTCCCCAGGTCTTCTCGGTGAGATCGACCCAGGCGAGGATCTGCTGCTCGGAGGGGCCCCACGGATAGTCGGGTCGTCGAACCCATGAGGCTGCGAAGCTGTACAAAGCAAGCGCGAAGACGCGCTCCGGATAGGTCGCGGCGAACAGCGCACACACCGGCCCTCCGTCACCGACTGCGACGATCGCAGCGCGCTCCGACCCGACCGCGTCGAGCACGGCCCGAATGTCGTCCATTCGCTCCTCAAGCGTGGCCGCCCGCGGCACGGGATCGGAGAGACCCGTGCCCCGCTTGTCGAACAGGATCAACCGCGAGAACGAGGCAAGGCGCTCGAACGCCGCCCGGCGGCGCGGCTCGTCCCAGCCCAGCTCGACGTGTTGCGCGAATCCCATGCCGTAGACCAGGTCGAAGGGCCCGTCACCGACCGTCTGGTAGGCGATGTGGACGTCACCGCTCTTCGCATAGCGCGTCTCAGGAACCTGCAACGGCATACAACCTCCACTCGCCCGGGACGCCCTTCAGCTCGGCTGCCCCGCGGTCTTCGAACTCGAGCCCGGATCCTGCGACGAGGTCCTTGACGGTGCTCGTCACGAGCACCTCCCCGGGCCCCGCCTGCGAGGCGACGCGCGCGCCGATGTTGACGGCGAGGCCGCCCAGCTTGTCCCCGACGACCTCGCACTCGCCCGTATGCAGTCCGGCGCGCACATCGAGGCCGAGATCGCGCACGCTCTCGCCGACCGCGCGCGCGCACCGGATCGCCCGGATCGGACCATCGAAGGAGGCGAAGAAACCGTCACCGGCGGTGTCGATTTCACGGCCCCGAAACCGATCGAGCTGTCGCCGGACGACGGTGTGGTGGCGCTCGACGAGCTCAGCCCAGGCGCGGTCGCCGAGCGCCGCCGCCCTCTCGGTCGATCCGACGACGTCGGTGAAGAGGACCGTGGAGAGGACAGTGTCGGGCTCGCGCTCGCCCCAGGCCTCGTTCACGAAGCGGTCGAGCTCGTCGGATAGGCCCTCGGCGAGAAAGAACATCAAGTCGGGCCCGCCGATCTCGACCGAGCGGGCGCCGGGGATCCGCTCGGTGATCCAGGTCGCTTCGTCGCGGCTGAAGTCCCGGTACATCACGAGCGTGGGGACGCGGATCGCCGGGAGCACGTCGCGGATGTCGAGCTCCATGGCCATGCGTCGTACGGCCACGGCTGCCCCGGGGCTCGCGCCCTGTCGCGACGCGCTGAGGTACCAGCTCCGAAAGTCGGGATCAGCCGCCCTGCTCGGTGCGACCTGCCGCAGAAAGTCGGCATGGAACTCGGGCTCGCCCCAGCGGGTCCGGATCTCCTGCAGCTCCTCGCGCCAGCTAGCCTCGGTCTGAGCGAACGGGTAATCGGACGCCCACACACCCTTCGCGATCGGGTTGTAGAGCACGAGGGCGCCCGCCCGCTCGGGATACGTGGCCGCGAAGAGCGCGCACATCGATCCGGCCTCGAACGTCCCAAAGAGCGCAGCGCGATCGGAGCCCGCCGCGTCCATCACGGCGCGGAGATCGTCCATGCGGGTCTCGAGGGTCGGGATCTCGCGCACGCGGTCCGAGAGCCCCGTGCCGCGCCGATCGAACTCGATCACGCGCGCGAACTGCGAGAGCCGCTCGAGGAAGGCCTCCCTGGGCGGATACTGCGCCGCCACTTCGAGATTGCTGACGAACCCGTGGACGAAGACGAGATCGATCGCCGCTTCGCCGATGATGCGGTACGCGATCGAGACGTTCCCACTCTCCGCGTAGCGGATCTCAAGCGGCGACGGCGTACAACCTCCACTCCCCGGGGACGCCCTTGAGCTTAGCCGGGCCGCGGTCTTCGAACTGCAGGCCCGAGCCCGCGACGAGGTCCTTCACCGTCTGCGAGACGAGCACTTCCCCGGGCCCGGCCTGCGCAGCGACCCTCGCCCCGATCGAGACCGCGATTCCGGCTACCTTGCCGTCGAGCAGCTCGCACTCCCCCGTGTGCAAACCCGCCCGCACCTCAAAATCGAGCTCCGAGAGCGAGTCACGGATCGCGCACGCGCAGCGAATGGCCCGGGCGGGGCCGTCGAAGCGGGCGAAGAAACCGTCGCCGGCGGTATCGAGCTCGACACCGCGATAGCGCGCGAGCTGCTGGCGGATACGCGTGTGGTGTTGTTCGAGCAGTTCGCGCCAGCCGCGGTCGCCGAGCGCGGCCGACTTGGCGGTCGAGCCGACGATGTCCGTGAACAGCACAGTCGCCAGCACGCTTTCGTGCTCCTCGCGCCCATCGCCCGTGCAGATCGGAACGACGAAATCCCGGATGGCCGCGACCACCGATTCCCAGTCGCCGAAGAATGGGAAATGCGGCCCACCCGGCAGCTCGACCATGCGGGCGCCGGGGATCTGCCCCGCCATCTCGCGTGCGATCTCGATCGGGAGATGGTCCTCGGTGCGGTGCGCGACGAGCGTCCGCACGCGTATCGTCGGAAGAACGGCACGCACGTCGATCTCCGCATTCATCAGAGCCATCTGCTCGACGGCACCGGGACTCGCGCTCTGCCGCCGACGAGCGGCGAAGTAACGCACGCGCTCTGGAGTCGGTGCCTGGCCCTGCGACTCCAGCAGCTCCCGTGCGCTCTCTTCGCTCCCCCACCCCAGAGCCTCCTCGCGCCACTCGGCGAGGTACTCGTGGCGCGGCTGCAGCCAGGGGAAACCGGGGCCTCGCACGAAACGCGGCAACGTCCCGTACAGGACGAGCGCCTGCGTGCGCTCAGGGTACGTCGCCGCGAACAGGACAGCCATCGGACCGCCCTCGGAAACACCCCCGATCGCCGCGCGTTCCGACTCCGCAGCGTCCATCACCGCCCGGATGTCGTCCATACGCGTCTCGAGATCCGCGATTCCGGCGACACGGTCCGAAAGGCCCGTGCCCCGCTTGTCGAAGATGATCAGCCGCGAGAATGACCCGAGCGCTCGGAGGAAGCGCGCCTGGTCGGGATCCCCCCAGGCGAGCTCGACGTTCGTGAACGCGCCCGGCGTCCAGACGAGGTCGAACGGGCCGTCCCCGACGACCTGGTAGGCGATCGAGACGTCGCCGCTGCGGGCGTAGCGCGTCTCAGGAACCTGCAACGGCATACAGCCTCCACTCGCCCGGAACGCCCTTCAACTCGGCGGCGCCACGATCCTCGAACTCGAGCCCCGAGCCGGCGACGAGGTCCTTGACCGTCTGCGAGACGAGCACCTCTCCCGGGCCGGCCTGGGCCGCTACGCGTGCGCCGATCGAGACCGCGATCCCGGCCACCTTGTCGTCGACCAACTCGCACTCGCCCGTGTGGAGGCCCGCCCGAACATCCAGGCCGAGCTCGCGCAGCGACTCGCCGATCGCCGCCGCACAGCGAATTGCCCGCGCCGGCCCGTCGAACCGGGCGAAGAATCCGTCGCCAGCCGTATCGAGCTCGACGCCGCGGTGGCGTACGAGCTCGTTACGGATCCGGACGTGGTGCTGCTCGAGCAGCTCGCGCCAGCCTCGGTCGCCGAGCTCGACGGCCTTCGCCGTCGAGCCGACGATGTCGGTGAAGAGCACGGTTGCGAGGACGCGGTCCGGCTCGGCTTCCTCCAACGACCGCCTCTCCCAGGCTCCGGTCAGAAAGCGCTGGACCTCGGGGAGGATCCGCTCTGAGTCGGCGGCGATCGCGTGGTCGACGCCGGGGACTTGGACGTGCCTCGCGCCGGGGATATGTTCTGCGAGGTATTCCGAGGCGCGGACGATGAACGGACTTTCCCCAGTGCGATTGAGAACGAGCGTTGGGACGCGGATCGCCGGCAGCACGTGCCGTACGTCGATCTCTCTGTTCATTCGATCGAGGGCGGCCGCAGCGCCCGGGCTCGCTCCCTGGCGAATCAGAGTCGCGAGCGCTCGCTTACCCTCCTCGGACGCGGTCGGGGCGATGGCCTGGACGATTCGCGCCGCGTGCTCCGGAGTACCCCAGTCTGCTTGCTCGGCGGCATCGCGCTCGTAATCTTCTTCACGCGCACCCCACGGATAGTCGGGTGCCCACCGTTCACGCGCGAACGTGCCCCAGAGGACGAGCGCCCACGTACGGTCGGGGTAGGTGGCGGCGAACAGGATGCTCATCGCTCCACCCTCCGACGCTCCGAGAAGCGCGGCACGCTCGGACCCGACGGCGTCCATCACCGCCCGCACGTCGTCCATGCGCGTCTCGAGCGGCGGCGCCCCGCTGACGCGATCCGACATGCCCGTGCCGCGCTTGTCGAAGCGGATCAGGCGGCAGAAGGAGGCGAGCCCGCGGAAAAAGGCCGCCGACTCTGGCACTTGCCAGGCGAGCTCGACGTGTGAGACGAACGGCGGCACGTGCACGACATCGAAAGGCCCCTCGCCCAGAACCTGATAGGCGATCGAGACGTCACCGCTCCGCGCATACCGGGTCTCCGGAATCTCCACGCGGTAATTGTGTTCCCTGCGCCGACTTTGAGCAAGGAAAGCCCGTGGCTAGACTCGACGTTGGGGATCACTAGTGGACGTAGCGCCGGCCGCATATCGCCAGACGTTCGCCCGGCTGCTCGGGTTCCTGCGCCCCTACAAGCTCTCGCTCGTCGTCTCCGTCTTCCTCGCCGCCGCGTCCCAGGGTGCGCAGATCGCGATGATCGTGATCACAGGCGCGGTCATCAACCGCGTCAAGGCGCAAGACCGCCACGGACTCGAGATCTTGATCGCGCTCATCGTCGGGATCGGCCTGGCGAAGGCGCTGTTCATGGTCGGACGGCGCTTCATCTCCGGCCGTCAGGCGCTCGGCGTCGAATACGACATGCGCAACCGCCTCTACGCGCACCTGCTGCGGCTCTCGTTCGGGTTCTACGACCGCCACCAGACGGGCCAGCTGATGTCCCGCGCGACGGTCGATCTCCAGTCGGTTCGGTTCTTCCTCGGCTACGGGCTGATCTTCTTCTTCCAGCACGTTGTGACGCTCGTCGGAGTGACCGCGGTGATGTTCTGGTTCGACTGGCGGCTCGCCCTGATCGCGCTCGCGATCACTCCGGTACTCATCGGGCTCGCCTACCGCTACAGCCACATCTCGCATCCGTTGATGCGCGACGTCCAGCAGAAGATGGCGGACGTCGCGACGGTGGCCGAGGAGAACATCGTCGGCGTCCACGTCGTCAAGTCGTTCGCGCAGGAGCCCCAGGAGCAGATGAAGTTCGAGCGCCGCTCCGAGGCCCTGTTTCGCCAGAGCGTCAGCGCGAACCGCCAGCGCGCGTACTACGTGCCGCTGATCTCCTTCATCCCCCTGCTCGCGCAGGCCGCCGTGCTGCTGATCGGCGGACGGATGGTCGTGCACGGCCAGATGAGCCTCGGCCACTTCGTGGCCTTCAACCTGATGCTCGCAATGCTGGTGATGCCCCTGCGGATGCTCGGGATGTGGATCGGGCAGGCGCAGCGCGCGACCGCCTCGGGCGAGCGCATCTTCCAGGTAATGGACGAGCCCGAAGAGGTCACGGACAGGCCGGACGCCGCCGAGTTGCCGCCGGGAAAGGGACTTGTTCGGTTCGAAGAGGTCTCATTCGCCTACGTTCCCGGCCGGCCTGTGCTCGAGGACATCGACCTCGGCATCGACGCCGGTCGAACCATCGCGCTGATCGGCCACACCGGTGCAGGCAAGACGACGCTCGCCTCGCTCGTCCCGCGCTTCTACGACGTGTCCGAGGGGCGGCTCACGATCGACGGCGTCGACGTCCGTGATCTGAAGCTGAACGCGCTTCGCGGCGAGATCGGTGTCATCTCCCAGGACCCGTTCCTGTTCTCGGCCACCGTGCGCGAGAACATCTCCTTCGGCGCGCCCGAGGCGACGGACGAGGACGTCGAGCACGCGGCCCGGCTCGCGCAGGCGCACGAGTTCATCGACAAGCTGCCGAACGGCTACGAGACGATGATCGGCGAGCGCGGGATCACGCTCTCGGGCGGCCAGCGCCAGCGGATCGCGATCGCGCGGGCGCTGATCGTCGACCCCCGGATCCTGATCCTGGACGACGCGACCGCGTCGGTCGACGCGACCACCGAGGCGCACATCCGGCTCGGGTTGCGCGAGGCGATGAAAGGCCGGACGACGATCATCATCGCCCACCGGCTGTCGACGATCGCCCTGGCCGATGAGATGGTCGTGCTCGAACGTGGCCGGATCGCCGCCCGCGGCACGCACGATGAGCTGATCGACACCAGCCCTGTCTATCACGAGATCTACGAGCACGGGCTGCTCGAGCACGAGCTGATCGAGGAAGTCGAGGCAGCGGCCTCATGAGGGTCTGGCAGCCCGGGAGCCACATGATGCGCCAGCGCGGCGCGGAGGTCGACGACTGGTCGTGGCGCCAGACGGTCCGGCGCGTGTCGACGCTGGCGAAGCTGACGGCGCCCTACAAGCTCAGGACGGCGCTCGCGCTCGGGTCGCTGCTCCTCGCGACCGCGACCGCGCTGGCGCCGCCCTACCTCGCCAAGGTGGCGGTCGACCGCGGCATCAACCACCGGCAGCTGCACACGCTCCTGATCGTCGTGATCGCGTTCCTGGCCGCCGGGACCCTGAACTGGTTCGCCGGCTACGCGCAGACGTACCTCACCGGCTGGACGGGCGAACGGATCCTCGCCGACCTGCGCAACCTGCTCTTCCGGCACCTGCAGCGGCTCTCGCTCGGCTTCTACGAGCGCAACCGCGCGGGGGTGATCATCAGCCGGCTGACGAACGACGTCGAGGCGATCGACCAGCTCGTCACGGACGGCGTCACGAGCCTCGTCCAGAGCACGCTGACGCTCTTCGGCACGGCGGTGATCCTGTTCCTGCTCGACTGGCGGCTCGCCCTTGCGGCCCTGTTCGTGTTCCCGTTCATGAGCGTGGCGACAGCGATCTTCCGCATCCGCGCGACGCGTGCCTACAACTCCGTCCGCGTCCGGCTCGGCACCGTGACGGCGACCCTCGCGGAAGACATCGCCGGCATGCGCGTCGTCCAGTCCTTCACACGCGAGCTGGCGCAGGAGCGCAACTTCAAGAAGGTGAACAGGGAGTACCGCGAGGCGAACCAGCAGACCGTCGTCCTCAACGGGCTCTACTTCCCGTTCGTCGACTTCCTGTCCTCGATCGCGATCGCGGTCGTGATCGGCTTCGGGGGCTACCTCTACTTCCACGACTTGGTTACGACCGGGACGCTGTTCGCCTTCCTCCTCTACCTGTCGAACTTCTTCGATCCGGTCCAGCAGCTGTCGCAGCTCTACAACACGTTCCTGTCGGCGGTCGCGGCGCTCGACAAGATCATGGACGTGATGGACGAGGAGCCCGAGGTGCGCGACCGCCCAGGCGGCCGCGAGCTGCCGCGGATCGAGGGTCATGTCCGCTTCGAGGCTGTCCGGTTCGGATACGGCGACGACGGGCCGGAGGTGCTGCACGGGATCGACCTCGACGTGGCGGCGGGGACGACGGTCGCGCTCGTCGGGCACACGGGCGCCGGCAAGTCCACGATCGCGAAGCTGCTCGCGCGCTTCTACGACCCGCGCGAGGGCGCGATCACGATCGACGGGGTCGACCTGCGCGACGTAACCCAGGAGTCACTGCGGCGCCAGCTCGGAATCGTTCCCCAGGAGGGATTCCTCTTCGCCGGCACCGTCCGCGACAACATCTCGTTCGGGAAGCTCGACGCGACGCCGGCCGAGGTCGTGACGGCGGCCCAAACCGTAGGCGCGCACGAGTTCATCATGCGGCTCGAGAACGGGTACGAGACCGAGGTGCAGGAGCGTGGCTCGCGGCTCTCGCTCGGGCAGCGCCAGCTCGTCGCGTTCGCGCGCGCGCTGCTGGCCGATCCCCGCATCCTGATCCTCGACGAGGCGACCTCCTCGGTGGACATCGGCACCGAGCGCAAGATCGAACGGGCGCTCGGGCTGCTGCTCGCCGACAGGACCGCGTTCGTGATCGCGCACCGCCTGTCCACGATCCGTAACGCCGACCGGATCGTGGTGCTCGAGCACGGGCAGATCATCGAGCAGGGCACGCACGACGAGCTGATGGCGCGCCGCGGCCTGTACCTGTCGCTCTACGGCGACTGGGCCGCAGAAGTGGCCTGACGCCGAAGCGCGGAGAGTCGGTCGCGCGTCCGCCCGGCCATGACGACGTTCCCCTTCCGCTCGTAGCGCGCGAGCGCCTGCTCGAGTGCCTCTGCGGCTTCCTGTGGGCGACCGGCCAGCGACAGCACCTCGGCGAGGTCGGCGTTCGCGTCGCCTTGTCCGTCGAGCCAATCGGTGTCCTCGCCGATCGCGACCGCTTCGCGCGCGAGCCGCTCCGCCGCCACATACTCGCCACCCTGCGCGAGCACCTTCGCCCTGACCTCCCGCCAGAGCATCTGCGTGAACACGTCGTCACTTGCGCCGAGCTCCGCCGCGCGCCCGGCCCAGGCGTCGGCCTCGTCGAGCCGGTCGAGCGCGTACAGCGCCCGCGCAAGAGTCCCAGCCGCGGTCGACAGATAGGCCTGGTCCCCCAGCTCATCGAGCAGCCTGCACCCCTCTGCTCCGAGCTCGGCGGCGGAGGCGGGATCGCCGGACAAGAGCTCGACGTCGACGGACTCGATGCCGGTCACCACTCCGAGCATGATTCCCCCGCCGCGATCGGCCTGCTCTGCACGCGCTTCGGCCAGGATCGCGCGCGCCTCGTCGAAGCGACTGAGCATCGCCAGCGCCACGGCCCGGCACGAACGGAGCAAGAGGTCCCGCCCTGCGCGTGGCTCGGTTTCGTCGAGCCACGCCAGCACCTCCGACACAGGGGTCGTGCCGTAGAGACGGCAAGCGGCGCGCCACCCGAAGAAGTACTGCAGGGGGCCCGCCTGCCGGGCGTGTGCGGCCGACCGCTCATATGCATCCAGCGCCGCGTCCGTCTGCCCGCACTGGAACGCCACCTCCCCGAGCGCGTGGTAGGCGGTGTAGAGGGCGAGGTCGTCGCCCGCCCGGAACACGGGCAACGCCTCTTCGACGATCGCGGCCAGCTTCTCGGTCGCGCCCTCCGGTTCGATGGACGTGCGGATCAGGCCTGCCTGGATCCTCCCGCACAGCTCACCTACCTGGTCGCCCGCAGCCGCAGCCCGTTCGGCGAGTGAGTTCGCGCGCTCGAGCCCGTCGCCGCCCTTGCCTCCCCAGTACAGCGCCTCGACGAGGTCGACCTCGAGGGCAAGATCGAGCTCGGCCGGCGGTACGAGCGCGACGGCACGCTCGAGCAGGCTCACGGCCGCGCTGTAGTCCTCTCGGAACTGCGCGCGTCGGCCGGCGGTGGTCAGGCGACCCCGCGCCGCGGCGGCCAGCAGCCCGTCGACCGGCGCCCCGAGCTCGCCGCGGTAGCGACAGGCCTGCTCGAGGTGGTAGCCGAGGATCTCGTCCAGCTCGACCAGCTCGGCCCCCCCGTGCTGCTCCAGCCAGGCGGCGAAGCGCTCGTGGAGCTCGGCGCGGATCGCCTTCGGCAGCGCGTCGTAAGCGGCATCGCGGATCAGCAGGTGCCGAAAGCGGAAGCCGTCCTCGCCAGCGAGCTGTGCGCGGTACGGTCTGATCAGCTCCTTGCGCACGAGCGCGGCCAGGCGCGGGGTCACCTGCATCTCCTCGGGCGCGAGCGCCTGGACGGCACCACGGTGAAAGATCTCCCCCTCGATCGCGCCCCGCTCGAGTACGCTTCGCTCGGCCGTCTCGAGCTGGTCCAGGCGCGCCGCCAGCAGCGCCTGCAGCGTGGGCGGGACAACGACCTCGCCCTCCGTCTCTTGCGCGATCGCCAGCATCTCGCCGATGAAGAGCGGGTTGCCACCCGCCGCGCGGGCGATCTTCTCGCGCAGGTCCTCGGAGATGCGCTCCGGGATGAGCTCGTCGACGTCCTCGTCGTCTAGGGGTCCCAGCCGAAGTGTCACCGGCCAGGCCGGGCGGCGCTCGGTCAGCTCCGGCCGGGCGATGCAGAGCAGCAGGATCGCGGCGCCCGAGAACAGGAGCGCGACGTGCTCGATCAGGTCGAGGAACGTCTCCTCGCCCCACTGGATGTCGTCGAAAACGGCCACGAGTGGCCGCTCCACTGCGGCCTGCTCGAGCGTCTTGCGGAACGCCCAGGCGATCTCCTCCGCCGAGGTCTGCATCTCCGTCGCGCCCAAGAGCGAGCGAATCGCGACGGCCGCGGCCTCCTCCTCGGGCAGAACGTCGAGCTGCTTCAGCACCTCGACGACAGGCCAGTACGTGATCCCCTCCCCGTAGGGGAGGCAGCGTCCGCGGACGATCATCGCCTCGGTCGAGGCCAAGAGCTCTGCCGCGAGTCGCGACTTGCCTACGCCGGCGTCGCCGACGAGCGTGACCAGCTCGCAGCACTGCTCGGCTTGCACGCGCTCCCACGCTTCCTGCAGGCTCGCGAGCTCGCGCTCGCGTCCGACGAACAGCGCCTCGTGCCTTGGCTCCGGAGCTTCGAGCAAGCGCAGCAGCCGGTAGGCGGGGACCGGCTCGGCCTTGCCCTTCAGCTCGAGGGGCTCGACCGGCTCGACCTCGGCTGCATCGCGGACGAGTGCCAACGTCGGCTCCCCGACCAGCACCTCGCCCGGCTGTGCGGCCTGCTCCAGCCGCGCAGCGACGTTGACCGCGTCGCCGGTCGCGAGCCGCTCCTTGGTCCCGGTGACGACCTCGCCGGTGTTGACGCCGATTCGTGCTTGGACTCTCAGCTCGGGCAGCGCCTCGCGCATCTCTTCAGCCGCGCGCAGGGCGCGGAGCGCGTCGTCTTCGTGCACAACCGGCACCCCGAACACGGCCATCACCGCGTCGCCGATGAACTTCTCGACCGTGCCGCCGTGGGAGTCGACGATCCCCTGCATGCACTCGAAGTAGCGGGCGAGCAGGGCCCGCAAAGCCTCCGGATCGGTCGACTCGCCGAGCTCGGTCGAGCCGGTCACGTCGCAGAACAGGACGGTGACCGTCTTGCGCTGCTCGCGGGGCGCGGGTGCAGCTTCGAGCGGAGCGGCACACTCCTCGCAGAACTTCGCGCTCTCGCTGTTCTCGTGACCGCAATTCGTGCATACGCGCATTCGAGCAGCGTAGAGCGCGCAGCCCACGCTGACAATCGGCCCCGACGGTCAGCCGATCAGCCGGTAAGCAGCGCCAAGCTGCTGATAGGTCGTGACCGCCCGCCGGTCACGCGTGAGCAGCGTCGCGCCCGCCTCGACCGCAGTTGCCGCCACAATCGCGTCGTAGACCGCGCCGCCGGTGATGCCTTCCGCTGCGGCAAGATCGAGCACCTGACCGTAGCTCTCCGCGGCGAGTACGAGTGGTCGGCGCGTGAACGCGTCTCTGAGGTACTCGCGTGCGACGGCGGCGGCCACGCGCTGCGGTGGCGGAAGCCTCGTCAGTACCGAGTAGGTCTCGATCATGACCTGTGCGATCGCCCGCGTCTTCCCGCGCGGTAGCGCAGCGAGGACGGGTTCATGCGCGACGTGCTCGGGGAGCGCCGCAGGAACCGCGACGCTCGTATCGATCGCGATCACCGCCGGGTGCGTTCGAGCACGTTGCGGACGTCCTCGTCGGTGAGCGGCGGAAGCTCCTCTTCGGCGACGATGACTGGCCGACCGCCTCGCTCGACGACCCGCATGGGGACGGCCGCGGGTTCGATCTCGACCCGGCCGTCGCGGAACTCGACATCGATCTGGGTGCCGGGGTGCAATCCTGCCTCATCGCGTACGGACTTTGGAATAACCACTCTTCCGGCCAGGTCGATGGTAGTTCTCATGACATCATTCTACCACCGGATCACGGCGTCAGCCGGTCGAGGTCGCGCGGGAAGAGCGCGGCCTCGCGGACGTTGTCCAGCCCGATTAGCTTCATCGTCAGCCGCTCGAGCCCGATCGCGAGCCCGCCGTGCGGCGGGACGCCGTGGCGATGCAGCAACAGGAAGTGCTCGAAGTCGGCCGGGTCGAGGCCGAGGCGCTCGATCTTGGCCACCTGCTGGTCGTACGAGTGGATCCGCTGCCCGCCCGTCGTCACCTCCAGCCCGCGCAGCAGGAGGTCGAAGCTCCTGGTCAGTCCCGGCTCATCGGGATCGTCCAGGGCGTAGAACGGCCGCTTCGCCTCCGGATAGTGCGTCACGAACAGGAACTCGCTGCCGAGCTCCGCGAGCGCCCAGCGGCTGACGGCCTCTTCCGCCTCAGGGTCGAGGTCCTCGCGGCTCACCTTCCGGCCGAGCTCTCGCTCAGCGACCTCCGCGGCCTCCGCCAGCCGCACGGACGGGATCTCCCCCACCTCCGGGAGCGCCACCCCGAGCAGCGCCAGCTCCTCCTCGCATTCCTCCGCAACGTCCGCGAGCATCGAGCGGAGCAGCGCCGCCTCCATCGCCATGACGTCGCGGTGGTCGCGGATGAAACCCATTTCGAAGTCGAGTGAGACGTACTCGTTCAGATGCCTGGACGTGTTGTGCTTCTCCGCCCGGAAGACCGGCCCGACCTCGAACACGCGCTCGTAAACGCCGACCATGAACTGCTTGTAGAGCTGCGGGCTCTGCGCGAGGAAGGCCTGCTTGCCGAAGTACTCGAGCTCGAACAGGTTCGCGCCTCCCTCGGCGCCGACGGAGACGATCTTGGGCGCCCTGACCTCGGTGAAGCCGTGAGCGCGGAGGAAGCGGCGGAATCCCGCCGTGAGCGCCGCCTGGATGCTGAAGATTGCGCGCTCGCGCGGGTGCCGAAGCGAGATCGGGCGCCGGTTCAGCTTCTCGGGCAGCGACACGTTCAGCATCCGCTTGTTGATCACCAGCGGCAGCGGCTCGGCAGGTTGGGCGACCACCTCGATCTCGTGGATGCGCAGGTCGACGCCGCGCGGAGCCCGCGGCTCGGCCACGACCTCGCCCGTGATCCGGACCCAGCTTCCCTCCTCGAGCCCTTCCGCCGACTCGGCGACCGCCTGTAGCACGTCCTCTCGGTCGCGAACGAGGACGAACGCGATCCCGCCGACGTCCCGGATCCGATGCACCGCTCCCTGGACGGTCACCGTCTCGCCGACGTGCTCGGGCAGCCGGCGGCTCGTCACGATCCGTTCCACCAGCTCGGAGGGGATGCGCTCGGCCGCCATCTTCGAAGTATTCACGTGTTGTAGGCTCGCCCGAATGGTCGGTGACGTCCTCGACGAGGCCTTCAGGCTCTACAAGACCCACTGGCAGCACCTGATGGGGGTGGCGCTCGCGTACTACCTGGTCGTCAGCACGTTCACGCTCGTGCTGACGATCCTGTTCGGCGGCTACGGCGCGCTCGCCGGGGCCTTCGTGCTGCTGATCAGCATCTTCTGGCTGACGGGAGCCCTCATCGAGGCGGTCGCCGACATCCGCGACGGCCGCGCCGACCTGACCCTGACCGAGACCTTCGCGCGCGTCGGGCCTCGCGTGCTGCCGCTGTTCGGAGCGTCCATCCTCGCCGGGCTCGGGATCGGGCTCGGCCTCCTGCTGCTGATCGTGCCGGGGCTGATCCTGCTCACGTGGTGGAGCCTGATCACGGCCACGATCGTGCTCGAGGGCAAGGGCGTGTTCGAGTCCTTCGGCCGCAGCCGGGAACTCGTGCGCGGCAACGGCTGGAGCGTCTTCGGGATCGTCATCCTCACCTACCTGCTCACCTCGGTCGTCTCCGCCGTGATCAGCGCGATCTTCATCTTCCTGCCCGACTACGCCCGCACGTACGTCGGGAACGTGGCGGGCGGCACCGTGACCGCGCCGTTCGTGGCACTCGCGCTGACCGTGCTGTACTTCAGGCTCTCGGGAGCATCCGTGGAGCCGGCGGCCGTTCCCCAGGTCGAGCCTCGCTAGAATCGATCGGCCCCGTTGCGGGGTCGTCTAATGGTAGGACGCCCGGCTCTGGACCGGGTAGTCTAGGTTCGAATCCTAGCCCCGCAGCCTGAAAAAAGCCCTGCAAAAGTAGCGCTTTTTTGCGTCTTACAGAGTCTTTACCTCCTCCGCGTTTGACGCCGTTCATTATGCGGGAACAGGTGTTTCGACCCAACGTAAAGGAGGGTTCCCGATGCGCATCCTCGTCCTGACAACCGTATTCCTGGCTCTCCTCGCGGTTCCGGCGGTCACGCTCGCATCTGATCCGAGCCCCGCGAATCAGGCGACCGCTCAGCAGCGCTGCCGTGACCAGCGGAACGCGATGACGGCCAAGGACTTCCGTGACCTCTACGGCACGAATCAGAACAAGCGGAACGCGTTCGGCAAGTGCGTGTCCAAGCTGGCGCAGCAGGAAGCGGCGAATCAGGAGAATGCCGCCCAGCAGTGCCGGACGGAGCGCGACGCCGATGCGGTTGCGTTCGCGGACAAGTACGGCACGAACGGCAACAAGCGCAACGCATTCGGCAAGTGCGTCTCGCAGAAGGCCAAGGCGAAGTCACAGGCCGAGCAGCAGGCGACGCTCAACGCCGCCAAGGACTGCAAGGACGAGCGGGCCGATAATGCCGCCGCGTTCCAGGCCAAGTACGGCAAGAACCACAACAAGCAGAACGCCTTCGGGAAGTGTGTCTCCCTGAAGGCAAAACAGAAGTAACTCTCTTCACCACGCCTTTCCCGGCCCTCGCTTCGGAGGGCTCGAGGGCCGGGAGGGCTTTCTTCCGAGCCCGAAGTGCGCTTTGATCTTGCACATGGCTCTGGCCTCGCTGTCCGATGCCCAGCTCGTCGCCCGCTGCCGGGCGGGTGACGACGAAGCCTGGAGCGAGCTCGTCGCCCGCTTCTCGCGCTATGTGTACGGGATCGCGATCCAGGCATTCCGGTTGCCCGAGCCCGATGCCGAGGACGTCTTCCAGGACTGCTTCGCGCGCGTCTACGAGCACCTCGGGAAGCTGCGCGACGACTCGGCCCTACGCCCGTGGATCGGGCAGCTGACCCGGCGCCTGTGCATCGACCGCATCCGCGGCTCGGGCCGCGAGCAGCCGACCGCCGAGGAGGATCTTCCGGCCGGCGCCGACGACACGATCGCAGCCCTGGACGAGGCGATGGCGGTGCACGAGGCGCTCGCCGTCCTCTCGGGTGACTGCCGCGAGATCCTCGACCGCTTCTTTGCCCAGGATCAGAGCTATCGCACGATCGGCGACGCGCTCGAGCTGCCCGCCGGGACGATCGCGAGCCGGATTTCCCGCTGCCTGAAGAAGCTCCGCGAGCAGCTCGAGGGGAAGAATCCGGGTGGATCGTCCGTCTAGAGTTCGATGACACGCTCTGCGGACAGAGGAGGAGGAATGGCCAAGTACGACGAGGAGCGGCTCGCAGAGCTGCTTCGAGCGCTTCCTCCTGCTCCCAAGGGATGGGTCAAGGCCGCACAGGAGCTCCCACAGGCCCGGCGCGAGCTCGACGACATCGTCGCGCGGGCCGAGGCCGACCTCGATTTCAGGAAGGCGCTGATCGCAGACCTGGAGACGGCCCTCGCCGCCGAGGGCTACGAGCCGGACGAGCGGACTCTCGAGCGGCTACGCAGGCGCTTCGCCTCATAGAATCCGCCGATCTCGAACCTCCTTGACTTGCGGCTGAACGTGCTGCTCGACGAGCTCGCGTCCGACTCTCCCACTCCGGGAGGCGGTTCGGTCGCGGCGCTCGTCGTCGCGATGACTGCCGGGCTGCTTGCGATGGCGGCCCGCGCCTCGAAGGAGGGCTGGTCGGACGCGGCCGGAGCGGTCGCGCAGGCAGAGTCTCTCCGGCGGCGGGCGACGCCGCTCGCGGAGGAGGATGCACGCGCCTACCAGGCGGCTCTCGAGGCGATGCGCTCGCCTTCCGGGGCGACCGCCGACGAGCGTGACGCTGCAATCGCCGACGCGCTCTCCCGTGCCGCCCAGGTGCCGCTCGAGATCGCCGAGACGGCCGCAGACGTGGCGGCACTGGCCGCAACGATCTCAGAGCGAGGTGACCAGAAGGTTCGTGGAGACGCTGCCGCGGCGGCGGTACTGTCGGCGGCCGCCGCTCAGGCTGCGGCGAATCTGGTTGCGATCAACCTCGCCTCTGCCCCGGACGATCGCCGCGTCCGCCGCGCCCTGCGGCTCGCCGAGCAGGCATTCGACTCGGCGCGGTGGACGATCGAGCTGGAGCGGTAGCTATTCCCGGTCGCGGCGGCGGCGCTCCTGTGGCGACTCGTCTTCCCGCGGCGCGCCGCCTGGGCCGGCCATCGTCACGCCCTCGTCCTCGACGAGGTCGCGCGGGTCGGCGGTGCGGTACTTCTTGCTCTGCAGGGCCCCACGCGGGTCGCCGTTCCGCTCGAGCTCGTCCATCGTGAGCTCCTGATTTCCGAAGAGCCGACGAAGCATGTATGGGCGCCTACCCAAGACGACCAAAAACAACACGCACGCACGGCCTTGACACCTAAGTACGCTAAGCATAACCTGACTAGGTATGAAGGGAGAGACGCTCAGGGGCCATCTGGATCTTTTGCTGTTGGCTTGTGTACAGGGTGGCTCACTCCACGGCTATGCCTTGATCAAGGAACTGCGCCGGCGGAGCTGTGGAAGCTTTGACCTTCCCGAGGGCACCGTGTATCCGGCCTTGCACCGCTTGGAGCGAGCTGGACTCCTCGCGAGTCGCTGGGTCGCGGCAAGTGGAAGACGCAGGCGGATGTACGAGCTGACCGGGAAGGGCCGGCGGACGCTCGAAGAGGAGTCGCAAGCCTGGCGTGAGTTCTCAGAAAGTGTCAACGTCGTCTTGGAGGGCGGGCAATGAGAGGGCGGCTCATCGAGACCTACCTGAGCGAGCTCGAATGCGAGCTGGACGTTGGTCGCCGGGCGAAGCGCCGAATTCTGCGCGAGATCGAGGCACACCTGGTCGAGGCGTCCGCGGAAATGAGTGAGCAAGCCGCAGTCGACAACCTAGGAACGCCGCAGCTTGTCGCGCGCCGGTTTCTCGAGGAGCGGGCTGCATCGTGGAAGCTTGGAAGAATCGCGTTCGGGGGCCTTGTTGTGGGCGTCCTCGCAATCGGGTTGGCCCTTGCAATCGTGGCCGTTACGCGTTCCCCGCGACAGCCTGCACTGCTTGGTGACGGACACATCAAGGCGCTCGACCGAAACCCAGCCAACCTTCACCGAGTGCTTTCCGACGGCGAGAGGACAGTGTGGGTGTCGTCCGGGGAGCCGGACTCCATCTGCTACGTGATCAGTGACCGTCTCGGAAATGGCAGGGGCTGCACGGCGCGTTCGGTACTGCTGAAGGGGCCTATCTACGTGACGTCGCAGGAGAGCAGCGATCTCCCGATCAGCGTCGTCGGCTTGGTGGATGACGCAGTCTTAGCTGTCCAGGGTCCCGGCGGAGAAACCGTCTCGACTCGCAACAATGCATTTGCGTTCGACGGCATCCCTGCGAACTCCGATTCAATCTCGCTGAGGCTCTTCACCGCCACGGGATCCCGGTCCTTCGTGATTCGGATGCCGGACGTATCGGTCCTCTTGCGAGGCTAGAAAGGCGCATACGGGATTCGAACCCGTGCCGCCGCCGTGAGAGGGCGGTGTCCTAGGCCACTAGACGAATGCGCCGTCGGAGCAAGTCTAGCGACCCCTTTCGGAGCTTCAGGCGCCGAGCTCCGCGACAAGCGGAGCCGTGTCCAGCGGGTCGAAGCCGAGCCGCCCGGCGATCTCCTCGCTCGACGGCCGCGTCCCCTCCCGGAACAGGTCGCGAAGCAGCTCGCCCGTCCGTGGAGACCGCCACCAGTCCTCTCCGACCTCGTTCAGAAGGTGGGAGTGGAGCTGGGCGCAGCGGATCCACGCCCGCAGGTAGTCGGCCGAATAGAAGTCGGCATCCGTGTCCGCCAGGTAGTTGTCGGCTCGATACGAAACGCCGATCGCCTCGCGCAGCCGCTCGGAGTAGCCGCCGGGCGTGCCGCCGTCCTCGCGGAAGCGAGACCAGAACTCGAGCTCGAAGCGGAGCTTGGCGACGTAGCGGCGGAACAGGAGCGTCTCCAGCAGGCGCGTCGCCTCGGCGTTCTCCTCGGCCTGTTCGGCGGAGAGCCCGAAATAGAGTTCGTGCCAGACCGGCTCCTTCGAGATCGCCTCGCAGATGTACGAGTAGATCTCCGTCAGCGAATGATCGCGCGCGAGCTTTCTGAACGTGTACGGCAGCGCCGGGTCGCAGCCCGCGTAGTGGAGTGCGTGGCCGGCCTCGTGCAAGAGCGCCTGGTAGTCGTGGAGCCCGCCCTGGGCGCGCGTAATCAGGTGAACGACCGTCGGCGGGTCGGACGCGATCACGCAGGCACGCGGAGCCTTCTGCGGCCGGTCCTCGAGGTCGAGACGGATGTTCGGCTCTTCCGAGAGGAGAAAGCCGAGCTGCGCGAGGGTGTCGAGGCAGACCTCGACGGCGCGGTCCTTCGAGTAGGTCGACTCGAGCGGCGACAGCCGCCGGACGTAGGCCATGTGGAACGAGGACGGGACCGGCTCTCGCTCCGGCCCGAGCAGCTTCTCGAACCAACGCTCGCGGAGCCGGAGGTACGCCGTCTCGATCGCCGAGCTCGCCTGCTCGAGGACGCCGGCCACCTCGCGCAGAGCGATCCCCTTCTCCTCCTCGCTGCGCGCGACCGGGTCGGCCTCGCCTGAGACGTCGGCCTCGAGCTCCTCGCGGGCGCGGAGCAAGTCCAGCCGGTCGCCGTTGAACCCGGCGGACACGTCGGCCTGCAGCGTCCCGAGCTCCTCGCGCTCGCGATAGTCCGCGATCACCGCCAGCCGTGCCTGGGCGGTGCGAAGCGGCAGCTCTTCGTCCTCGAACGGGACCCGGGCAGCGAGCAGCGCATTCTCGAGCTCGTCGGATTGCTCGGCAAGCTCCGCGGCCACGATCCCGCCCTCACAGGTCTTGCGCAGGCGGTAGAGCCGCTCGCGCTCGTCCGGATCGGACGCCTGCTCGGCCTCTCGAAGCGCATCGAGCTGCGCGCGGGAGAAGAGATCCGCAAAACGGGCGACGATCTTCGCTTGCTCGGAGGTCTCCTTCTCCCCCACGCGGACCGCCCGCGACTCCTCGGAGCGCTCGAATAGATAGCGTTGGAGGCGCGTTTCATACTCCGCAGGGGTGCGGACGGTGGCGACCGGCACGGCGCGAATCTACAGGACGGAGTTCAGGAGCTCGCGGCCGATCCGGTGAGGCGGCCGATCGCCGCGATCAGGTCCTCGAGGGCGAACGGCTTCGGCAGGACCGCGTCGACGCGCGCACGCTCCTCGGCCCCGATCTCGGCCGAGCCCGTGATCAGCGCGATCGGAGCCTGCCGGTGCCGGTCTCGAATCGCGTCGATCAGGTCGTACCCCGAATCTCCTCCGACGTGGACGTCGAGCACGACGAAATCGATCTGCTCGGAGTCGAGCAGGCGGCGGGCATCAGGGATGGTCGCACCCTCGAGGACGCGGTAGCCCTCGAGCTCGAGGTTCACGCGGAAGAGCAGGCGCATCGAGCGGTCGTCCTCGACGACGAGGACGGTCCTGACGCCCGACTCCATTCCTTGCTTATGCCCACTTTTCGCAGGAGCTAAGCGGCGGCCGCGCTGCGGATTCGCTCGAGCGAGCGATCCTTGCCGAGCAGCTCGAGGCTCTCGAACAGGCCCGGCGAGACCTTGGAGCCGGTAACGGCGACGCGGATCGGCTGAAACGCCTTCCGCGGCGAGAGCTCGAGCCGCTCCGCAAGCGAACGCAGGGCTTGCTCGATCTGCTCGGCCGAGAACGGCTCGACGCGCTCGAGCTCGGCGGCTGCCTCGGCCAGGATCTGCCCGTCGAGCAGAGCCGGATCCGGCTCGACGTCCTGGAACAGGAAGCCGGCGAACGAGGGGAATTGGCCAAGCGTCGAGATCTTCTCCTGCACGATCGGCGCTGCCCGGTGGACGAGCTCCTCGTCCCAGTCGTAGCCCTGCTCGCGCAGGTAGCCGACCAGGCGCTGCGCGAATTCCTCGACCGGCAGCGAGCGGATGTAGACGCCGTTCATCCACTCGAGCTTCTGGTAGTCGAAGGTGGCCGGGCTCGTCTGCACCCGCTCGAACGAGAAGCGCTCGATCAGCTCATCCCGGGACATGATCGTCGTCTTGTCGTCGTAGCTCCAGCCGAGCAGGGCGAGGAAGTTCATCAGCGCCTCGGGCAGGTAACCGGCCTCGCGGAACTCGTCCAGGGACTGGGCGCCGTGTCGCTTCGAGAGCTTGCGCCCGTCGGGGCCGAGCAGGCTCGGCGCATGCGCGTAGACCGGAGGCTCGGCGCCGAGCGCGCGCAGGATGTTGATCTGCGACGGCGTGTTCGAGACGTGGTCGTCGCCGCGGACGACGTGCGTGATCCCGTCCAGCCAGTCCTCGACCGGCGAGGCGAAGTTGTACGTGGGGCGTCCGTCCGACCGGACGATGACGAGATCGGAGAGCTGCGCGTTCTGGAACTCGATCCTGCCCTTGACGGCGTCGTCCCAGGCCGTCACCCCTTCGTCGGGCATCCGAAACCGGATCGCGCCTTCGTCCTCGTACGCGTTCCCCTCGGCGGCGAGCCTTCGGGCCTCCTCCTGGCAGCGCTCCATCCGGTCGAGCTGGAACGTGATCGAGCCGTCCCAGTCGATGCCGAGCCAGCGCAGCGAGCGCTGGATCTGCTCGACCGACTCCGCCACCTCGCGGCTGGTGTCGGTGTTCTCGATTCGCAGCAGGCATTCGCCGCCCTGCCCGCGCGCGAACAGCCAGTTGAAGAGGAAGGTCCGCACGCCTCCGATGTGGAGGAACCCGGTCGGGCTCGGCGCCATGCGCACGCGAACGCTCATGCCGATCAATGCTAGTGGCGAGCCGCGCTGCGGCCGTTGCCGCCGGATTTCGTCGCTGTCCGCGCTAGCAAGCGGCCTGGAGCTTTGAGATGACGACGTCGGCCAGACGCCGGAATGCGTCCGCCCCCGCGCTCTCCGGCGCGGCGGCCACGATCGGCCGTCCGCTCTCGCCCGCGTGAGCGATCGGTGGATCAAATGGCAAGACACCGAGCCTCTCCACTCCTTGCGCCCAGATTGAGCGCTCCGGGCGGACCGCCGGGAAGAGTGCGATCTTGCCCGCGCAGTGCGGACAATCGAGCGATGCCATGTTCTCGACACCGCCAAGGATGCGGATCTCGCCGTCTCGCAGGAGCTCGAGGGCGCGCTTGGCGTCGAGATGGGCGAGATCCTGGGGTGTGACGACCACCAGCGCCGCCATCACGGGAAGCAAGGCGAGAAGTTGCTGCTGGATGTCCCCCGTGCCGGGCGGCATATCGATCAGCAGGTAGTCGAGCTCGCCCCAGTCGACGGCGGTCAGGAACTGCCGTCCGACGAGCTCGACCATCTCCGCCGGCCAGGACAGCGCCTGCTGCTCGGCGAGCATCAAACCGACGGACATGATCTTGATCCCGTCGCGCTCGAGCGGCTCGAGGCGCACCTCGCCAAGCTCCTGATGGCGCCAGAGCGCCCATTGCTTCAGCAGCTTCGACTTCGCCACCCCGACCATGAGCGGGATGTCTGGACCGTAGAAATCCGCATCGAGCAGACCGACGCGATGGCCCTTCTCGGCGAGTGCCACCGCCAGATTGAGGCTGATCGTCGACTTGCCGACCCCGCCCTTGCCGGAGGCGACGGCGACGACGAAGCGGGCGGGTGACGGAAGCGCGACCGCTTGCGACAACCGCGCTGGGTGCCACGCTCTCATCAAGGCTTGACGCGCTCATTGAGCCAGAGCAGGCTCTCGAGCAATCCCTTCGGCCGCCAGCCGTACGCCCTCTCAGCGAGGGCTCGCAGATAGTCCCGCATCTCGTCGTCGGCCCTCTCGACGTCCTGACCGAGTCGAGCGCGGACCTGGGGTCGCGCCAACTCCTGAACGGCCGAAGTGGTCACGTGCAACTCGACGGCGATGCGCAACTCCTCGGCGACGCTCCGCCCGTAACGGGCCGCACAGTCGCGTAGAAGCTGCATCAGCTCGGCCGGTGCTCGGAACGGGATCTGCTCGGTCTTCTCGGTCTTAGGTGCGATATCGCGATGATATCAGTTTGAGTTCATCGAGGCCACATTGCCGTCCGATGCGTTGGCTAGTCTGCCAACATGCCTGTTGCCACGAATGAGAACGGTGCGGGAGTCGGCAGCCTCGGCCTCCCCGAGCTGAAGGACGAGCTGACCGAGCTGGCCTCCCACATCTACGCAGGTACCTGCCGCTGGCTCGAGCTGGTGGCCGAGCTCGATCGCCGCGAGGGCTGGGCGGAGCCGGGCCTGCGCTCCTGCGCCGAGTGGATCGCCTGGCGTTGCGCGCTCACTCCGCGTGCGGCCGCGAGCACGTCCGGGTCGCACGGCGGCTCGCCGAGCTTCCGATGATCCGCGCGGCCTTCTCGCGCGGCGAGCTCTCGTACGCGAAGGTGAGGGCGCTGACGAGGGTGGCGGACGAGGGCTCGGAGGAAGAGCTGCTCGAGCTCGCGCGCTGCATGACCGCGTCCCAGCTCGAGCGCGCCGTGCGCGCCTACCGCCACGTCAGTGCCAACGAGGCGAACGAGGGGCACGAGAACGCCTATCTCGACCACTACTGGGACGAGGACGGCACGCTCGTCCTCAACGCCCGGCTCGCTCCCGAGGACGGTGCGCTCTTCCTGCGCGCGCTCGAAGCGGCGCGCAACGGCCTCTCGGACCGCGGTTCCGCGGAACCGCGGATGCCGACAAACGCCGAGGCGCTCGTGGCGGTGGCCGACGCTTCGCTCGCACGCGGGGATGCGAGCCGGACCGGCGGAGAGCGCTACCAGGTCGTCGTCCACGTCGACGCCGCGGCGCTCGCGGGCGAGGCCGACCGGGGCTGCGAGCTCGATGACGGACCTGCGGTCGCACCTGAGACGGCGAGGAGGCTGTCCTGCGACTCCTCCCTGGTGCGAATCGTCGAGCGCGACGGTGAAGCGCTCACGGTCGGGCGGAGGACGCGCACGATCCCGCCCGCCTTACGCCGCGCCCTTCAGAGCCGCGACCGCGGCTGCCGCTTCCCCGGTTGCGAGAACCTCCGCTTCGTCGACGCGCATCACGTTCGCCACTGGTCGCATGGAGGTGAGACGCGCATCGACAACCTCGTTCTGCTCTGCCGCCGCCATCACCGGCTCGTACACGAGGGCGGCTACTCGATCGCGAGCCTGCCGCGCGGCCGGCTTCGCTTCATGGATCCGCGCGGCGCGCCGATCTCGGCGGTGCCGAGACCACGACAGGGATTCGTGGACGGATTACTCGAGCGAAACCAGCACTGCGGCCTCTCGATCGACCCGGAGACGTGTCTGAGCGGCATCGGCGAGCGGATGGATCTCAGCTACGCGGTCGACGCTCTCATCCAGATCGCAGGCAAAACGTAAGCTCGCCGCATGCATCTCGGCGCGCACGTCTCGTCGTCCGGCGGGATCCACACGGCGATCGACCGGATCGAGGCGATCGGCGGCGAGTCCGTCCAGGTCTTCACCCAGAGCCCGAGAACGTGGCGCCCGACGAACCACGACCCGAAGAACTTCGAGCGCTTCAAGGAGCGCCGAGCCGAGGCGGGAATCCACGAGGTCGTCTGCCACGCGCTCTACCTCGTCAACCTGGCGAGCCCG
>DASWEE010000116.1:0-4025 GCA_036394915.1 Gaiellaceae bacterium | reverse complement strand
GTCGAGCCCGAACGAGGCCTGCCCGCGCAGGATCCACGGCACGTAGGCGATGTCGGCGAGCCCGTACTCGCGCCCGGTCAGGAACGGCTGCGCCTCCAGCGCCGAGTCGAGCGCCTGGAGCGCGCGGGCGAGCCGCCCCCGCGCTTCCTCCTCGCCGCGCCGGACGGCGTAGTACGGCTTGCCGAGGTCGTCGAAGCGCTCGATCCACAGCCGCGCAAGCGCACGCTCGGCCGCGTCGGCCGGGAGCAGCGGCGGCTCGGGATAGCGCTCGTCGAGGTAGGCCATGATCACGGCCGACTCGGGCAGGACGAAGCCTCCGTCCTCCTCCAGCACCGGCACCCTCCCGGTCGAGTTCTTCTTGTACATCCAGGCCGGGCGGTCGGCGAGGTCGATCGCGACCGTCTCGTACGGGATTCCCTTCTCGGCGAGCACGATCCTGACGCGGGCCGCGTACGGGCAGCGCTCGGCGTCGTAGAGCGTCAGCATCGAACGATCGTAGCCGCCTACGGTGGGGCGATCTGCTCCGCTCCCGAAAGCTCCCGCGCCTCCGCGTACCCGTGCTCAGTGCCTTCGATCCGCATTGCGCCCGCGATCTGGGCGAGCAGCTCCGCTGCCGGCGGCAGCTCTCCCGGCGTTGCCGCAGTGCGTGCGATCCCGCGAACCTGCTTCGGATCGGCGCCGGTCAGACGGGCGACGACCGTCGCATTCGCGCCGAGCGCGACCACGTCGCCGGGCGGCACCGGCCCGTAGTACTCGGGCACGGACAGGTACTCGTCCACGATCCGGCCCCGCTCGAGCAGCGCGTAGCGGACGACGGCCCCTCGTTCGAGTCCGATCGCGAGCACGACGGCGCCCATCCGGTCTGACAGCTCGCGGGCCAGCCGCCCCAGCAGCTGCGGCTCCCGGTCGCAGAGCTCGTCGTAGACGGCGACCCAGCCGTTTCGCGGCGGCGAGACGACGCTCCCCATCGAGCCGCCCGGAAGCCGCGGGACGAACTGCCGGACGGCACGGGCGACGGCGCCGGCGTCGTCGCTCTGGACGTGCACAGACCCGAAAGAGGTCCACTCGCCCGGCTCTGCGCGTTCGAGGGCGCTGAGGTCGGCGACCAGCCTGAGGCCCTCCTCGCTGAACCCCTGCCGCTCGTAGAAGGCGCGCGCCACGCGGTTGCGCGCGAGCACGGACAGCACGATCTGGGTCGCGCCGAGCTCGCGAAGCGCCCCGGCCGCCGCCCTCGTCAGCTCGGCGCCGAGCCCGCGCCGCCTCGCTCCTGGCCGTACGTACAGGTCGGTCAGCTCGCCCCAGGTCCCACGCTTGGGGCGCACCAGCGCGAAGCCGGCGATCCCCTCTTCGTCCTCGGCGACGAAGGCGATCTCGCGCTCGACGATCTCGTCCACCTCGGCGAGCTCCTGCTCGACCCGGATACCGGTGTACTCCGGAGGCGGGAGCTCGTCGAAAAAGTCGCGGTAGAGCGCGTGCAGCGCTTCCCTGTCGGCCGCTGTCGCCCTCCGGATGCTCATAGGCCAATCTTTGGCCTAGGAGCGTGTGGAGGGGGCGTGGGGGAACCGGGAGGTTCCCCCACCTCAGGTTGTAAGAAGGGGGCTCGTGGGGGTGACCCTTCGAGGTTTCCACTTCCCGTGTAGCTCTGAGGAGGGGGTTCATGGGGGAACCAGGGGTTCCCCCATGCTCGAAACATGGTTTCCCCCACGGGAGCGAGCCGTGGGCGAGCGACGGTCATGTCCCAACCATACGCAGCCCGGTCAGCACGTAATGCGCCGAGAGGTTCTGGAACGGCGCCAACCGGGGACCGAGCGCGCGGACCTCGTCGGTCGTCAGCTCGCGCCCGTTCCCGTAGTAGGCGGAGACGGCCTTCCGCAGCCCGAGGTCGCCGGCCGGCCAAGCGTGCGGACGGGCGAGGCAGCGCGCCAGGAACCAGTCGGCCGTCCACTCGCCGAGGCCGCGCAGGGAGACGATCAGGCGTTTGACCTCCTCGTCCGGCAGCGCCTCCAGCTGGTCGAGGTCGAGCTCGGAGCGCGCGAGCCCGAGCACGTACTCGGCCTTGCGACCGGAGAAGCCGAGCGCCCTCAGCTCGTGCTCGCGCGCCGCGGCTATCTGTTCGCGGGTCGGGAACGCCCATGCGTGCACGGCCTGCTCGCCGAACCGCTCGATGAAGCGACTCCGGACCGCGAACGCCGATTGGAGCGACACCTGCTGCGCCGTGATCGAGCCGACGAGCGCCTCGAACGGGTCCGGGGCGAGCGGAGGACGGAAGCCGGCGAGCCGCTCGGACAGCCGCGCGAGCACCGGATCGTCCTGCGCGAACTCCGCGAAGGCCGCGAGGTCGAAGTCCGCTCCGAGCAGGCGCCAGACGACCGGCTCGTCCGTTCGGCGGAGCGGCTCGACCCGAACCCCGCCGGGCGCTGCTTCGATCCGCAGCTCGCGCCCGTCGACCACGCGATGCAGGCCGCCCTCGTGCCAGAGGTTGGCGAGATCGGGCCCGAATGCGCGAAAGCGCTCGGTCGAGACGTCGAAGTCGTACGGCTCGGGGAGGCGGAGAAGCGGCACGGGCAAAGGGTAGGCTGCGCTAGCCCCATCGAGTCAGGAGGATTTCCGTGAAGCGCACCATCGCAATCGTGGTCGCGGGAGCGTTCGTCTTTGCCGGGGCGGCGTCGGCGGCCACCCCCACGCAGAAGATCGCCGCCCTGCAGAAGGACGTGAAAGCGCTCAAGAAGACCGTCGCGAAGCAGGACAAGACAATCAAGACGCTCGTGAGCGCGCTCAGCGCGAACTTCGTCGGCGACGCATGCCTCGTCGCGGTGACGGCCGACGCGGTTCAGAGCACGTGGGCGACCTTCGACCAGGCGATCGGTTCGTCGGTCTTCGGGGCTCAGCAGACGATCAGCGACCAGAACGCGTGCAGCGCGCTCCGGAACCCGACGGTCACGCGGCAGGGCATCCGGATGCCCCCGACCCCGCAGGTGTTCAGCCAGCTGATCACCTGGATCGCCGGCCCGGCGCGCAAGCTCCGCTAGCCCGCCAGCGCCGTCGAGACCTCGAAGAACTCGGAGAACGGTTCGAAGGGGACATCCCGCTCCTCGAGGTAGCGGGCCAGGCCCCTGCGGGCGAAGACCCTGCCCGCGGCCTCTGCGGCGCAGCGGTCCGAGTAGCCGTCCCCAATGTAGACGATCTCCTCGCCGTGGGTGAGCCGCTCGACCACCGAGCGCTTGCAGGACTGGCCGCAGACGTCGCATTCGTCCTCGTAGCGCCAGTCGACGACCCAGCCTTCCGGCCGGGGATCGACCCGGTTCGCGAACAGCTCGACCTCGATCCCCTCACGCTCGAACACGGGCTCGATCAGCTCGTGGAACCCGCTCGAGACGACGATCACCGGCCAGCCCCGCCCGCGCGCGAGCGCGAGCAGCTCGCGGAAACCGGCCCGGATGCGCGTTCGCTCGAAGACCCACTCGAGCACCTCCGACAGCGGCGCGCGCACGGTCGCGTATTCGCCGACGATCTCGTCCCGGAGCCTGATGCGGCCTTCGTGGAGCCCACGGTCGAGGCCGGCAACGATCTCGGGGTCGCCGAACTCGAAGGCGATCTGCTGCAGAAGGTCGTTCTCGGTGATCGTCCCGTCGTAGTCGAGGACGATCGCCCGCGCCCCTGCGGCGGGAGCCCCTTCGATCGTCACGCTTTCGTCACGCTGTCGTTTCCATGCGTCTCACTTACCGAGGTACCCTCAAAAGTGGGGGAAGGGCGCAAAGCGCCCCGGGGGAAATCGTTTCACGCGAGCCGCCGTCGCCGGCCGCGGTCAAAAGTGCGAGGTCACGCCGGCGGGATCCTCGTCGGCGCTCTTGGCCTCCTTGACGGCGTCCGGCTCCTCGTACCATGAGTAGGCGTACTTGCCGTCGTCCAGCTCCTTCGCGAGCACGCTCAGGCGGAGTGGATGGAACGTGTCGCACATCACGGCCAGCTCGTGCGTCTCGGTCATCCCGATCGACTTCTCCGCCAGGCCGGGCTGCGGCCCGTGC
>DASWEE010000115.1:0-28219 GCA_036394915.1 Gaiellaceae bacterium | reverse complement strand
GAGATCTGCCGCGACGCACGGCGCGACCGCGCGATCGTCTGCGTCGTCGAGCAGCCCGCCGACCTGATCTCGCTCGAGCGGACGGCTGAGTTCCGGGGCCTGTACCACGTCCTCGGCGGCGCCCTCTCGCCGCTGGACGGCGTCGAGCCGGAGCACCTGCGAATCGACGAGCTGCTTCAGCGGGTCGAGCGAAACGGGATCGAGGAGGTCGTGCTCGCGACGAACCCGAACATGACCGGCGAGTCGACGGCCGCCTACCTCGCCGACCGCCTCCGCGGCCGCGTCAAGGTGACGAGGCTCGCCAGCGGGCTGCCGGTCGGGAGCGACCTCGAGTACGCGGACGAGGTGACCCTGGGACGCGCCCTGGCCGGGCGCAGAGAGATGTAGCCGTGGCAATCACGGACTACGAAGCCGTCCCGACCGTCTCCGTCGACGAGCAGCCCAAGCGAGGCACGATGGTGATGAAGTTCGGCGGCACGAGCGTGGCCGGGCCGGAGCGGCTGCGGAGCGTCGCCAAGCGGCTGGTGTCCGCGCACGAGGCCGGCTCGCGGGTCGTGGGCGTGCTCTCGGCGATGGGAGCGACGACCGACGAGCTCGTTTCCCTCGCCCACCAGGTCTCGGTCCGGCCGGACCCGCGAGAGCTCGACATGCTCATCTCCGTCGGAGAGCGGATCTCGTGCGCGCTCGCGGCGATGGCGGTGTACGACCTGGGCCACGAGGCGATCTCGCTGACCGGCTCCCAGGCGGGGATCGTCACGGACACGATGCACGGGAAGGCGAAGATCGTCGATGTCCGCGCAAGACGCATCCACGAGGCGCTCGACCAGAACCGGATCGTCCTCGTTGCCGGCTTCCAGGGCGTGTCGACGAGCTACGAGGTCACGACGCTCGGCCGCGGCGCCTCGGATTTGACGGCCGTCGCACTCGCCGCTGCCCTCGGCGCGGAAAGCTGCGAGATCTACACGGACGTCGAAGGCGTGTTCACCGCCGACCCTCGCATCGTCCCGGAGGCATGCAAGCTCCACGCCGTCAGCTACGAGGAGATGCTCGAGATGACGGCCTCGGGCGCGAAAGTCATGCAGCTACGCTCCGTCGAGTTCGCGCGCAACCACAATGTCAAGCTCCACGTACGCTCGACCTTCGCAGACGTGGACGGCACCTGGATTCGCGAGGAGGACGAACGGATGCTCGAGAAGGCGATGATCGCAGGCGTGACCCACGAGCTCGAGGAGGCCGTGTACGAGGTCGAGGGCGCCGACCCGGCCCAGCTCTTCCAGACGCTCGCCGACGCCTCGGTCAACGTCGACACCGTGATCCAGATCGACGGCGGGATCGTCTTCTCCGCTCCGTGGGAAGACCGTGAGGAGGCTGCGAGTGCCCTCGAGGGGCTCGGCGCCAGCTGGTCGGAGCGCGAAGGCCTCGGCAAGGTCAGCATCGTTGGCGCTGGGATGAAGAGCCACCCCGGCGTCGCAGCACGCGCCTTTGGGACGCTGCGAGAGCTCGGCGTCGAGTCCCAGTTCGTGTCGACGTCTCCGATCAAGATCGCGTTCTACGTTCCGCGCGAGGACGTCGAGCGCTCGGTCCGCGCGCTCCACGAGGCCTTCGAGCTGGCCGACGCGAGCGCCGAACGACGGCATGGCTAGGCTCGGCGTCGTCGGCGCGACCGGCGCCGTCGGCACGGTCACGCTCGAGCTCCTCGCCGAGCGCGGCTTCGAGGACGTGCGCGCGTTTGCGTCCGAGCGCTCGGCCGGAACGCGAGTGGCCTTTGGCGACTCGGAGCTCGAGGTCGAGGAGGCGACGCCCGCGGCGCTCGCCGCCGGCGATCTCGACCTCTGCCTGTTCTCGATCGGGACCGCGGCGAGCCGCGAGCTCGTTCCCGCCGCAGCAGACTCGGGGACCGTCTGCATCGACAAGTCGTCGGCCTATCGCCTCGCCGACGGCGTTCCGCTCGTCGTCCCCGAGGTGAACGGCGGTCGCGCGGTCGAGCACGACGGCATCCTCGCGAACCCCAACTGCTCGACGATCCAGCTCGTCTGCCTGCTCGGCCCGCTGCACGACGCGGCCGGGCTCCGCCGCGTTCGCCTCGCCACGTACCAGTCGGCCTCGGGCGCGGGTTCGGACTCGATGGAGCGGCTGCGCTCGCAGGACTCCGTCGAGGGAAACGTGACGATGGACTGGGACTTCGAGGGAGACGAGTCGGAGGAGGAGTCCAAGCTCCGCGCCGAGACCCGGAAGATCTTGGAGCTGCCCGAGCTGCCGTTCAGCGCGACCTGCGTGCGCGTCCCGGTCCTCGTCGGCCACTCGCAGGCGATCTGGGTCGAGACCGAGCGCCCCCTCTCCCCCGACGGGGCGCGCGACGTGCTGGCGGCCTCCCCGAGCGTCCGCGTCTCCGAGCCCTATCCAACGCCGCGCGACGCGGTGGGCGGTGACGACGTGCTCGTCGGCCGGATCCGGCGCGACCCGACGGTCGAGAACGGGCTCGTCCTCTTCGGCTGCTGCGACAACCTGCGCAAGGGCGCCGCGTTGAACGCCATTCAAATCGTGGAGTTCCTAAGCGTCTCTGGGGCGCCGCTGGCGGTGCGAGGCCGGAGGGGACAGTATTTCAATACGGCCCCGGAGAGCATCGTGCCGCCAGCGGCGTCAGGCGGCTCCGGAGGCCGGCTTCGCCGGCCGTAAGGAGTCGCCGGCCAGAGGCGCTTAGGCGAGCACCCACTTGTCGTCGCGGATGATCGGCACCGCCGCGCCGTCTGAATCGAGCCCGTCGACGTCCACCTCGGGCCCGCCGATCATGAAGTCGGTATGGACGACCGAGTGGTTGACTCCCCGGGCGCGCTTTGCCTCCGGGCCCAGCGCCTCGGCGCCTTCGACCAGCATCGCCAGGCCGGCTCCGTAGGCGATGTGGCAGGTCGCGTTCTCGTCGAAGAGCACGTCGTAGAAGACCAACCCTGTCTGCCCCACCTTCGAGCTGCCGTCGACGAGGGCGACCTCGCCCAGATACGGCGCACCCTCGTCGAGTCCGAGGGTGACGCGGACGACTTCCTCTCCGGCCGAAGCGCGGACGTCGACGGCCTTCCCGCCTTCGAACGTCAGCTCGAGATTCTCGACAACCGTCCCCTGCATCGGCAGCGGCCGGGTCGAGCGGACGGTTCCCTCGGTGCGCCGGTAGTCGGGCGTCGTGAACACCTCCTCGGTCGGCATGTTCGGAATGTGCCGCCGTCCCCAGTTCGTCTCGATCGAGCCGCCGTCCCAGCGCGCGTCGGGCAGGAGGCCGACGGTCAGGTCGGTTCCCGGCCCCCGGAAACGAACGGCGTCGAAACCACGCCCGTTGAGCTGCTTCGCCCGCTCCTCCAAGCGCTCGCGGTGGGCCAGCCAGGCGGCCGGCGGATCGTCTTCGTCGAGGCGGGTCGCGAACGCGACAGCCTCCCAGAGCCGCTCGACGTCGGGCTCGCCGAAGACCTTCTCCGCCCAACCCTCGTTGGGCACGGCGACGATCGTCCAATTGTTCGAGCGTTTCATGGTGTGCTTCACGCCCACCTCGGCGAGCTTCAGCGGCCGCGCGCGGCCGACCCGCTCGGGGTCTAGATCGGCAAGCAGGTCGGGCTGCGGATCGCCGCTGAGCGAGATCATCGCCGCATGTTCCTTGCCGAGCTCCTCCATGCGGTCGACCATCCAGGGCGGGCTCCAGGTCAAGGTCTCGTCGGGGCCGAGCTCGATCATCGCCCGCCGCACGTGCTGGTCGCGGTAGACGACGTCTACGTACTTCGCCCCTGCGTCGTAGGCGGCCCTCGCGACCTCGCGAGCGAACTGCGCGTGCTCGACGAGAGCACCCACGGTCACGATCTGGCCCTCCTCGACGTTGGCGCCGACGCGAACCGCGAGCTCGGCGTACCGCTTCAGTCTTCCGTCAGAACCCATTCGTCCTCCCTCGCGCCCCTGGCCGGCCTTCGTTGCAGGCCGGCAAAGCCGGCCCTCCGCGAAGGCCTGACGCCGCTGGACTGCAGGATGCTGCGCGGGCGGGGCTTGTCCGTACTACTTGTACTGTCCTGCGCCCCGCCCGCTTGCCTCCTTTGCCAGCAGCGCCCCAGGAACGCGAGTGATTCCGCCGCAGCGTGCGGGGGTTGAGCACTATGACAAGACCCACTGATCCTCCTTGATGATCGGCACCTCGGTGCCGTTGGTCTCGATCCCGTCGACGTCCACGTCTGGGCCTCCGATCATGAAGTCCGTGTGGACGACGGAGTAGTTGAATCCCTGCCCGCGCCGCTCTTCGGGCGGCACGTCCTTGCCGCCTTCCACGCGCTCGGGATACGCAAATCCGTAGGCGATGTGACAGGTGACGTTCTCGTCGAACAGCGTGTCGAAGAAGGTCAGGCCGGCGTCGGCGACCCGTGAGTCGCCGGTTACGAGCGCGATCTCGCCGAGCGAGGCGGCGCCCTCGTCGACCTTCATCTCGCCGCGGACGACATCCTCTCCGCTCGACGCGCTGACCTCGACCGCGCGACCGTTCTCGAACCGCATCTCGAGATCTCGCACAACCGTCCCTGCCAGCGCGAGCGGGCGGGTCGCGTGGACCGTTCCTTCGACTCGCTCCCAGGCGGGCGTCGTGTACACCTCCTCGGTCGGCACGTTCGCGATGAACCGCCTGCCCCACGAAGTCGTGTCCGAGGCCCCGCCCCAGATCGACCCGGGGAGCAGCCCGACGGTGAGGTCGGTGCCCGGGCCCCGGAAGCGGATCGCGTCGAAGCCGCGCTCGCTCAGCTGCCCCGCTCGCCCGTCGAGCTTCGCTGCGTGCTCCTTCCAGGCCTGGACCGGGTCGGGTTCGTCGAGACGGACGGCGTGCGCGACGGCCTCCCACAAGCGCTCGACGTCCGGCTCCCCGAAGATCGTACGGGCCCAGCCTTCGTTCGGCCAGGCGATCACGCACCAGTTGTTGGGGATGTCGCTGAGCAGCTCTCCCGCCCGCTTCATGAACTCCATCGGTCTCGCCTTCCCGACCTTCTCGCCGTCGAGGTCGGCGAGGAGCTCGGGCTCGGGGTCACCGGTGATGGCGATGTTGGCCGCCTTCTCCGCCACCCTGTGCTCGAGCCGGCCGATCATCCAGGGCGGACTCCAGGTCAGCGTCTCGTCGGGTGCCAACTCGATCATCGCCCGGCGGACGTGCGGGTCGAAGTAGGCCACGTCGACGTACTTGGCCCCGTTGGCGTACGCGGCTCGGGCGATGGCGCGCACAAGCGGGGCGTGCGCCGGGTAGCCCCAGACGCTGAGCTCCTGGCCCGGCGCCATGTTCACCCACGAGCGCACGGCCAGCTCTGCGTAGCGCTCGAGACGGCCGCTCTCGGTCACTGCGCCAGCCTATCGGTCGGTGGGCGCTGCTATTCCTCTTCGTAGACCTTCTCGCCCCGGTGCAGCCGTCGCGCGATCTCGTAGGTCTGGCCCTCGGCCCGAACCGTCGGGGAGTGGGCGGCGAGATAACGGGCCGCCGCGACGAGGACGTGCGTTCCCTCCTCGGTGCCGCGCAGGCGGCCGAACTGGCGGAAGGCGCCCTCGACGGTCTGGATCGTGTGGAAGTCGCGGTCCTCGCGCAGGAGCAGCCGCCCCAGCATCGCGAGCAGGCGGTCCGGATCGCCTCCGGAGGAGAGGTAGCCGGCGACGACCGCGCCCGCCTCGTTGACCTGCTGCTGCTGGTCGAGCAGCTCCGGGAGTTGCTCGATGTCACCCTCGCCGGCGTCGGGGAGGCGCGTCGCAGGGACGTTCAGGAAGCGGTCGAGGTAGACGCTCATGGCCGCATCGAAGACTCCGCGCACCAGCTCGGCCGACGGCGCGCGGCGGAGCCCCTGCTCGACCGCATTCGCGAACGTGAACGTGTGGAGCGCCGTGTCCCAGTCGCCGAACTCGTTGCTCGTCGGGAAGCGCGCGATGCGGAGAGCGGCGGCGTAGGAGACGGCCGACGCCAGCTTTTCGGCGGAAGCTCCCTCCCGCAGCGCCTCGAGCAGTGCCTCGGCGCTCGCCTTCGCATCCTCACCCAGGAGCACCGGGATGAGCTGCAGACGGCCCGCCCACCCGTTGCGGGATCCCTCGGAGGCGGCGGGCAGCTGGTCGAACGCGGCCTCGAGGATCTCGACGAGATCGACGGGATGGCGCCAGGCATTCGATTCCTCCATCCGCTCCGCCTCGGCGAGACCGGTGGCGAGGCTCGCAAGCACCGGCTCGGCCGCGTCCCACCCGACGCCGTCGAGCGTCTCGAGCGCCTTGTTGACGAAGTCGAGCGCGTGGCCGCCCTGGATGTAGCGGTGGTCGGTTGCCGCGGCGAAGAGTATGTCGGCGAGCTCCTGCTCGGAGGCACCGCTCCTGACTGCGGACACGATGCAGCGCTCGGCCCCCTCGCCGTCGCGCACCTCGACGAACTGCCGCAGCCAGCGCTTGAGCTGGGCCGGCTCGGCCTCGCCTGGAAGCGCCCGGAGCTGGAACCTCGGCGGCTCGCCCGCGGACTCGACCGCCACCGCGGACAGGCCGTGGTAGAGCGCGCGCGGCCGATCGTCGGGGTCGAGGCTCGGAAGCAGGTTCGCCATGCAGCCGAGGATAGTCAGCCCCTGCCCCCAGCCCGCGCGCCGGTGCCGCGTTCCGAAGTCGAGTCCGATCCGGACGGGCTCGAGGGGATCGCGGCCGCCGTCGGCGAGCGTGATCACCGCCTTCGCGATCACGAGCCTGAGGTCGCGCTCGAGCCCGTCGCGCAGCCGCTTCCGCTGGTGTTCCTCGACGTCCTCCCGCGGCCGCGTGTCGACCCAAACCTCGCCGTCCCTGATCTCGACCGGGAACGTGCGCAGATCGTCGGCAAACTGGTCGAAGGTGCCGCCGCTCACGAGATCGAAGCGGGCGTGGTGCCAGTGGCAGGTGAGGATCCCGTCATTGCACGTGCCACGGTGGAGCGGGAAACCCATGTGCGGGCAGCGGTTGTCGACCGCGAAGACGTCCTCGCCCTGGGCGAACAGCGCGATCGTGTGCCCGTTCACGTGGGCGACGCTGACGCCGTCGGAGCGCACTTCCTCCAGGGACGCGGCGCGCACGAGCTCGTCAGACACGCTCGCGCACCTCCTCGCGCCACCAGTAGCGCTTGTCGGAAGACTCGGCGGCTCGAAGCTCGTCCAGCGACGTTCCGCGGTAAGCCTCGAGCGTGAACTCGGTTTGGGCGGCGAAGCCGACCGCGGTCAGAGCGAACGTCAAACCGTGGACCTGAAGCTCCCAGCCGGCCAGCTCGCCCGGATCGTCTAGGGCGGCGAGCTCATCCTCGGTGCGGACGTGGAAGACGGCGACGCCTCCGTGACGGCCGATGAAATGGTCGTGGAAGACCGCCGTCCCGCGGGCCGGATCGGCCACGTAGGCGTTCAGCAGGTCGTTCGCCGCATGGGCCCCGAGCCCGGCCGGCGCGAGCGCGTAGACGAGATAACAGCGGTCCTTCATCTCTCCGAGCATACGAGCGCGGCCGCTCGGGGCGCATCGGCCGGAGGGTCGATCATTCCTCGGCCTTTGGACCTAGCCTTACTCGAGCTCGACGAGGTGCTCGCGGACAGCGTAGAGCGCAGCTTGGGTGCGATCTGCGAGGCGAAGCTTGGCGAGGACATTGCTGACGTGGGTCTTGACCGTCTTCTCGCTCACGGTCAGCTCGCGTGCGATCGCCTTGTTCGAGAGCCCGCGGGCGAGCAGCCGCAGCACCTCCAGCTCGCGTGCGGTCAACAGCTCGGTAGCGCTGTTGTGGCCGCCCTGCGCGACCTCGTGCATCAGCTTGGCGGCGACCGCCGGGTGGAGGAGGCCCTCGCCCCGAACGGCCCGCTTGATCCCGTCAGCGATCTCTCGAGGCTCCATGTCCTTGAGCAGGTAGCCGGCGGCGCCCGCCTTCACCGCCTGCACGACCTTGTCGTCCTCGGCGAAGCTCGTCAGCACGATCACCTTGGTCGAGGGGCTGGCGGCCCGGATCCGCCTGATCGCCTCGATCCCGTCCAGCCGGGGCATGACGACGTCCATCAGCACGACGTCGGGAACGAGCTGCTCGACCTTCGCGGCCGCCTCCTCGCCGTCCGCCGCCTCGCCGACGAGCTCGAGATCGTCCTGCAACTCGAGGAACGTACGGAGCCCCTGCCGGACGAGCGGATGGTCGTCAGCGACGAGGACGCGGATCGGCTCCGTCAACCGCCACCTCCAATGTCACGGTCGTTCCCTTGCCCAGCCTCGAATCGACGGCCAGTGTCCCTCCCAGTGCCTGCGCGCGCTCTTCCATCGAGGTGAGCCCGAGCCTGCGCGAGCGGCGCTTCGCCTCCGCCACGTCGAAGCCGATCCCGAAGTCGCGAACGGCGAGCTTCGCATGTCCGTCGGGCATGTCGATCCGCACCTCCAGCCGCTCCGCCTCCGAGTGCTTGAGCGCATTCGTGATCGCCTCCTGGACGATCCGGAACAGCTCGCGCTCGAACCGAAGCGGCAGGCGGCACTCTCGCTCGACGGCGAGGTCGATGTCCTTGCGGTAGACGCGCTCGAGCACCTCGACGTGCTTCTTGAGCGTCGGCACCAGACCGTCCTGTTCAAGCTCGGCCGGGCGCAGCTCGAAGACCAGCGACCGCATCTCCTGCATCGCCTCGCCGGCCAGGCGTTGAACGGTGCGGATCTGTTCCTTCGCCTGCTCGGGATCGACATCGGACAGCTGCGCGGCCGACTCGGCGATCAGCGAGAGGCTGAACAGCGTCTGCGTGACGGAATCGTGCAGCTCGCGCGCGAGCCGGTTTCGCTCCTCGACGACGCTGAGCTCACGGCTGCGCTCGTACAGGCGGGCGTTCTCGATCGCGACCGCCGCATGGGCGGCGAGGTGCTGGATCAACCGGCGGTCGTCGTCGGTAAACAGCGGCGCTCCGCGCTTCATCGTCAAGTAGAAGGCGCCGATGATCTCGGACTTCGAGACGATCGGGACGCCGAGGAAAGACGTCATGTTCGGATGCGTGTCCGGCCAGCCCTCGAACCGCGGATCTTGCTGGATGTCCTCGGCCTGATACGGCTCCGGCGCTTCCAGCATGGCTCCGAGTAATCCGTGCTGACGGGGGAGCTCGCCGATCGCGTCATACTGTTTCTGGGTCATGCCGGAGGTGAGAAACTGCGCGAAGCCGCCCTCGCCGTCGGGGACGCCGAGCGCGGCGTAACGCGCATCGACGAGCTCCCGCGCCGCATCCACGAGCTTCTGCAGCGTGGGCTCGACGGCCAGCTCGGACGCGATCGAGAGCACAGCCGCGCTCATCGCCGTGAACGCCGGATTCGCCATCCCGCACTCGGGACAGCGGAGAGCCTCCTCCATGGTGTCAACGATACGCCTCGGCGCTAGGGGCGCTGAGGCACCGGCGCCGGCGCGAGCGCGTCCTTCACGACCCGCAGCACCTTCTCTCGCGCGCGCTCTCCGACCGTCACCAGGCCCCCGAGCTCGAGGCGAGCGAGCTCCACGCGTCCAACGGATCGGACCGTGGTGAACCCGAAGTCGGAGAGGAAATCGCGCGGGAAGACCGTCCGGTGGACACGGAAGCGCTCGTAGGTGGACTCGCCCTCCGGATACTGATAAGCGAACGCCTCGAGCGCGCCCGCGCCCTTGTCCTTCGCGTCCCCGATCGCGGTCAGGAACAGCGACTGCATCACCCATGGGCTGGACTCGTCGACCAGATAGGCGCAGGTGACGAGCACCGCGTCGTCGGACGGCGGCCCGCCCGGAAGCTCGGCCGCGCGGGGGAACAGCGTCGCGGGGCCGTACTGCATCGAGCCGAGCAGCCGGCCGTCGGCGTCGTAATAGACGGTGCCCCACGCACCCCACTCCTCCTCCGCCTTCTCGATCCACCGGCGCTTGTCGACGTCGCGGCCGCGCTTCGACTGCCAGAAGACGCACTCGTGACAGACGGTCGGAGCCGTCGGGAGCGTCGCACCGGTCAGGCCTGTGACGCGCGGGGCCACTAGGCTGATTCTAGGAGGAGCTCGGTGGCCTCCGGCCGCGCGAGGAACCGGAACGGCACGAAGGTCGTCCCGAGGCCGGCGGACAGGTGCAGCGTCCCCGCCGGCCGCCGGTACAGGCCCTGGACGTAGTGCCAACGCAGGTGGGCGAGCCGGAGGCGGCCGCCGGGGAACGGGAGGCAGATCTGGCCGGCATGAAGATGGCCTGAGAGAACGAGGTCGAATGAGCCCGGCCTGAGCCTGTCGATCACGCCCGGAAAGTGGCAGAGGAGGATGCGCAGGTCGGCATCGGGATCGGACAGGCGATCGGGGCGCGCCGTTCCCGCCATGTAGGAACGGGGGTCGACTCCCGCGATCTGCACCCGACGGCCCCGTAGCTCGATCGTGCGCGCGTCGTCGGAGAGCAGCGTCGCCGAGCCGAGGTCGGCGTTCGTCTCGCGCGCGAAGGGGTCGCGGCTCTTGGCGAGATCGTGGTTTCCGAGCACCGCGAAACAGGCGGGCAGCGAGTCGACCAGCTCCCTCAGCCGCCGCTCCCCCCTCGGGCGGGAGACGAGATCGCCGCTGATCAGCGTCAGGTCCGGGCGGCGCTCGGCGGCCCACTCGACGGCACGCTCGACGGCCCGCTCGCCCCGGGACGGCAGCCCGAGGTGGAAGTCGGACAGGTGCGCGATCCGGAGTCCGACGAGCTCGTCCGGCAATCCCGGCAGCGGCACCGGCAGCGTGCCGAAGCGAACCCAGCCCGCCTCGAAGTGGCCCCAGGCGAGGCCTCCGGCCAGCGCCGCGACTGCGGTCTTTAGACCTCTAATTTGTCGATGACCGGCTTGACGGAGACAACGTGCCGCTTGAACTTGAGCTCCGAGTCCTCGAGCCCGGCGGCAACGCCGATCAGCTGGGAGAGATGCAGGATCGGCATGTCGAACGTCCGCCCCGTTGCCTTCTTCAGCTTCGACTGCCAGGCGTCGAGCGACAGGTGGCAGAGCGGGCACGGCGTCACCATCGCGTCCGCGCCGGCCTCCTTCGCCTGCTCGATCGGCTGGATCAGCTCGCCGAGCGCCACGTCCTCGCGCGCGGCGATGATGGGAAAGCCACAGCACTTGATCTTGGCCGGGTAGTCGACCGGCTCGCCGCCGCAGGCCTGGATGATTGCCTCGAGCGACCAGGGCCGGTCCGGGTCCTCGAAACCGAGGATCTTCGACGGGCGCAGGATCTGGCAGCCGTAGAACGGCGCGACGCGAAGACCCTTCAGCCCCCGGTGTGCAACCTCCTTCAGCCGCTCGTACCCGTCCCCTTCGGCGATCAGCCACAGAAGATGCTTGACCTCGACCTCGCCGCTGTACGGGGGGACGCCGACCGCCTGCAGATTCGTATTCACCCGCTCGCGCAGCGGGGCGTCGTTCTTGAGCTCCCAATTCGCCTGCCGGAGGTTGAGGGTGCAGACGTTGCAGATCGTCATCAGCGTGTCGGCACCCGTTGCCTCCGCGTAGGCGAGGATCCGCGCGTTCAGGTGCAGGTAATAGTCGGGCTCGGCCTCGTGGATGTCGCCGGCGCCGCAGCAGGTCACCGACCGGAGCTCGTCCAGCTCGATCCCGAGCTTCGGCGCGAGCGCCTGCGTGGAGGTGTCGAGCTCCTTCGCCGACAGCGATGCCAGACAGCCCTTGTAGTACGCGACTTTCATCCTTCGGCGTGCGGCGGCTCGACGCTCGGCTGCACCTCTGGAGCGTTCACCTCCGCACCCTCTTCCTCGACGAACTCGATCCGGCCGAGCGCCTTTTCCCCCTGGACGATTCCGGCCGCCCCGTCCCGACCCTGCTGCTTGACGAGGTTGTAGAGGGCGCGCGCCTCCTTCACGTCCTCAGCCACGTGGGGCGGGAAGGGAACCGGGCGGGCCTTTCCATGCCGCATGAGCCCTGCCGCGAACCGCGCCTGCTTGAGCGTCGAGATGTACCCCTGGGTCTTCGGGACGAGCTCCTCCTCACGCAGCCAGCCCGTCGTCTTGGCAGAGGTGACGAACCAGTTCGCGTGCTTGGCGCCCATATCGCGGTCGATCCCGTGCTTGATCGACTCGGCGCCGAGCTTCGCGATCGCGTCGCGGGGATCGACGCCCTTGGGGCAGCGCTCGTTGCAGAAGTAGCACCGGGTGCAGTCCCAGATCCCGTGCTCCTCGTTGTACTCGTTCAGGCGTTCGACGTCGGCCTTGTCGCGCGGGTCGCCGACGAAGCGGAAGCCCTTCGCGAGCGCGGCCGGCCCGAGGAATTCCGGATCGGACTCCATCGAATTGCACTCCGAGACGCAGCAGCCGCACATGATGCAGAGCGCTTCCTTGTGGATTGGCTCCACCTGCTCCTGGGTGAGCTCCCACTCGCGCTCCGGCGGTTCCTCGTAGCCGGGCTGGAGCCACGGCTTGACCGCGCGGATCTTGCTCCAGAACGGGCTCATGTCGACGACGAGGTCCTTGATGATCGGGAGATTTCCCATCGCCGAGATCACCGGAACGTGGCCTGCGTCGACGATCGGCTTCATCCGCTCCTTGCAGGCGAGGATGGCGCCCCCGTCCATGCGCATTCCGCACGAGCCGCAGATCATCATCCGGCAGCTCTTGCGGTAGGCGAGCGTCCCGTCGACCTTGTCCTTGATGATGTCGAGGACGTCGAGCAGGCAGGCCCACTCGGGCGCCTCGACCTCGTACTGCTTCAGCTCACGCTCGCCCGTCGAGCTGTCGAAGCGCCAGATCTTGAGCGCGACTTCCATCTAGTACGTCCTCTCCTTCGGCTCCCATTTGGTCATCGTCACTGGTCGCCAGTCGAGCTTGGCCTGGCCGTCCTCGAGTGCGACGATCGTGTGCCTCAGGTAGTTCTGGTCGTCCCGGTCCGGGAAATCGTACGGCCGGGCATGCGCGCCGCGGCTTTCCTTGCGGGCGAGCCCGGCGACGACCATACAATCGGCCAGGTCGAGGAGGAAGCCGAGCTCGAGTGCCTGGGTGAGGTCGTTGTTGAAGATCTCGCCCTTGTCCTCGACGACAACGCGTTCGTATCGCTCCCTGAGTCCGGCGACGATCTCGCCCTGACGCTTCATCTGGTCCTCGCGACGAAAGACGCCGAAGTTCACGTGCATCGTCTCCGCCAGCTCGTTCCGGATCGACCATGGGCGCTCGCCTTCGCTGCGGTCGAGCAGCTGCTTCAGCTCGCGCTCCGCATCGGTCTCGACCGAGCGCGGCACCTCGACCGTCGTGTGCGTCAGCGCCCACTCGGCCGCGTGTGCCCCCGCGCGTTTGCCGAACGTGATCGTCTCCATCAGTGCGTTGCCGCCGAGGCGGTTGGCGCCGTGGACGGAGACGCAGGCGCATTCGCCCGCCGCGTACAGCGCCTCGACGTTCGTCTTGCCCCAGTTGTCGGTGTCGACGCCGCCCATGTGGTAGTGGGCGCCCGGCCGGACCGGGATCGGCTCGTGGATCGGATCCACGCCGACGAACACCATCGACAGCTCTCGCGTCCCGGGCAGGCGCTCGACGATCTTCTCCGCCCCAAGGTGGCGAAGGTCGAGCAGGACGCTGCCGTCGACTCCGCGGCCCTCGTCGATCTCGGTCTGCTCGGCCCGCGAGATCACGTCGCGGCTGGCGAGCTCCATCGCGTTCGGCGCGTACCGCTTCAAGAAGCGCTCGTTCTCGGAGTTGAGGAGGTACGCACCCTCGCCGCGGCAGCCCTCCGTGATCAGGACGCCTGTCGGCGCGAGCGTGGTCGGATGGAACTGCATCATCTCCATGTCCTCGAGCGGGACGCCCACGCGCAGCGCCATCGCCATCCCGTCGCCGGTGCAGGCATATGCGTTGGTCGTGCCCGCGTACAGACGGCCTGCACCGCCGGTCGCGAGAATCACCGTCTTGGCCCCGATCGTCTTCAGCCCACCGTTCAACAGATCCCAGGCGATCACGCCCTGGCAGCGATCCTCGTTGATGACGAGCTGCCAGGCGAAGTACTCCTCGTAGACGGGAATGTCCCGCTTCATCACCTGCTCGTAGCAGACGTGGATCAGGACGTGGCCGGTGATGTCGGCCGCATACGCCGTCCGGGGTTTGCCCGCGGCGCCAAACGGGCGTTGGGCGATCTTCCCCTCCTCGGTGCGGGAGAAGACTGCACCCCAGCGCTCGAGCTGGTGGACGTCGGCCGGGGCCTCGTCGCAGAGGATCTGGATCGCGTCCTGATCGCCGAGAAAGTCCGAGCCCTTGACCGTGTCGTAGGCATGCTCGTCGGGACTGTCGTCGGAGGCGTTCCCGAGCGCGGCGTTGATGCCACCCTCGGCCGCGCCAGAGTGGCTGCGGACAGGATGGATCTTGGAGAGAAGCGCGACGTCGGCGCCCTCGTCGTGCGCCTCGATCGCCGCGCGCATGCCGGCGAGGCCGGCGCCGATCACCAGCACGTCGTGCTTGGTATCCACTACTGGTGGACGCTATCGGAAAGAGTGGGGCTGGGCGCGCGCCCTACGCAGGGCAGCTCGGGTCTTCTTCGAGCGGCGCCTCAACCGTGAAGGTCTGATCGAACGGCCCCGAGTTGCTTGTAACGCGAACGCGGAGCTGCGCCGCCAGAAGCTCGATGTCGTAGTAGTACCCAAACGCTCTGCCGAAGTTGCCGCCCGCCTGCTCGTCCGAGAAGTAGTCGCGCGTCGGCACGCCGGGAACGAAGACCCAGCGCCGCTCCGACGGGACCGGTTCGCTGCTGTAGAAGACGACCACGCTCAAGCCCTGCCACGGAACGCCGAACGCCGTTTCTGCGCAGACGTGGCCTGTCCATCGCTTTTCTTGGCGGTAGGTCTCAGCCGATCCGATGTCGGTGAAGACGTCGAACTTGAACCCGCGCGGCCGGCACGGGCGGAGCGCGCTCTCGAGGTCGAACGGCGGGTCGTCGCCGAACAGGAGCTGAGCCTGCCTCACCAGCGGGATGATCTTCTTCGGCGTGGCGGTGTCGACCAACCAACCGAGAGACTCACTGAACGCAAGCTGCCGGCCGCCCGACCCGCACCGCTGCTTCACGACGTCCAAGAGATGGACGAAGCTCGCCCGGATCAGCTCCATCAGCTTTGCTTGCTCTGCTGAGAACTCGTCCTCTCCGAGGAGCAGCTGCACGGTCCGGATCCACGACAACGCGCGTTGGACCGCAGCGGTTACGAATGCCTCGTCGGTGCTCGTGACCGCTCGCTGCATATCGGGCAGCACGCGCTGCTGGTACAGACCCGCGAGCACGCCGCGCAGCCTCTTCTCGAGCTCGCCCTTCTTGAACGGCGAGGGCTTGCCCGCCTTCTGCGCCTCCTGCTCCTTTTGGAGAAGAGCTCCAAGCTGCTCTGCCTGCGCCTCTCCCGAGCTCGGCGGGTGCTGCGCCGCTCGTCCGGCGTCCTGCATCGTTCCCTGGCCTGCTCCGGCGATCGTGAAGTGGGCGAGCCGGAGCGTGATCATCTTCGGCTGCGAGTCCTTGGGATAGAGGTGGAACTGCCTGCCCGAGTCCTCGGCGGCGAAGGCGATCTGCCGCTGAACGGAGACGCTCCGGCCGAGTGTGATCGTGAGCGTTGCGAGCTTGGCGAACCGCAGCCCCTCGGGCTGGAGCCGGACGGCTGCGATCAGGCCGCCGGACAAGGGCAGCTTCTGGATCGAGGCGACCGGCGTCAGCGCGATCGCCGTGTCCTCGGCGAGCGCGTCCTTTTGGACCGCGAGCGTGAACGAGTTGCCGTTGGCTGCGGTGGCCGTGATGCTTCCGCCGGCGCGGCCGATCGTGCCGCTCGCGCTTCGGCTCTGATCAACGCGCGGCGCGACCGTGACCGGGTTGGGCTTGGTCGAGATCGGGATCTTCTTCGGCGGCTTCGGCTTCGGGCAGACGCGCACCTTGCGCTTCTTGCCCTTGACCACCTTGACGACGACCTTGCACTTCTTCTTCGCGAGCGCGTCGGTCGAGGCGGTGCCCGGCGCGGCGAGTCCGAGCGCGACGAGCGCGGTCAACGCAACGAGCGTGCAGAGCCGGATCACGACGACACCGCCGGGCAGCTCGTGTCTTCGAGCAGCGGCGCCACGGCGACACTCGACGTCTGATCGCCGAACCCGTTCACGTACGTCGATTCGACCCGCATCTGCGGCGGCGGGCCGGTCAGGATCGTTAGGTGGGCCGAACCCGGATATGCGGGCTCCGCGATCGTCGCCGTGTGAGCGGTGAAGTTGACGTCACCCGAGTAGTTCTGGACGAAGACCGACCCTGCGATCACGGTGTTCAGGACAAGCTCGCTCTTCCACGGAGCGACATCCGGATCCGGAGTACACACGCGCAGCTTCGTGACCACGGTCCAGTGCGCACCTCCGGACGACGACGGCCAGTCGACTTCATCGGTGACCTCGGTCCTGAATCCGCGCGGCCGGCAGGGCTGCAGCGCGCGCGCGAGATCGTCGAACGGCGGATCGCCTTCGAAACCGAGCAGCTGCGCCTGTCGGACGACGCCGATGATCTTCTTCGGCGTCTCGACGTCGATCCACCACGTTCCGTCGCTGTAGACGAGCTGCCGTCCGGCGGAGCCGCAGCGCTCCTGCACGCGCTTGAGGAGGTTCGCCAGCACCGGGTGGAACAGGTCGCGGAGCTTTGCCTGCTCGTCGGCGAATGCGTCTTCGCCGAGCAGAAGCTGGACCGTCCGCATCCACTGGAGGGCTTCGCGGATCGCCGCCTCGATCGAGCCGATGTTGCTGCTCGTGGTGGCGGCCTGCAGGTCGGGCAGGACGTGCTGCTCGTAGGCCTGCTTGAGAATCGCCGCCGACTTCTGCTCGAGCTCGCCTTCCTTGAACGGCGAGTTCTTGCCCGCTTCGCGTGACTTCTGCAGCAGCGCCTGCAGCTGCTCGGCCTGCGCCTGCCACGAGCTCGGCGGGTGCTGCGCGGCCTTTCCGACGTCCTGCATCGTCCCCTGTCCGACGCCTTCGAGCGTGAAGTGGGCGAGCTTGAGGGTGACGGTGCGCGGCTGCGATTGCTTCGGGTAGAGGTGGAAGTCCTTGCCCGAGTCCTCGGCCGCGAACGCGATCTGCCGCTGGACGGAGACGCTCTTGCCGAGGCCGATCGTCAGCGTGGCGAGCTTGGCGAAGGTCAGGCCCTGCGGCTGAAGCCGCACGGCCGCGACCAACCCTCCGGAGAGGGGGAGCTTCGCGATCGAGGCCACGGGGGTAAGCGTGATCGCCGTGTCCTCGAAGAGTGCGCCGGCAGGCACGGAGAGCGTGTACGAGGTCCCGTTCGGCCCGCTCGCGCTCACCGTGCCGCCGGCGGCGTCGATCGTGGCGCTCGCGCTTCGGCTCTCGTCCACCTGCGGGGAGACGGTCACCGGGTTCGGCCTGGTCGGGATCGTGATCTTCTTCGGCGGCTTCGGCTTCGGTTTGGGCTTCGGCTTCGGGCAGACGCGGACCTTCTTCTTCTTACCGTGGATCTTCTTGATCACGATCTTGCACTTCGTCGGGGCGGCGCTGGCCGCACCAGCCGTCGGCGCGACCGCGATTGCCGCCATGAGCGCGATCAGAATCGCGCCGAGTCTGCAAGACGTGAAAAGCTCGAGACCCCGTCGGCCGCAAGTGTGTCGGCGAGTCATAGCCTGCTATCCGGGGCGGTGGAAGAGGGTGAGCGTCGTCGCCTCGGACACCGTTCTGGTGCCGTTGTTTACCTCGAGCTCGCCCGAGAACTGGTACGTCTTCCGCCCGACGAGCGCTCCCGAGGGCGCCCCCCAGTCCGCGAGCCGGAAGAGGAGATTCACCGGCTCGGGCAGCCCGTCGGCCATCCCGGCGAACTCACCCGCGTGCGCTCCCTGCGGGGCTCCGATCTCCTGGCCGTAGTACCTCCCTGCGCCGAGCTCCCAGACGACGAAGTCGTACATCGCACCGGCCTGCATGCTCTGGACGAAACACGGCTCCCCGGTGAGCGGCGAGAAGTCCCAGTGGAACGCGGTGACTCCCGGATACAGGAGCATCGCGACAGCGGGCTGGGAGACGTCCCGGACGATCCGGCCGTCGGGCAGCCTCCGCTCGGTGATGTTGTAGTTGAATCCGAGATCCCGTACCTCGAGGTCGATGTGCTCGACGAGGCCCTCGGAAGGCGTGTAACACTCGTACCAGTCGAAGACCTGTCGCCGGACGACGCTGCGCTGCTTCTTGGCGCGGAAGCGGAAGTCGCTCGCCAGCGTCACCTCGACATCCTGCGCCTGCAGCTCGACCTCCGCTCTCGGGCAGCAGCTCAACCCCGCCCCCGTCGGGCCCTCCACGTGAAGCGACCCGCTCACCGCGCTGTCGAAGTCGAGCTCGAACCGAGCGCAGCGTTCGGCCTTGCCGAGCGCATCCCCCTCGTCCAGTCCGAGCAGCTGCATCTGGCGCTCGTACGAGATCAGGCGCACGACCTCGCTCAGATCGTGGTTGGCGCAACGGGCGTAGGCCTTGTTGATCGCGTTCCGCAGGATGATCGCGACCTTCTCCCAGACGCCGTCGTGAAGCGTCTTGACGAGCGGGTGGTCTTCCAGGCCGAGCAGCTCGAGCTGGCGCGCCCAGCTGATCAGCTCGTGGACTGCCTCCACGGCATACGAGTCGTCGGAGACGGCCTTGTCCACCAGCGGCTTGACAATGTCACGGTAGTACGCGGCTGCGAGGGCCGCGATGTCGTTGCGCGCAGCCTCGGCCTCGGAACCGCCGAGCTTCTTGACCTGCTCCGAGATCAGCGTCTGGTACTGCGCAAGCGTGCGCGCCGGCATGTGAGAGAGCACGTTCGCGACGTCCGCCGAGGACGCGACTCCCACGCCGGGCGTCGAGAAGTGCGTGAGGCTGATGACGATGTCCGAGCCCGACCGAAGCGGCTGAAGCTGGAAGTCGCTACCGGCCTGGTGTGCGAGGAATGCCGACCGGCCCGCCGCCGAGACACTCCCGGCGGGCTGGATCGACAGCGTTGCGGGGCGCAGCAGCTGGAGGCCGTGCGGCGTGATCTCGACCGCCCCGACGAGGCCGCCCGAGAACGGCAGGTTGCCGATGGAGCGGACAGGCGTCAGCGTGATCCGCTCGTCGTCGAGGAGGGCATCCTTCGGGACGACGAGCGTGAACCTCGTTCCGTTCGCAGCCGTCGCAGTGATCTCACCCCCGCCGCTTCCGATCGTGGAGATCACCGCTTGGGCGCCGTCGACGTCGATCGAGACATTGAGCGGATTCGCGGGTCGTGGGAAGTACCCGGGCGGAGGCACGGTCGCGCCCTTCGGCTGCACGGTCAGCTTGCCAGCGAGCGTGACGCAGCCCGTGCGCGACGGACAGGCGAGCACGAAGTACGACCCGGCCGCGACGCTCTCACGGACCGTGAGTGTGACCGTAAGCGCCTTAGCCTTCTTCGGCCCCAGGGCCGGCACCTGAACGGCCGGCGTGAGCGCGGCGTCCCTGCTGTCCTTCTTACGGTCGGCGGATAGGTAGAGAGCGACTGTCGTCTTCTTCGACTTCGCTTTGCCGCGGTTGCGCACCGTCAGCTTGACATCGATCGTGCTGCCCTGGACGACCGTGGCGCTGAGCGGCTGCCCCGAGATCTTCAGCGGCGGCGCTTTGGTCAAGGCCGCACCTGCAATCCCTGGCACCGCCGCGAGCGCGACGAAAGCCGTGACTCCCCATTTGCTCCCCATTACGACCCCTCCCCTTCCTCGAGACGGTCAGTATCGCCCGCACCTCGACTCTCGCCAATAGGCCGATCGGCCCATATCTGCGACGCGTCCGACCCACGGGCTCGCACGGCCGCGGCGAGCTCGGCGCGCGAGCCGAGCCGAAGCTTCCGGTAGACACGCGTCAGGTGCCATTCGACGGTGCGGTCGCCGATGCCGAGCTCCTCGGCAATTTGCTGGTTTGTCTTCCCCTCGGCCGCGTGGCTCGCGATCTGCCGTTCTCGTTCTGTCAATCGTTCCGGCACGCGTTCTCCTCCTCGGCGACGCTTCGCCGACGGTTCAAGTGCCGATGCAGCGCCGTCGCGCGCTCGAGCTTGCGCGTCGCCCTGGCGAGGTGCCACTCGACCGTGCGCTCGTCGAGGCCGATATCGGCGGCGATCTCTATCCTGCTCCGCCCGGCCGCGACCAGCAAGACGATCCGTTCTTCAGTCAATGAGAGCTCGGGAACCGGCACGGCCCGCACTTTGCGATGGCGCGCTAACGCCGGACTGACGCGCGGCTAACGCCAGCTCTGGTGCGACAATCGAGCCGGTGGAGTTCCGGGTTCTGGGCAGGCTCGAGGTCGAGGTCGACGGGGTCGATGTGACGCCCGCGCGCCCGAAGCAGCGCACCCTGCTCGCGCTCTTGCTTCTGCGTGCAGGCGAGGTCGTTCCCGCCGACGAGCTGGTGGAGGCGTTGTGGGGAGAGCGCCCGCCCGAGACTGCGCAGACGGCGCTCCACGGTCACATCTCCGCGCTGCGGAAACGACTCGGTGCCGACCGGATCGAGACTCGCCCTCCCGGTTACTCCCTGCGTCTCGCAGACGAGGACGAAGTGGACGTCCGCCGCTTCGAGCGGCTCGTCGCCGAGGCGCGTGCCGACGGTCCGGTCGCACGCTCGGAGAAGCTCAGCGAGGCGCTTGAGCTCTTCCGCGGCGAGCCGTTGGCCGACTTCCGCTACGAGGAGTTCGCCCGCGGCGAGGGCGACCGGCTCGAAGAGATGCGCGCCGCCGTCCTGGAGGAGCAGATCGAGTCGGATCTCGCGCTCGGCCGTCACCGCGAGGCGATTCCTCAGCTGGAGCGGCTCGTCGCCGACCATCCGCTCCGCGAGCGCCTCCGCGCTCAGCTGATGCTCGCGCTCTATCGCGCCGGCCGTCAGGCGGATGCTCTCGCCGTCTTCAAGGAGGCGCGGAGCCTGCTCGTTTCCGAGCTCGGGATCGAGCCCTCTCCCGCGCTCCAGCGGCTCGAACGCCAGATCCTGAACCAGGACCCGGAACTCGCGGCCCTGGATCTTTTCACACCGGTCAGTCGCGGCCCGGACGCGACGAAGCCGAGCGGAATCGTCACGTTTGCATTCGTCGAGCCGGTGGCGGACGAGCAGGTCGAGCTGGTGCGGACCGCGACCCAAGAGCACGGCGGCTTCGAGGTAGAGGCGCCAAATCGCTCCACCTTCGTTGCCTTCGCTCGTGCGCGTGACGCCGTCGCCTTCGCGGTTGCGATTCAGCGATCGGAGAAGTTCCGGATCGGCATCGACTCGGCCGAGGCGACCCCGACGGAAACAGGCTACGTGGGAATGGGCATTCGAGGAGCGGCGAGCCTATGCGCCGCCGCGCACAGGGGCCAAATCCTCCTCTCGCAGCCGACCCGAGCTCTCCTCCGTGAGGCCCAGCTCGGCACGGCGGACGTGCGCGATCTCGGGGAGCACCGACTGAAGGACCTCGCGCCGGCGCGGCGGCTGTTCCAGCTCCTCGCGCCGGGACTCGAAACGGAGTTCCCGCCGGCACGTGGTCTCGAGACGCTGTCGACGAACCTTCCGCTGCAGCCAACCCCGCTCGTCGGTCGCGAACACGAGATCCGGAAGGTGATGGACCTGCTCAGCCGGCCGGATGTCCGGCTCGTCACACTGACGGGCGCGGGAGGAGCGGGCAAGACGCGGCTCGCCGTACAGGTCGCGGCCGAGCTTCTCGACGACTTCGCCGACGGAGTCTTCTTCGTCGATCTCGCCCCGCTGGCGGATCCCGACCTCGTCCTGCCGACGGTTGCACGGACACTCGGAGTCCGCGAGACGAGCGACGAAACGCTCACCGCTCTCGCGGACCGCATGCGCGACCGTCCGGTCCTGCTCGTGCTCGACAACTTCGAGCACCTGCTCGAGGCCGCGCCGGCGGTCGCCAAGATCGGCGCGGCCGCGCCCCCGATGAAAGCGCTGGTGACGAGCCGCGCCCCGCTCCGCCTCTCCGCGGAGCGCATCTACCCAGTTTCCCCGCTCGAGACGCCGGACGGCGCCGACGACGTCGATCGCATCCTCCAATTCGACTCGGTCGCACTGTTCGCGTCGCGCGCACGGGCGATCCGGCCGGAGTTCGCCGTCACGGCCGGGAACGCACGCTCGGTCGCGGAGATCTGCAAAGCCCTCGACGGTTTGCCGCTCGCGATCGAGTTGGCCGCCACGCGGGTCGGCGTGCTGCCCCCGGCGGCCCTACGGAAGCGCCTCGACCACCGTCTGAAGGTGCTCAAAGGCCGCACGCGGGCCGCACCTGAGCGCCAGCGCACCCTCCGCGCCACGATCGACTGGAGCTACGACCTGCTCGAGCCGGAGGAGCAGCGCCTGTTCCTGCAGCTCGCCGTGTTCGCGGGAGGATGCACCCTCGAGGCGGCGGAGAGCGTCTGCAGGGATGACCTCGACGTCGTCGACGGGCTTGCGTCGCTCATCGACGCGAGCCTGGTGCGGCTGGAGGGGACGGACGAGAATCCGAGGTTCGCGATGCTGGAGACGATCCGGCATTACGCTTCCAAGCGGCTCGAGGAGTCGGGCGAGGCAGAGGAACTCGGACGGCGCCACGTAGAGCACTTCCTGGCGCTCGCGGAAGAGGCGGAGCCGAACCTGCGCGGGAGCCCCGGGGACTGGCTCGACCGGCTGGAGAAGGAGCACGACAACCTCCGAGCCGCCCTGGACCGGCTCGAGGCGGCAGGGGAGAGCGAGCTTGCCTTGCGGTTGGCAGGGGCACTGTGGCGGTTCTGGTATCTGAGGGGCTACCTGACGGAAGGCCGCCGTCGTCTCGAAAGCGCCCTCGAGGCCGACGAGGGTCCGACGGCCGTCCGCGCCAAAGCCCTCAACGGAGCCGCCGTTATGGCGGTCAACACGGGAGATCCAGCGACGGCGAGGCTTCGGGCCAAGGAGGGACTCGTGCTCCACCGTAAGCTCGGAGATGCCTGGGGCACGGCCTATTCCACGTTCATGCTCGGCGCCGCCGTCGGCAACGAAGGCGATCTGGCAAGGGCGCAGCAGCTGAACGAGGAGAGCGTGCGACGCTTCCGGGAGCTCGGCGACGAGCACTCGGCCCTGCTGGCGGCCCGCAACCTGGCGTCGACGTATGCAGGCCTCGGCGACGGCGAACGGGCACGGGCACTGCACGAAGACAACCTTCGCCGGGCCCGGGCGACGGGCAACGAGCGCATCGAGGCGAGCACGCTGGGTGCGCTGGCCATGATTGCCGTCGGCGAGGGCCGGGTCGAGGACGCCTTCTCGATGCTCACGGCGAGCCTTCGCATCCACCACGATCTCGGCGATCTCCTCGACACCGCGGTGGACCTCTGCCGCTTGGCCTTCGTCCTCGCCTTCGAGGGAAGAGCGGCGACCGCCGCCCGGCTCCTCTCGAGCTTCGAGGCTGCGGGCGAGAAGATCGGCGCCAGGCGATCAGGGGTCGCGGAGATGAACGAGGAGACGCTCACCACCATCCGCACTCAGCTCGACGAAGCTGCTTTTGCCAAGGCATGGGAGCAAGGCCAGGCGCTGACCGTCGACGAGGCTGTCGCGCTGGCCCTCGACTCCCGCGACTGAGCTGACTGTCTTCCCGCTGCCCTGGATCCCGCAGAAGACGACGGCTTCCAACGCTAGACGTGCGGACCGGCAGCCGCGACGCCGGGATCGGCGTCCGTGAACCGTGCGAAGTTGTCGCGGAACATCCGGGCAAGCTCCCGGGCCTTCTCGTCGTACTCCTGTGGATCCCGCCAGGTCGAGCGCGGGTCGAGCAGCAGCGATTCGACCTCCGGCACCTCCAGCGGCACCTCGAATCCGAACACGGGGTCGAGGCGGTTGTCGGCATCGTCGAGCTCCCCGCTCAGCGCGGCCCGCAGCAGCTCGCGCGTCGCCCGGATCGGCATCCGCTCTCCCTCGCCGTACGGGCCGCCGGTCCAACCAGTGTTGACGAGCCACACGCGTACGCCCGGATGCTCATCCAGCTTGTCGCCGAGCATTCCCGCATAGACGGAAGGCGCCTGCGGGAGGAAGGGTGCTCCGAAGCAGGCCGAGAACGTGGGCTGGGGCTCGGTCACGCCGACCTCCGTCCCCGCGAGCTTGGCCGTGAACCCCGACAGGAAGTAGAACATCGCCTGGTCGCGCGAGAGGCGTGCGATCGGCGGCAGGATCCCGAACGCGTCCGCGGTCAGGAACACGACCGCATTCGGGTGGCCGGCCCGCTTGGCGGGCAGAGCGTTCTCGATCTGCTCGAGCTTGTACGCGGCGCGAGTATTCTCGGTCTTCGAGTCGTCGTCGAGGTCCGGTCGTCCCTCCTCGTCCACGACTACGTTCTCGAGCACGGTCCCGAAGGTGTGCGTCGTCTTGAAGATCTGGGGCTCGGCCTCCGGCGAGAGGTGGATCACCTTCGCGTAGCAGCCACCCTCGAAGTTGAAGACGCCGTCGTCCGACCAGCCGTGCTCGTCGTCTCCGATCAGGTGCCGCTCGGGGTCGGCGGACAGGGTCGTCTTCCCGGTCCCCGACAGGCCGAAGAAGAGCGCGACCCGGCCATCGTCGTCGACGTTCGCCGAGCAGTGCATCGGCAGGACGCCTTCGAGCGGGAGCCGGTCGTTCATGAGGCTGAAGATCGACTTCTTGATCTCGCCCGCGTAGAAGGTGCCGCCGATCAGCACCTCGGCCCGCGTCGGATGCAGGACAATGAACGTCTCGCTCTCGGTCCCGTCGGTCCCGGGGTCGGCGTCGACCGCCGGAGCGTGCAGGACGAGCGCCTCGGGATGATGCTGCTCCAGCTCTTCGTCCGTGGGATCGATGAAGAGGGTCTTGGCGAACAGCGCATGCCAAGGGCTGTCCGTGACCACGCGAAGCGGAAGCCGGTGCTCCGGATCCGCGCCGGCGAAGGCGTCGATGACGTAGAGCTCGCGGTCCTCGAGATGGGCGACGAGCTTGTCGCGCAGCTCGTCGAATTGCTCCTCCTCGAGCGGCTGGTTGACGGAGCCCCAATCGATCCGCGACTCGGATCCCGGCTCCCGCACGACGAACCGGTCCGACGGCGACCGCCCTGTGTGGTCTCCGGTATCGACGACCAGGGGCCCACCCTCCGCGAGCACGCCGTCTTCTCGGCGAAGGGTGTGCATATAGAGGAGGGCGGTGGTCGGATTGCGGTGCACGCGGCCGCGGGCTTCCAGCCCGTGCTCGCTGAGATCTGCGCTCCGCGGCTCGATCGTCGTCGCCATCTGCGTGTCCTTGTCCTTACCCGCGAAAGGGAGAAAGCAATGCGGCGGCAGGGCCGCCGTGACCGCCATATCCTACGCACGCCGTGCCCGGAATGGCCCCCGACGACATCTACGAGCTCGCTGCCGCCTCCGACCCGCGGCTGTCCCCGGACGGCCAGACGGTCGCCTTCGTCGTCGCTCGCGTCGACCGGAAGGAGAACGAGTACCGGAGCGCGATCTACCTCGCGCCGGCCGACGGCTCGTCCACACCACGCCGTCTGACGGCCGGCGAGAAGCAGGACTCGGCGCCCCGCTGGTCGCCGGACGGGACGGAGCTCGCGTTCATCTCGAACCGCGCTGGCGAGAAGAAGCAGCTCTACGTCCTGCCGCTCTCCGGCGGCGAGCCGAGGCGCTTGACGGACGTGAAGGAGAGCGTGCGGGAGCCGGTCTGGTCCCCGGACGGCACCCGGCTCGCCTTCTCGTCGCGCGTTCCCGATTCGCTCTACGACGAGGAGGACGAAGCCCGCCGGCCTCCGCATCGATTCAAGCGGCTGTGGTTCAAGCTGGACGACGAAGGCTGGACGGGCAACCGCAGGCAGCAGCTGTTCGTCGTGGCTGCCGACGGCTCCAGCGAGCCGGTCCAGCTCACGCACGGAGACTACGAGAGCTCCGCGCCGTCGTGGTCGCCGGACGGCTCGCGCATCGTCTTCTCCTCCGCGCGCGACGAGGACTGGGACACCAAGCTCGTCACCGACATCTACGTCGTCGAGGCGAGCGGCGGCGGGCCCTCGAAGCTCACGCGCTCGGACGGGGACTGTGGGGCGCCGGCCTGGTCTCCGGACGGATCCCGGATCGCGTACCTGTACACGCCGGGGATCTTCGACGCCCCTCGCCACACGCAGGTGGCCGTGATCGGCGCCGACGGAGGCGAACCGCGCATCCTGACGCAGGCGCTCGACCGTAACTGCGCTCCCTATCCGCCGATGCGGGAGCCGGCGTGGGACGGAAAGTCGATCGTCTTCGGCGTCGAGGACGGCGGAAACATCCACGTGTACCGGGCGGCGGCGGACGGCTCCGGCCACGAGCGGCTCGTCGAGGGTGAGCTCGGGGTTACCGGCTACGACGTTCGCGGCGGGGAGCTGGTCTACACGGCCGCCACGCCGACGACGTTCTCCGAGCTCTATCTCGCGGGCGGTCAGAGCACTCGGCTGAGCGATTCGTTCCGCAGCCGCCGGGAGCTCTCCGAGCCCGAGCGCTTCACGGCGACCTCCCCGGACGGCTCGGAGGTGGAGGCCTGGGTCGTACGTCCGGCCGGCTTCGAGGAGGGCCGGCACTACCCGGTGCTGCTCAGCGTCCACGGGGGCCCGTTCACGCAGTACGGAAACAAGTTCTTCGACGAGTTCCAGGTCTTCGCCGGCGCGGGCTACGCGGTCGTGTACTCGAACCCGCGCGGATCCTCCGGCTACAGCGAGGCCTGGGGCCGGGCGATCCGAGGCCCGGCCGACGGCGGACCCGGCTGGGGGACGGTCGACTACGAGGACGTGATGGCGGTCGTCGACGAGGCGCTGCGCCGGTTCGACTTCTGCGACCCCGAGCGCGTGGGTGTGCTGGGCGGTTCCTACGGCGGCTTCATGACCTCGTGGATCGTGGGCCACACGGACCGGTTCAAGGCGGCGGTCTCGGAGCGGGCCGTGAACAACTTCATCGCCGAGGCGGGATCGAGCGACATCGGCGCTTGGTTCAAGGCCTATGTCGGCACCCATTGGTTCGAGGACCCCGAGACCTACCTGCGGATCTCGCCCTCGACCTACGCCCCCGAGATCACGACGCCGCTGCTGATCCTCCACTCCGAGGACGACTTGCGCTGCCCGGTGGTGAACGCCGAGGAGTTGTTCGCGATCCTCCGCCTCCTCGGCCGCGAGGTCGAGCTCGTCCGCTTCCCGGACGAAGGGCACGAGCTCTCACGGTCAGGCTCGCCACAGCACCGGGTGACGCGCTTCGAGGTCATCCTGGACTGGTTCGAGCGGCACCTGAAGTAGAAGAGATCGCGGTGCGGCGGCGAATCGTCCCCCATGGACATGCGCCCCGAGATCGAGCGTTTCCTCGCGAGCCCGGGGCTCTCGGACTCGACACGGCGCGCATACCGGGTCGACGTCGAGGAGTTCGACGCCTGGCTTCGCCGCCAGCAGAAATCGCTGGACACCGTGGACGTCGCGGCGCTCGCCGCTTACGTGTCCGAGCTTGGAGCGGCGCGGCCGGGGCGGAAGCCTCGCCGGCTCGCACCGGCCACGGTGGGGCGCAAGCTCGCGGCGGTACGGGCATTCCTGCGCTTCACGCTCGGAAGCGCACGCGTGCCAGATGCCTCGCTGGCGCCGCGGAGGGGGAGGCGATTGCCGGACGCTCCGACGACAGCAGAGGTCGAAGCCGTAATCGAAGGACTGGACGGGGAGGGACCCCTTCCGCTGCGAAACCGCGCGCTCGTCGAGCTCGTGTACTCGGCCGGCCTCCGGGCCCAGGAGGCCGTCACCCTCGACCTCGCGGACGTGGACTTCGAGCAGGAGACCGTGCACGTGCGGGGCAAGGGCGGGAAAGAGCGCATCGTCCCGCTCGGCGAGGAGGCGGCGTACCGGCTCGTGCGCTACCTCCGCGAGGCCCGTCCCTTACTGGCGCGCGGCGCCGAGAACGCGCTCTTCCTCTCGGCGAGGGGCCGCCGGCTCGACACGAGCACCCTGCGGCGCCTGCTCCCGCACCCGCACCGGCTTCGGCACGCCTTCGCCACGCATCTGATCGAAGGCGGGGCCGACCTCCGCACGATCCAAGAGCTGCTCGGGCACAGCTCGCTGTCGACGACGCAGATCTACAGCCACGTGGACGGCCGGCGCTTGCGGCGCGTCTACGACCGGGCTCATCCGCGCTCGTAGCCTCTGAGATACCGTTCGCCAGAGTGCTGAAACCTCTCTTCGGCCGGTACAACCTCGACGCCGTACTCGCCTCTCGCGGGATCTCGGCGCTCACGAGCACGCCCGCCGGCTACCCGTCGATCACCGTTCGGCCGGCTACAAGGGCCGCGCACCGTACGGGGCGATCCTCACCGGGCGTCCCTGGACGGAGCCGAAGCTGATCGG